>JACQDF010000209.1 GCA_016201205.1 Acidobacteriota bacterium
AGTCCAAACGGCCCTCTCCAACGCGGTCCTACGACGTTACGGTTTTCTCATGCCGTCAGATCTTGCGGGACAGTCGTCATGACCCTGCTGGGTTCAACCGCCGTATACGGAAAACCGTACGTACGGTGGTGTGGGAGGGGCTACGGGCGCAATCCCGTAGCCTCAACCCGATCAAGAAAGAAAAAGGGTAAGAAAAAAAAGTATAAAGGGTTAGGATGTCCTGGCGCCCCGGAAGCCGACGAGGCCGTAGCGGTAGTCCGGCCTGCTGCGGCTGCGGAAAGCGCAGCGGAAGCCGCCCGAACGGCCGCGGCGCCACGACCCGCCCCGCACAACCCGGTCGTCTTCATCTTTGCGATATAGGCTACTGGTCCATTCCCAGACATTGCCGGCCATGTCCTCGCAGCCGAACGGCGACGCCCCTGGAGCCCCGTAACGGCCTACAGGGGTTGTGTCGTAGACGCCGCCTTCCCGGGTATTGCATCTTGTCTTGTCGAAGTCCTCCCCCCACGGGAAGCGCCGACCATCGATTCCGCGGGCGGCTTTCTCCCACTCCTGCTCGGTGGGCAGGCGCTTGTTCGCCCACCGGGTGTAAGCGTTCGCCCCGTGCCAGCTTACCCAGACCACCGGGTGGTTCTCGTAGCCTTGTTTCACCGAATACGTGCGTCCGGCATAGATTCTCGAGCTCCCCACGTCAATCCACTCCTCCAGTTCCTTCTCCGGCGGTCTCTTGGCATTCAGGAACTCGCAGAACTGGGCATTGGTCACCGGAAACTGATCGATCCAATACGGCTCGGGGATGCTGGCGATTTGAAGATTGGACTCGCTCTCGGATCCGAAAATGAACGGACCGGCTGGAACGTACACCATGCCGTCCTGGATGCGCCTTTCGTAGGGATGCGCAGGCGCCAGCAGGTAGTGCGCGAAAGTGGCGATGGCATCGGTCAGCGGGCAGTCGCAGATGTCGCCCCGCTCGAGCATCTCCGCGACAACCCGTGCCACAAAGTACTCGAGAATCGACTTGTGCGCGAACTTGTAATTGCCGGGATCGTCACGGACCAGGTACGACTGTGTGCGGATGTCGCGCTCATAGTAAGCGATCTTCTCCGGGTTGCCTTCGAGGCGGAAGTAGCTGTCCACAAGCGTTGGGAACTCGGTATGGGGGATGGTGTACTTGTTCTCGGGCTTCATCCGCAAAGCGATTGTCCGGACAAAGCCCCGGCGGGCCTCCGGGGAGATGTCCGTGACCCGGTATTTCAGCAGTTCCTCCGTGTACTCCTGGTACAAAGTGGCCAGGTTCAGATCTTCCGGACGGACGATCCTGGGCAGAGTCTGCGCGATCATATCGAGCAAAACCGGACGGTGCGACAAGTCTTCGATGTTGGGCAGCAGCTTGATGCGGTTGAAAGTGTCTTCCCACTTCTCCGGGATTCGGAGTTGGAGGGCGCGGCGAATCTGCTCCTCGTCGAACTCGCAGAGGTGAGCCAGATCAAAGCCCTTCCTTCCGGCCAGCTCAATCTCTTCTTCCCCGTGCCTCACGCGGACGGGGAGGCCTTCGCGGTGCAACGTCTCCTCCTCTTCCTTGCGAGTGCGAAAGAAGGCCGTGCGGCAGGTCAGGATCACCTTGGCACGAGGAGAAACCAGCCGCGCAATCTCCTCGAAGTTCTCCTTCGCGATGCGGTAGTCGCTCACACGCCGCTCCATCTCGTCGAAGCCGTCGAAAATCAGCACCAGCCTGCCCGCCTCGTTCAGGCATTGGAAGCTCTTGAAGCCGGCCGGCAGAGCCACCTGAAAGCGATTCACCACTGCGTCGGTAACCATCTGCTCGACGTCGTAGGCGCGGGAATAGTCGCGCAGAGCAATCAGGACCGGGACACGATCCTGCTTCCGGGTGAGCTGGTTGGCCAGCCGCCGGCAGAACCATGTTTTTCCCGTGCCGAAATCGCCCAGCAGCGAAAGATGATTCCTGGAAGGATCCGCCAGCCAATCCTGGATGAAGCCATCGAGCGGGATTGGATCGGCCTCTTTCTCTCCCGGCTTCTCCAGCTTGATTCTCAAAGGCACGAAGTACCGCTCGATCTTCTCTTTTTCGTACTCTGCCCGGAGCCTGCTGAGATAAGGGCCGAAATCAGCGAGCCGCGACAGGAACTCCTCGCGGTGATAGATCTCGAGGCCGAGCCTGGCAGCTTCGGCGGCGATGTCATCAGACGCAGGCGCAGCAGTGATCACGATGGCATCGTGCTCCCGCCGTCCGCCGAGCGCGGCCAGATCCTCCTTCGTGGGCATCGACGGGAAATATCGTGTAATCACACGGCGGTACTCGCCGGAAGCCGCCCTCCGCTCGCCCAGGTAGTACGGACCCTTCGCAACAAGGTCGCGGTGGCCCATCGCCTCGAGGAGCTTCGCCACTTCCAGCGGCCACTCCTCGGCCGGCGCAACAGGCTTGGGCGTGGCCGCCAGCGCCGTCGGCAGTTGGCGCAGGAACCCCTCGATGTCCGGATGGCTGCCTGCGTTGTCGGAAATGACGCGGATTCGGTAGTCATCATAATAGGCGTCAATCTCCACTTGCTCGAGATCTTCGGTGTTCAACAGGGCGAAATGGGGTCCATTGTACCCTTGCATGCGCGCCTTCAACTCCTCGAGCAAAGGCATCAGGTCCGGATCTGTAAGGCCGTAGCCCACGAAAATCACCGTCCACTTAAGGAACACCGTGTTGAGGAACTGGCGCAACGGATCATTGTCAAACTTCGTTGCCGCATAGTCGCGCGTGGCCAACACAATGGACTCGCAGTCGTCGACGTCACCGTGAATCTTGATGATGGCCCGCTGTGGCGTTCTCAGCCAGCTCATCAATCCCGATGCATTCAACTGCGTGTAGCATGGCGGAGTGGGGGAGAACGAATCTTCGATCAGCTTGTCGTAGTTGGTGGTTACCATGGCCGCGAAGGGGATCTCCCGAAGCAGCTTGTGTGCGGGTCCGGGCTTCGGATTGGACCGTCGCATCGTATCCCGAAGGTACTCGCAGATTTCGCTCCTGCCGATTGCGGCGGTCAGCGTCTCGGCGGCCAGCAGCAGCTTTCGTTTGTCGATAAGTCTGCGGATGGGCCCGGCATCCAGTGGAATGCCGCGGCCAGCGGCCCAATCGATGAGCCCTCCCAGCAAATCGCTCCAGCCGGGCAAGGGCGGCCTCGACAGCCTCGACATCCCGGCGCCGGCAAAAAGCACGGCGTTGCCTGCCTTGATCTGATCGATGAGATACTTCGGCGCAGCGGCCGGCATTTCTTGATTGTACTTGATGGAACGCGTCCGGGCGACGCGCCAGCCGGCCGGAAGGCCGGCTGGCGGCCAGGATTGGCCGCCCCACAGCGAATTTAGGACTCAGACCTCTAGTTGTCTGGCCCTGCTCCGCCGATATATGCTCGACAGTAGGAGGGACGCAGGCGGGGCGTCCTCGACATACTAGGAACAGGTCATCCAGGAACAGGTCATGGCGCGCACCGAAGACGGGGAATTTGAGCTGATCCTGGGCAACAAGCAGTTGCTCAGCGTCTTTTTCATCGTTGTCGTGCTGCTTGGAGTTTTCTTCACGATGGGCTACATCGTGGGGAAGAACTCGGTGGGTGACTTTGCCCGCAAAACGGAGCCGATCATGGTGGACCCGTCGGGGGCGCAGCGGGAGCCTCCTCCGAGCGCTTTTCCCGAACCGAAGCCCGTACCTGCCGAGACGGGGAAACCGGCTCCGCCGCCTCGCGTGGAACCGAAGCCCACTCCCCAGCCGCCGCCGCCCGAGACGAAACCCGAGGGAAAGCAAGCAAAGAAAGAACCACCCAGGAAAGCGGAGCCTCCTGTTTCCGAACCGCCCGCTGTTGCGGCTTCCGGAAAGCGGCCGGTGCTGCTGGCTTCCGGCGAGCCGGCGGCAGGGCAGCAATTCCTCCAGGTGGTCGCCTCGACCCGGCCTGACTGCGAGATTATCGCCGACGTGCTGAAGCGAAAGGGATTTGTGGCCACTGTCGTTCCCGGGCCAAATGAGTCCATCTTCCGTGTTGTCGTCGGCCCGCTCGCCGATGCTGCCGCCGTTTCCAAAGCACGCGCGGATCTCGAACAGGCCGGCTTCCAGAAGCCGATCGTGCGGAAATATTAGTGACCGAGCCGCTCGTCCAGCTCCGCCCGGCGCCTGTTTCCCGGCTGCCCGAATGGCTGCGCAAAGGCGCCACCCACTCTGAATCCGTCACACTGCTCAAACGGGATCTGCGCCGGCATCACTTGCACACCGTCTGCGAATCGGCCCGATGTCCGAATGTCCACGAGTGCTTCCACCGCGGCGCGGCCACCTTCATGATTCTGGGAAACCTCTGCACGCGCGGCTGCGGATTCTGCGCTGTCCCGAAGGGCTCGCCGGAAAAGCATGAGTTCGCGCTGGATCCCAACGAGCCGGAGAATGTCGCCCGCATGGCCGCCCGGATGCGCCTCAGCTACGTGGTGATCACCAGTGTCAATCGCGACGACCTTCCCGACGGCGGTTCGGCGCACTTTGCCCAGACCGTTCGCCAGGTGCGCCGTGCGTTGCCTGAAGCCCGCGTCGAGGTGCTCACGCCCGATTTCTGCGGCGATTTCGAAGCCGTCGAGCGCGTGCTCCAGGCAGGCCCTCACGTCTTCAATCACAACCTGGAAACCGTGCCGCGGCTGTACCGCAGAGTGCGTCCGCAGGCAGACTACCAGCAGTCGCTGGCCGTGCTCTGGCATGTCCGCCGGACGCATCCGGCCATCCTCACCAAGTCCGGCATCATGGTAGGCCTGGGCGAGAAGCAACAAGAGGTGCAGGCGCTGCTCGGCGATTTGCGTGCGGTGAGCGTCGATGTAGCCACCATCGGGCAGTACTTGCAGCCAACGCGCCGCAATCTTCCCGTGGCCGAATACGTCAGGCCCGCGCAATTCGATTCGTATCGCGAGTACGGCCTGTCCCTCGGCTTCCGCATGGTGTTTGCGGGCCCCTTCGTCCGCAGTTCCTACATGGCGGAGCTGGCGGCCGAGGAAGCATCCCCGGTGTGAAATCCCTCGCACTCGCTCTGGCTGGCGGTCTGCTGCTGATTCTCGTCTTCCCGCGTTGTGAATTCGTCTGGCTGGCGCCGCTGGCCTTGACGCCGCTGGTGCTGTCGGCAGCCTGGGAGCCGCGGCCCCTTCGGCGCGCCTTGATCGGTTGGGCAGCCGGCTTTGTCTACTGGTTTGGCGTCTGCTACTGGATCGGGTTTGTTTTGCAGAACTATGCCGGGCTCAGCGTACCTCTGGCATGGCTCGCCTTCCTGCTGTTCTGCCTGGCCAAGGGGTTGCATATGGCTTTCTTTACGTGGGCGGCGCGGTATCTCATGGAAGAACCGCTCCCTCGCGGTCGCGTCTCAGGATGGACGCTGCTGCTGGTGGCCGCTCTGTGGACGGGCCTCGAGCGCACGCACGGGCCGCTGGGTTTCGCATGGCTGGCGCTTGGCAACGCCGGCATCGAAATGGAGATTCCGATGCGCCTGGCGCCCATCACCGGCGTCTACGGGCTCTCATTTGTGTTCGCCATGATGAACGCAGCCGTCGCCCTTCTGATTCTGCGACGGCCGCGGCGTGAGCTGGCGCCCCTGCTTCTGCTGCCGCTGTTGTATCTGCTGCCGCCGGCGCCGGAGCGGGAACACGGCAAACAGACAGCGGTCCTGGTGCAGCCCAATATCGAGGAACGCCAGGATTGGACTCCGCAAATGACCGAGAACACGATCCGGCAGATGGCTCTGCTTTCGTTCGACTCGGCCCGGCAGGCGCACCCGCCTCCCCAACTGATGCTGTGGCCGGAGGCGCCTGTGCCTTTTTATTACGAAACCGATCCGTTCCTGAGGGAGCAGGCAGCACAGTTGACTCGGCTGACGGGAGCCAGCCTCCTGTTCGGCGCCGTCGGCCACACACCCGCCGGCGAGCCCCTCAATTCGGCGTACATGATCGGGCCGGATGGCAGCTTTGTCGCCCGCTACGACAAGATGTACCTGGTGCCTTTCGGCGAGTTCATTCCACCGCTGTTTGGATGGATCAACAAGATCTCGGCGGAGGCGGGAAACTTCGCGCCGGGGCGAACCCTGGTGACGTTTCCCGTCGCCGGCAAACGGGCCGGGGTCTTCATTTGCTACGAATCCGTGTTCCCTCACTTCGTGCGCGAATTCGTGACCGCGGGAGCGCAAGTGCTGGTGAATCTCTCCAACGACGGCTATTTCGGCCGGTCCCCGGCCCGGGAACAACACCTGCTGATCGCCCGGATGCGGGCCGCGGAGAACCGGCGCTGGCTGATTCGCGCCACCAACGATGGGATTACGGCCACCATCGATCCGGCCGGGCGTCTGACACACAAGGTGAACCCGTACCAGCAGATGGCGGTTAGAACACGGTTTTCCTTTGACAAAGGCATCACGCCTTACACGGAACATGGCGACTGGTTTGCCTGGGGATGTCTCGGATTGGTGGGGTTCGCTTCCGCCGTCCGCCTCCTCGGTGCGCGACCGTGGGGCGGGCGATCCTACTTCCCTACCTCGTAGACGTAGATCTTGTGCGCCCGCCGGTGCGCCTGAACTTCCTCGACCCGAGCCGGCTTCCATCCGCGGATCTCGAAATCGTGCGAAACAACCCTCGCTCCCGGCTTCAGGTATTTCTCCAGGTTCGGGCGAAGCCTCGAGTTCGATTCTGTCAGCAAATAAAGGGTTACGACATCCGCGCCGGACAGGTCCACATCCAGCAGGTTGCCTTCGATCACCGTCACACTGTCCTTGAGTCCATTGCGCTGCACCGTGTCGCGCGCCATCTGGGCCAGCTTGGGGGACAGCTCGACGCCAACTGCTTTGGCGCGATACTTCCGGGCGGCCGTGATCAGAATGCGGCCATCGCCACAGCCCAGGTCGAATACAGTCTCGCCCGGTTTGAGAGCAGCTGCGTCGAGCATGTGTTCGACGATGTTCTGGGGAGAAGGGACGAAAGGCGCCAGGCTCTTGGCGTGATTGGCCTGCGCGGCGGCGGGACTGGGAATGCCCAATCCCAAAGCGAGAAGAGCTACCTGAAGCATGTCAATTGCCCGAAGCAGACCGAAGCTGCTTCCCATGTCTTGATTTTACGATGCGCGAGACGACTTCGGAAACCGCGAACCACACATCCCTGGGCCGGCTGATGGTGAATTCCTGGCCCTTGAAGAACTTGACGGCGTGGCCAATGGTGTCGCGCCAGGGGGTGAACTGCGGATTGAGGTTGTAATTGAGATAAAACACGGGAAACTCCGGCTCGCCCACTTCCCGCAGCGACTCGTTGGGCACCGGCGCTTCGAGCATCGCCTTCGGCCCGGCGAAGATCAGCGCATCCGGATGATTCTCCCCCCCTGCCTCTTTGAGGATCAGATCGGTGAGGAATTCGGTGTCTGCTTTCTTGCTCGCCAGCCGCTTCCAGTCCACCGTGCCCAGCTTGAGTGTGTTCAAGGCATCTCCCAGCTTGGGGAAATCGATCCGGTCGGCCTCTTCCTGGCGGTAGACCACACGCTGCTCTTGCAAGTTAAACGCCACGATCGTAAACCTGTGAATTCTTGGCTCCCTGGCTATCGTTCGCAGAATGGACACTAAAGCAGACGTATCCAGGGGAAGCAGGGTTGCCGACCGCGAGTTCTGCGGAGCGAAATTGATCAAAACTTTCACCATCAGGGGAGCTTCGGCATTGCGCTCCACTGGAGGCTCCTCGCGGAATTGCTCGGTGTCGCTCGGCCGAATGCCGCTGGGGGGGATTCCCAGGGCGATCTGTTTGTCCTTGGGGGGAAGGTTCGCCTCCGTATCCCAATAGAACGAGCAGACGCGCTCGCTGCGGTCCCGCATCAGCCAGTCGATGTGATACTTTCCTTCCCCGATGTCGAAGATGCCCTGCAGGAAGGCCTCCCCCCTCGAGTCTTCTTCGATCGAGGGCACCTTGACCCGCTGCGTGAAGTAGACCGGTTCATCTTTCCTGTTCTCAGGGGTGACGCGAAAGAGAATGGTGAGCAGATTCTCCATGCCGGCCAGATCGCGCATGGGAATCGACACGTCGTAGCCGGCGTGGAATTTCAGATCGAAGCCAAGCTGGGCCTTGGCGGATGGATTGACTGTGCAGGGAAGATCCTTGCGCGCCTCCTGCATCTCCATCACCGCCATGTCGGTGTTGAACATGCGCACAGCGCCGCCCGGACCGCTCCCCAGCATCAGCACCTGCGCGCTGGCCAGCGGGGAACCCAGCAAGGCCAATCCACAGACCGTGGCTGGCCAGACGCGGGCAGCCTTCCCCTTCCGCTCCCTACTCGTTGATACTGCCAGCCAACCGTTCATCCCACGCACCACCAGCCGTATTGATTATATGCCTGCCGGCGGAAAAAATCCTCCGTTCGAGCGGCCATGAAACTTTTCCGTCCGGCTCCCCAACCAGCGGGCAAAACCCCCCGTAGCCGTATTATCCAACAACTTGTCGGTTCTGCAAACGAAAATATTAGCGTCATTTGGCGCAAAGTACCAGCGGGCTCAAACGGTTGTGACCGGGGCGCCGATTGGCTGTGCCCGTCCGCCGTGAGCGCCGGCTTTCCCCTTCCCCGCGCCGCGTGATACAGTGCAGTGAGTATGGCAGGCAGAAGCATCAACAAAATCTTCCTCCTGGGCAATTTGGGCCGCGATGCGGAAACCAAATTCACACCCAGCGGTGTCGCCCGCACCACCTTTTCCGTGGCCACCACGCGGCGTATCAAAGATTCTCAGACCGGCGAATGGAAGGACGAAACCGACTGGCACAATGTTGTCCTCTGGCGGGCCGAGAATCTGGCCAGCTATCTGACCAAGGGCAAGCAGGTCCACATCGAGGGCCGCCTGCAAACTCGCAGTTACGAGGACAAAGACGGCAACAAGCGCTACACAACGGAAGTCGTCGTCGAGGAGATCATTCTGCTGGGCAGTAGAGGGGAGCAGTCGTCGGAGTCGGGCGGCATGGTATCGATGCCGCGCGCCGCGGTCCCCCCGCGTCCGGCGGCCGCCCCGGCGCCGGCCGTTTCGCAGGAGGCACAGCTTCCGGAAGTGATTTCAGACGACGACGTTCCGTTTTGACTCGGGTATTTGGGGAAGTGTCCAGTTTCTACAATCTTCCTCGGTATGAAGAAGCGCTTCACCGAAAAGCAGGGCCAGTACCTGGCTTTCATCCACTACTACAGGAAAGTGAACGGAAGGCCGCCGGCGGAGGCCGACATGCAACATTACTTTCGAGTCACGCCGCCTTCGGTACACCAGATGGTGCTCACGCTGGAGGCCAACGGCCTGATCGAGAGGACTCCCGGCCAAGGGCGGTCGATCCGGCTGCTGCTGTCCCGCGAGGAGTTGCCGGATCTGCGGTGAGTTCACCGGAGGTAGAGCAGACTGCGTAATCTCTTCCTCGGCTTGGGCTTGAGGCTCGCAACATAGCCCGCGATCTCGTATTGGTTGAAGAGGCGCCATATAGCTGCCAGGAATCTGGGCAACTCTCTTGCGAATTCGGTCCGCTGCTCCGCCGCGTCGGCGAAGTGCAGCAACTTCTCGCCAATCAGGTAGTCAAGCGCGCTCTTTGCACCGAACCGCCGCCGGATCCTCTTCGTGGCTGTGCACTGCTCGATCCAGATCTTCTCGAATCTCATTCGCAGCCACTATACCGCCGAGAAGCGGAATGGCGCAAAACCGCAAGCTGTCCAACTCGCCGATGTCGCTATAGCCCGTGAAAGAAGAATGCCCGCCGAACGGTGATCGGTTCGCCGGCGTGTCCCACAAGAACTTCGTCGTCGGCCCGCAACCACGCAACCGGCTTGTCCAGATCCTCTTCGGAAATGACAGCAATCTCAAAATCATTCAGGATACGGACAATTTCGGCCTGGAGCTTCCGCAAAACCGCCAACCCCTCGTCGTCGACCATTTCCCGGTAGCGTTCCTCCATGTCCAGCTTCCGCCCATCCAGACTGAAGATGTGGGGCTCAACATCGGGGTCCGACTGCGATCCGTTTTCGAAGACCTCCATCTCGTCCAGCGTGACCACGGCGAAGGGGGCAACCAGGGATACCCCCACGACACAGCCGATCCTGCCCTCGCCTTGAAACCGCTGCTCGACGCCATCCTCATCGGGTTCGATGGTGTCAGTCTCGAACCGGAAGCGGTCATCCAGCAGGGATATGAAGAACAGGTAGTAGGAACGCGGTTCTTCGTTCCACTCCGGCGGGTCCTCCTCCGGATCCGAGCCTTCGCCCCAGTGCGGCCCGCCCTGAGGCTCGTGCTCATAGAATACGGCGGATCCCTGAATGCGGGACAGGCCCGCCTTCAGCTTTGGGTATACGTCCCAGAACGGAGCCTCGTCGATGTTGACCGGCATCTCGATGACGCCTTCCGGCCAGGCTTGGCGAATGGCATCAGCGATCTGCTCTGGCAGATCGCTCTTCGGGAGACGAATCTTTCTCATGGCTCGTTCTCGGTTTTCCGGGGATAAAGTCTTGGCGGAACCGAGCCACTATAGCGCCTGCACACGTTGCGGCGCAAAACCGATTTCCAAGACTGGATGCGCCCCCGGATCAAAACCAAAGAACTCGTTGTAAACCATAGACTACTAATCTGAACACGTCAAAATCCGCGTAAGACCTTTCTGACTCGGGTATTGGGGGAAGCGTCCAGTTTCTAACGAACAAGCGGCCTGTGGGGAGCGTATGACCTGTCATGGCCATCGCACAGACTGACGAACCGACTCTTCAGAAGCCGCTGCGGCTGTGGCCCGGCGTAGCCCTCGCGGTGCTGCAGTGTCTGGCTTGGTTTATCCTGCCCGTCGTGTTCCCCGATGACCCGTTTTACGGGATGATTGGCACAGCCGTGGGCGGGTTGGCTATCGTCGTGTGGTGGGCGTTTTTCAGCCGGGCGCCTTGGTCCGAGCGCGTGGGCGCCATCGTCCTGATGATCGTCGCGTTGTACGGGACATCGCGGATCATCCACGTGTCGTTGGCGAAGGCGGGGATGGGGATGCTGTTCTTCATCTACGCCATCCCGCTGCTGAGCTTCGTTTTCGTTGCCGGCGTGGTGGCCAGTCGTCGCCTCTCTGACGGGCCTCGGCGCGCGACGATGGTCGCGACCATCCTGCTCGCCTGCGCCGTGTGGACGCTCCTACGCACCGGTGGCATCAGCGGCAGCGGCGATTCCGATCTTGCGTGGCGTTGGTCGAAGACTCCCGAGGAACGGCTCCTGGCCCAAGCCGTCGACCAGCCGGCGGCGCTCCCGGCCGCTCCGGCGGCACTCCCGGCTGCTCCGGCGGCAGTAAAGACAGGAGCCGACTGGCCCGGCTTCCGCGGACCCCATCGCGACGGCATCATCCCCGGCGTCCGGATCGAGACCGACTGGTCTCGGTCGCCGCCGGTCCAGATGTGGCGCAGGCCGATCGGACCGGGCTGGTCATCCTTCGCGGTCCGCGGCGACCTCCTTTACACCCAGGAGCAGCGAGGTGACGACGAGGTCGTCGCCTGCTACAACACGACCACCGGCAAGCCGGTGTGGATGCACCGCGACGCGGCCCGCTTCTGGGAGTCAAATGGCGGCCCCGGTCCTCGCGGGACGCCGACCCTCCAAGACGGACGCGTATATACGTTTGGCGCGACGGGAATCTTGAACGCGCTCGACGCTGGGAACGGCGCCGTGGTGTGGACTCGCAACGCGGCGTCCGACACTGGCGCCAAGCTTCCGGGCTGGGGCTTCTCGAGTTCGCCGCTGGTGGTTCATGACCTTGTCATTGTCGCGGCCGCCGGCCGGCTCGCCGCCTACGACCTGGCCACCGGCAAACCGCGCTGGTTCGGCCCGAACGGCGGCGGTGGCTACAGCTCGCCACATCTATTGACGATCGACGGAGTCGCGCAGGTCCTACTGATGAGCGGAGCCGGCGCGATCAGCGTCGCGCCGGCCGACGGCAAGCTTCTTTGGGAGCACCCGTGGCCGGCGGGCGTCCGCATCGTGCAGCCGGCCCTGGCCTCGGATGGCGACGTCCTGATGAGCGCCGGCGACGAGGGAATGGGGGGGGCCGGCCTGCGCCGCATCGCCGTCGCGCACGGACCCGGCGGATGGACCATCGAAGAGCGCTGGACGTCGAAAGGGCTGAAGCCCAACTTCAACGACTTCGTCGTTCACAGAGGCCATGCTCTTCGCCTTCGACGGCGGCATACTCGCGTGCATCGACCTCAAGGACGGCAAGCGCCAGTGGAAGGGCGGACGCTACGGCAAGGGTCAAGAAGGCGGAGTTTGCCCGCCGTATTGGAATCCTCAAG
>JACQDF010000246.1 GCA_016201205.1 Acidobacteriota bacterium
CACCGGGCAGATTTACAAGCTGCCCCAGACACGCATCGCCGGCTGGGCCATCGACAACGGAGTGCCGCTCGATCCGCTTTATGCCACCTACGACCGCGAGGGGGGCACGCTGGCGATCCAGCAGCGTATCCCGGCGCTGACGCGAGCGCAACTCTCGGTTTTCGACGAAGCCTCCTGGCAGCGCCATCGGGAAGATCTGATCCACGAATCCTGGCTGGCGCGCATCAGGAACTGAGCGCGGAGGGCTGCCCTGCGGCCAGCCGCCGGCCGACTTCGAGCAGCAGCTCGATCTCTTCCTGAGTAAAGGTGCGCTCATCGCGGTTGGCAATGCCGAGCGCCCCGGCGGCGCGCCGGCCGTCCATCACCGGCACGACGATCGCGCCCTCCATGCCTGTCTTCCTGGCGCCAGGGCGCACATCGCCGCTGGTGTCGGTCTGGATGTTGCACACGCTGACCGGCTGTTTGCGCTCGACGGCGAGCCCGGCCATGCCCTTGCCGACCGGGACCGTTCGAACGACGTCCAGCACTGCTTCCGGAATGCCACTGGCGGCTCGAAGATGCAGAACGCCGCCGTCGCCGAGCAAATGGAGGGAGCCTGAATCCGCCCGGAAGTGCCGGATGGTGAGTTCCAGGGCGCGTGCAAGCGGATCAGGCCCGGCGAGGGCAGAGTCGAGATCGTCGAGGAAAGGCATGCTTTATTTTGTCCGGTGCAGCCTCCGGATTCAATCAAGACCGTACTTGAGCTGACGCTGGTAAGCGGCATTGTCAAAGTAGCCCCGTGACTCGGCGATCAGCCCGTCCACACCGATCTCCCATACCTCGAACCCGCTGATGCGAACCCGCTGCCCGGTCCCGCCCGGCCCGGTGTTGGCGCCGGCGAGTGTCCAATGGTAAACAGCATGGTCACCCTGAACGAGGACGTCGTTCATGAGCACCTCCAGATCCGGAAACGCGGTCATGAATCCCTGAGCGACCTCGCTGATGGCGTGCCGCCCCACTGCCGGAGCGTCACCGTTGACGCTGAGCGAGCCGTTGGGTGAGTAAAATGCGGCCACGCCGGCAGGGTTCTTACTGCACCACGCCGCGGTATAGCGTTGGGCAAGATCACGCAACTGAGCTGGTTCCAGGGTCATCGGCTTGTCTCCTGCCGCGGAGTGCGTGTGCCGCGCGATCCTTGTCGCTTTATGGGTCTTTTTGTGCCGCTCATTCGTATGTGAATTGGTACCATGATCCTCGCGGCTGCCATGAATCCGGAGAGGCTCTCCGCCGGCCACGATGAGATGGCACGCGTTAGACGCGGCGATATGGACGCGCTGGCCGGAATATCTTTTTCAGCAAACCTGGCTGCGCGTGATGGAGAAGATCCGTCACTACGACGGACGCTCAAGTTTCGACACGTGGCTGTTCTCGGTGGCTCGCAACCTCGCGATCGATCATTTGCGGCGGAAACGCAACATCAGCCTGGATGAGCCGGACGAATCCGGGGCGGCGCGGGTAGAGCGGCTGGCGGCGGGCAGCGCGGACCCGCTCGGACAGTTGCTCGAGTCCGAGCGCGGCGTGATTCTGGCGGCAGCGGTGCACCGGTTGCCGGCCATCCATCGCGAAGTGGTGAGTCTGCGTTTCGAAGAAGGGATGAGGCTGGACCAGATTGCCGAAGTTGCCGGAGTGCCGCTGTCCACTGTGAAGAGCCGGTTGCATCGGGCGTTGGAAAGCCTCCGCGGGGTGGTGGAATCGCAACTTTCAGGAGGACGGAGCAAATGAGCGAGCATGAGTGCGTTCGAGCAATGCTGGCGCTGGCGGCGGCGGGCGCGCTCGATCCCGCCGAGTCGATGCGCGTCGAGCGGCACGCGAACGCATGCCAGGACTGCCGCCGCGAATTGGACGCCTGGCGAACATACGCACAAGGATTGCGACAACTGCCGCAGCCATCGGCGCCCGCGGACCTGATGGAGCGCACTCGGGCGCTGATCCTCGATCAGCGTGCAGCGAACGAGCGCGCCGTGGCGGCCGGCAGGTGCGGGAACGACCTTATGCTCGGCGCGCTGGCGGTTTTCGGCTGGGCCACAGGTCTGACGTTTTGGATTCTGGCACGGGTTTTCACGGGAGGCGTCGTAAGCGTCCCAGGCGCCAATCTGGTGAACGGGTGGACCTGGTTCATGCTTTCGACCGTGGTTGTTTGGATGACGGCGGCTACGGCGGCGGTGATGTTAGGGAGAGGCCGCCAGATCAGGAGGGTTTTGTGAGCCGGATGCGGGAAGAGATGAAGGTGGTTCCGCGCGCAGCCTGGGTGACGGCCGGGTGCGTGTACCTGGGGCTGGTGCTCATTCTCTGGTTCGTCGCATATCGGCACGAACCGGGAATGGGCGCTTGGCCGGAATGGTTGAAGGTGGTGTTCTCCGCGGGCGTGCCGCTGATGATGTTCCTTTACGTCTTGTTCATCGGCTACGTCTACGGTGACGCCCGGCGGCGAGGGATGCGACACGTGATGTGGACCTTGCTGGCCATCCTGATCCCCAACGCGATCGGGATCATTCTATATTTCATCGTGCGCTATCCTCTCCCCCGAGGCTGCCCGAAGTGCGGCGCGGCTGTGAGCGCCCGGTTCCCCTTCTGCCCTTCGTGCGGAACGGCCCTGGCACAGACATGTCCCCAGTGCCATAGGCGCCTGGAACCAGCCTGGTCCCACTGCGCGCACTGCGGCGCGTCTTTACAAACAGCCAACTTGCGTCCCCCTGCCCCCTGCTGATACCTTCTTGTGAGGAACTCGCGCGCAAGCAGACCGGCCTCGACACGCAATCACGAGTTCCTGGAGTGTTCAGTTGCGCGGGCCGGCGCTGTACGCTCTCAAAGGGGGGTTCATGAATCGAGTCACATTCCTGCTGGCAGCCACTGGGACCGTTGCCAGCCTCTACGCGCAAGGCGGCAAGAGCCACCTGAAGGTCGGGGACATGGCGCCGGATTTCTCGCTCCCGTCCACGTCCGGCAAGCCGGTGAAACTCTCGGACTTCCGGGGCCAGAAGAACGTCGTGCTGGCGTTCTTTCCGGCCGCGTTCACCGGTGGTTGAACGAAGGAGATGAAAGGATACCAGGCTGGTATCTCCAATTTTGAGGGCAACGACACCCAGGTCTTCGGCATCAGCACGGACAACACGCCAAGCCTGAAGGTGTTCGCCGAGCAGACCGGAGCCACCTTCCCGCTGCTCAGCGATTTCATGCGCAAGGTGACCAAGGAGTACGGGGTGCTGAACGAAGAACGGGGCATTGCCAACCGGTCGACGTTCGTCATCGACACGCAGGGTAAGATCACCTACGTCGAAGAAGGCAACTCCGCAGTCGATCCGAACGGCGCCACTCAGGCTTGTAGCCGCCTGAAGAAGAAGTAACGACGACGGCCGTCATTGGAGCGAAGAAGCCGCCTCGCCGATGAGGGCCTTTGTGGCTCGATGGAAGCCTCTTCCAAGCTCCGCTCCGCCGATTGGCGGCTGGCGGCCTTTGTGGCCGCCGTGATCGCCGCCAGCACGGCGTATGTGTGGAACAACTACAATGCGGCTTTTCCCCAGGCGTCGCTGTCGCTGCCTTTGTCCAGCGGCCAGATCACGGCGAAGGCGGAAGCATACCTCAGGAGCCGCGGCTTCAGCACAGCGGGCTTCCGCAATCTGACGCTCTTTGATCCGGACGAAGATGCGCGGCTCTATCTGGAGCGCGAGCTGGGGCTCGAGCGGGCCAACCAGCTCATCGAGTCACAGGCGCCGGTGTGGCGATGGCGCGCCCGCTGGTTCCGCCCGCCCGAAAAAGAAGAGCTGCTCGTCTACCTGCGTCCCGGCGGGGGCCTGGCAGGATTCGAGCACCGCATCAAAGAAAGCGACGCCGGCGCGCGCCTCGATCAGCCGGCGGCTCGAGCGCTGGCCGAATCGTTTCTGGAAAGCCAGACCAGCCTGCCGCACAAGCTGATCTCTGCCCAAACCGAAACCCGGCCGAATCGCGACGATCACGTGTTCACCTGGGAGCAGCAGGGATTCAAGGCGAAGGACGCGACCATTCGCCGGACAGTGGTCATGCACGGGGATCGCGTGGGGCGCTACGCCGAATTCCTCTACGTACCCGAGCAATGGCGGCGCGACTTCGCAAAGCTGCGCTCGAGCAATGAACTCTACGCCGGCGTTGCGCAAGGCCTTTATGCCTTGCTGGCGGTTGCATCGCTGGTTCTGTTGATCCGCGGGCTCCGGCAGCGAGCGATCCGGTGGCGCCCGCTCGTGAGCATCAGCGCGGTGGTGGCGGTTGTTTACCTGCTGAACGAAATCAACACGCTGCCCTTCGCCATCGACCGCATGGCGACCACGTCTGGCTACCGCGAGATGCAGATCATCGGCCTGGTGGAGGCGCTGGGCGCCTCGGTGGGTATTTTCCTCTATGTGCTGCTGCCAGCGGCCGCGGGCGCCTCTCTTTATGCAAAGCGCTTTCCGCAGCAGCTTCCGCTGGCCGCCGCTTTCACCCTGCGCGGGATGGCGACGCGCTCGTTCTTTCGCGCGACTGTCGCCGGTTTCGGACTCGCCGCCGCCCACATGGCGTTTCTTACGGCGTTCTACCTGATCGGGTCGCGCTTCGGCGTGTGGAGCCCGCAGGAAATCGACTACTCCGACGTGCTGGCGACGCCGGTAGCGTGGATCTATCCGGTGTCCACTGCGTTGATGGCGTCGACGGCGGAAGAATTCTGGTTCCGGCTGCTGGCGATCCCGCTGGTGGCGCGGCTGGTGCGGTGGCGCTGGGTGGCGATGCTGGCGCCTGCCCTGCTGTGGGGCTTCCTGCACGCCAATTATCCGCAGCAGCCCGGATACATTCGCGGCGTCGAGGTCGGCATCATCGGTGTGGCTGCGGCGTGGCTGCTGGGGCGGTTCGGCATCGTCGCCACTCTGGTGTGGCACTATGTGATCGACGCGTTCCTGATCGGTTTGTTCCTGTTCCGCGCAGAGCACTGGCTCTACCGGCTGCACGGCGGGGCAGTCGCGCTGGCGATTCTGGCGCCGCTGATTGTGGCTGTGCTGTTGTACCGCAGGCATGGCGGATTCCTGCCGGAGCCGGAACCCGCTGAGCCCGCGGCCGGGCCGCACGCCGTCGAGCGCGCCCCCGAGCCGCCGGGAGAGCCTTTCCGCCCGCTGTTGCCCGCTCGCTATCTGTACATCACCGCGGCCGCGATCGGGCTGGTCGCGCTGGTGCTGCGGCCGGTCACCTTCGGCGATTTCATCCAGGTTCGCCTGAGCCGCTCCGAGGCCGTCCGGATCGCAGCGCGCGAGATGCGAAACCGGGACCTCGAGCCGGCCCAGTGGCGCAGCGTCGCCGACTTCACGCCCAACCTGCGGCGGACGGACATCGAGTATCTGCGCCAGCAGCTTGGAGCGCGCCCCGCCAACGAAGTCCTTCGAGATCGGATGCAGACGGCCGTCTGGCGGGTCCGCTATTTCCGGCCGCTCGAGCACGAAGAATGGCTTGTGTATGTGAACCAGCAGGGCCAGGCCTATCGCGTCGATCATGTGCTGGATGAAAAAGCGCCGGGCGCCCGGTTGCCGGCCCCGGAGGCGCGCCGCCGCGCCGAGGAGTATCTGACGCGGCGCCACGGCGTTCCCATCCACGGCTACACGCTGGTGGACTCGCAGGAGCAAAGGGAAGAGCGCCGCACGGATCACAGCTTCGTCTGGGAAGATCCGTCGTTCCGGGCCGGCGAGGCCCGCTTCCGCGTAGCCATACAAATGGTGGGCGATGAGCCATGCGAGTACCGGCGTTTCTTCAAGATCCCCGAGCAGTGGGCTCGCGACTATCAAAAAACGAGGCTCGCCTCTTTTTTGCAGCCGGCGTTGCTGGGAGCCGCCGGAGTGCCTTTGCTGATCGCGTTCGTGCGGCGGTTAGGCTCGCCGCGGCACCGGTTTCACTGGAGGGCTTACGTGCTGATCACGCTGGCGGGGCTGGCGCTGTCGCTCGCCGGCGCCGCCAACGACTACCCGGCGTGGCTGGCGGGCTATGACACGTCGGCGCCGCTGGAGAACTTCTACGGCCAATTGGCGGCCGGGCGGGCCACCTCGGCGTTGCTGGTGGCGGCTGCCTGTTTTCTGGGCTCGATGGCTGCGGATGCGTTTTTACAGATGGCCATCGGAGAGCGTTCCCTGCCGCGGCCGGAGATAAGGCGCGCGGCGGCGCTGGCGGCGTTGTTCGCCGCAGCGGGGTCGCTGCTCGAATGGGCGCGGCAGTATGCGCCTGGCCCTCATGTGAGCTTTTCCGTGTGGGACCTTGCAGGTATGGACAGCGCCGTGCCGGCGGTGGCGGCGCTGGCAATCGCAGCATTCGCCGCATTTACGGGAACGGTCGCCGTGGTCATTCTGCTCGGCGGCGGCATCGCGCTGCTGTCGCCGCGCATGCGCCGGATCATGTTGGCCATTGCGGTTGTGGTTGCCGCAGCCGGCAGCACTATGGAATTCGTGCAACTGCCTTTCTTTGTCATGCTCAGCCTGGCTGCATTCGCCTGCATCGCGCTGGCGGTGGCCACCTGCGGCGCCGATGTGGTGTCGTTCTCGATCGGCCTGTTCTGGGCTCTTGCGCTCGCCCCTACCTGGAGATATTTCGAGCAACCGCTCGCTTTCCTCCGTTGGAACGGAGCAGCCGCCATTGCTCTGGCTGTTCTTGCCGGCCTGTGCTTCAGAAACCGCAGACAGGCTGCCCGTTCCTCAATTCCTTAACGCTCAGTGATGAAAGGAGACTGACATGCACCTGTTTGCCGCACTGATGGGCGCATTCGTTTGCGCTCAGACACCATCGGACCGGCTAACGGTCCAGGACATCTTTCACCTGGAAACAGCCGCCGAGCCGCAGATTTCGCCCGACGGCAAGCGCGTCCTGTACGTGCGCAATTTCGCGGACATCATGGCGGACCAGCGCCGCAGCAACCTGTGGATCCTCCACTTCGACGGCACGGACCACCGCCCGATCACCACTGGCAACTTCAGCGACACGTCCCCTCGCTGGTCGCCCGATGGCAGCCAACTGGTTTTCATTTCGGACCGCGACGGCTCGCCGCAGATCTACCGCCAGTGGATGGACACGGGGCAAACCGCGAAGCTGACAAGCCTGACGTCGCCGCCGTCCGGCATTGCGTGGTCGCCTGACGGCAAGTGGATCTCCTTCACCATGCACGTGCCGGAGGAGGCGCCACGAGTCGCGGGGATGCCTCTGCCGCCTGACGGGGCCAAGTGGGCGGATCCACCCCGCATCATGGACCGCCTTGTGTACCGCTTCAACGGACCCGGCTATCTGAAACCAGGCTACACCCACTTGTTTATCGCGCCAGCCGAAGGCGGCACTCCGCGCCAGATCTCGAGCGGCAAGTTCCAGCATGGCGGCGACGCCTTTCGCTCGAGCGAGGCCGTCTGGACGCCGGACAGCAGGTTTCTGCTGATGTCCGTGAACCGAAGACCCGATTACGAGCTCGAGCCGCTCGACAGCGAAGTCTACGAGTTCCGGGTGGCCGATGGGACGGTGCGCGCGCTCACCAAACGCAAAGGCCCCGATAACAACCCGCAGATTTCGCCCGACGGCAAGTGGATCGCGTATCTGGGCTTTGATGACAAGTACCAGGGCTACCAGGTCACCCGGCTCTACGTGATGGGCCGCGATGGCAGCGGCTCGCGTCTCGTGCGCGGTGACTTCGATCGCGATGCCAGCGGCATCCGCTGGGCGCCCGATTCAGGCGGCGTGTATTTCCTTTCTGATGACCAGGGCAACACGGGCCTGCACTTCATCACCCTGGACGGCTCGATGAAGAAGCTGGCGGGCAATCTCGGCAGCGGCGCGAGCGCCTACGGAGGCCGGGGCAGCGTCAGCGCGGCTGCGAACGGCAACTATGCGGTCACCTACACGACGCCGTCCGTGCCGGGCGATATCGCGACAGGCAATCTGAAGACCGGCGGCCTGAAGGTGATCACCGCAGTGAACGAAGATCTGTTCGCCGGCAAGAAGCTCGGGCAAGTCGAGGAGATCTGGTATCCGTCGTCCAAAGACGGCCGCAAGATCCAGGGCTGGATCCTGAAGCCGCCGGGTTTCGACGCCTCGAAGAAATACCCGCTCATTCTGGAGATTCACGGCGGCCCATTTGCCAACTACGGCGACCGCTTCGACATCGAGAAGCAATTGATGGCCGCCAAAGGCTACGTGGTGCTGTACACGAATCCGCGCGGCAGCACCAGCTACGGCCAGGAGTTCGGCAACCTGATTCACCATGCCTATCCCGGCGACGACTTCCACGATCTGAACTCGGGCGTTGACGCGGTGATCGGGAAAGGCTACGCCGACACCGGCAATCTCATGGTGACCGGCGGCAGCGGTGGCGGAGTTCTGACCTGCTGGGTGGTTGGCCACACAACACGCTTTCGGGCCGCGGTGACTGTCTATCCGGTGATCAACTGGTACAGCTTCAGCCTCACCGCCGACATCGGCAACTTCACGACCAAATACTGGTTCCCGGGCTTGCCGTGGGATCATGTCGAGCACTACGAGAAACGCTCGCTGCTGTCGGTGGTGAAGAACGTCAAGACGCCGACGATGGTGCTGACGGGCGAGGAGGATTACCGGACGCCGATGTCTGAATCCGAGCAGTACTACCAGGCGCTGAAGTTGTTAGGCGTCGAAAGCAGGCTGGTGCGGGTGCCCGGCGAGCCGCATGGCATCTCGCGGCGGCCGAGCCATCATATCGCCAAGGTGCTCAGCATCCTCGACTGGTTCGACAAGCATAAGAAGATGTGAAGCATCCTCGCGATTGCGAAACTAAGCTGCCTTGGCGATCGGAATGCGGTTTACTTTCGCCAGTCCCAGCTTCTCGAGCGCCACGATCACCGGCCAGGCCGGATCCAGCTCGCCCGGGCGCATCGCAAAGCGGGCTGAGGTGGGGTACTCGTGGTGGTTGTTGTGATACCCTTCGCCGCCCGTGAGCATCGCGATCAGGGTCACGTTGGTGGCCTGATTGTCGAAGTTGCGGTAGCCGATCACATGGCAGATGCTGTTGATCGAGGAGTTGAGGAGGATGTAAATGGCGCCTTGGGCCAGGAACGCAATCAGGCCCGCGAGCCAGCCGAACATCAGCATGAAAATCGCCAGGCCTCCCAGAGCCGTCCAATCCTTAATGTGCGCTTTGTCGAGGATGTCTTCGCGGTAATCGGGCGTGTACTTGCAGACGGTGGCGGGGTTGGCGGCTTCCTTGCGGTACAGCAAGGCGTTTCCGAGAAGCACGGTCCACAAGCCATAGACCAGCGGGCTGTGTGGATCGCCTTCCCCGTCGGAAAACTGATGGTGCTTGCGGTGGACCGCAACCCACTGCCGCGGTTGAATCCCGGTAAACAGCGCCAGGTGAAGATGGCAGATGAATCTCACCAGGGAGCTCAGCTCGAGGCCGCGATGCGTAAGCGAGCGGTGAAGATAAATCGTCGTCATAAAAACGGATATCTTCATGATGGCGAGCGTGATGACGCAAATCCAAAAAAGGCTCATTCTCTCTCCGAGTGGAGATCCGGTCCTGGCGAAGCGGGGGATCGCCAGGAAACAAACTGGCGGGCCGTCCGTGGGATCTACCCTTAGTATCGTATCAGATGTCAGACACCCTTCGCGAGGAACCCGCCATCGACGGCGATAATCTGCCCGGTGGTAAACGAAGCGGCGTCGCCGGCCAGGTAGATGGCAATCCCTACCAGTTCGTCCACATGGCCGATGCGCCCCATGGGCGTCCGCGGCAGGATCACCGCCTTCCGCTCCGGAAGGTCGATGACCTTCTCGTTCAAAGGCGTGCGGAACACGCCCGGGGCGATCGCATTCACCCGCACCCCGTGCGGCGCCCACTCGCAGGCAAGCTGCTTGGTGAGCATCGCCACCCCGGACTTGCTGGCCGCGTACGCCGTCACTTCGCCGAAACTGACAAAGGTGGTGAGCGAGCAGGTATTGATGATCGAGCCGGATTTCTGCGCCAGCATCTGGCGGCCGAAGATCTGGTTGGCGCGGAAGCTGCCGTTCAGGTTGACATCGATGATCCGCGTCCAGTCCTCTTCTTTCATGTCCGCCGTCGGTGTCTTCATCAGCGCGCCGGAGGTTACCATCAGGATGTCGACCCGGCCGAACTGCCGGATGGTCTCGTGGCAAAGCTTTTCAAGGCTGGCGCGGTCCTGGACATCGGAGGGTTGACGAAGTGTGGGAATGCCGGCCAGCTCGAATTCACGGGCCATGGCGTCCACCTTGGCGACATCCCGGCTGCTGGCGATGACGGCTGCTCCGGCCCCGGCATAGCCGCGTGCAATCGCCTGGCCGATGCCGCTGGTGCCTCCCAGGACCACGGCCACTTTGTCCTTCAGGGAGAACAGCTTTTCGATCGTCTCATTCATATTGTCCGAAACCGTGATGATACACTACTAGGTCCATGCGATACGTTACATTCCGCAATCCTCGAGGGTTGGCCGAACCCGGCGTACTGGTGAACGATCTCATTGCCGGCCTGCTTGAAGCAGGCTTCCCTTCTCTGATCGACGTGCTCGCCGGCGGCGGCGCCGCGCGCCGGAAAGTCGAACAGTGGGCGGCTCAACCGCCCGCCTCGAGCGTTCACCCGCTCGAAGGGACGAAGCTGCTGGCGCCCATTCCGAGGCCACCCAAGCTGATCTGTGTCGGCCTCAACTACCGCGACCACGCGGCCGAGTCCAACATGGCGATCCCCGACCGCCCCACCATCTTTTCCAAGTTCTCGAATTGCGTCATCGGGCCCGGCGATCCGATCGTGCTGCCGAAGAACTCGGAGAAGCCCGATTACGAAGCCGAGTTCGCTTTTGTGATCGGCAAAGGCGGGCGGCACATCGCTGCCCGGAACTGGCAGGAGCACGTCTTTGGCTATACGAATCTCAATGACGTCAGCGCGCGCGATTTTCAGCTTGCCACTACGCAATGGCTGATGGGCAAGACGTTTGACACGTTTGCCCCGATGGGTCCCTGTCTGGTGAGCGCGGATGAGATCGGGGATCCGCACAACCTCGAAATCCGGATCACGATCAACGGCGAGGTGCTGCAAGACTCGAACACGAAGCACCTGATCTTCGGCGTACCGGACCTGGTCGCGTATCTGTCGAGCGTGTTTACACTCGAGCCGGGCGACGTGGTGTCGACGGGGACGCCTGCGGGCGTGGGCTTTGCGCGCAAGCCGCCGCGCTGGCTTCGGCCGGGCGACGATGTGGTGGTGGAAGTGCAGGGTCTGGGGCAGTTGCGGAACCCGGTGATCGCTGAATCGTAACGTCTTCGTGATTTCTTAATACCGGACTCGTAAGTCCGAAATAAATTCTGACTTGTCCGGCTGGAATTCTCGGGTATAATACCAGCGAGGGGATCGGAGGGAAGAAAGGAGCGAGCCCCATGCGTTTTGTGGCTCCCCCTGGCTCCACTTCCGTCCTGGTGGTCACCTCCAGGCTGGAAGATTATCAACAGTTGCTGGTCATGCTCTCCCCCCGTGACTGGCAGGTTCGACATGCCAAGACCTGGCGCGAGGCCGGCGAGGCTCTGCGCCGCGGCCCATGCTCCGTTGTTGTCACGGATTCCCAGTTGGAAGACGCCTCGTGGCGGGATGTGCTCGGCTGGCTGGCCGACGAATGCCCGGAACACACCCCGCGTCTGGTGGTCGCCGATGCCGCCGCGGACGACTACCTTTGGTCTGAAGTGCTGAACCTTGGCGGCTACAACGTGCTCGCGAAACCTTTTGACGAAACGGAAGTCTGCTGGGTGCTCGATCCCGGGGCTCTGGCCTGGGACGAAGAGCACGCTAACGCCGACGCCGTGCTGGTTCACTGAAGTAGGGGTCGGGTTCCGGGATAGCCGCTCCGTCTTTGCGCGGCGAGGACGCGGCGAAGTTGATTTTTGTCTCGAGGTCGCGCATCACCACCTGCCCGCCCCCCATCCACCCTGAGAAATCGCCCTGCACCTCGAGCTGATGCCCTTTTTCGCTCAGCGTCTGGCGGACCGCCGGCGGCAGCCGCGCCTCGACCATCACGTCGCAGCCGCCAAAATTCAGCTTTGTGAATCGCGGCGCTTCGAGCGCCGCCTGGATGTTCATGCCATGGTCCACAACGTTGCTGACAAACTGCACATGCGCCTGGGCCTGGTTCAGCCCGCCCATGATTCCAAAACCCATCCGCACGCTGCCCTTTTCCATGAAGGCCGGAAGGATGGTGTGGAACGGGCGCTTTCTTGGCTCGAGCGCATTTGGATGCGACTCGTCGAACTCGAACATCCCGCCCCGGTTGTGCAAGTGAAAGCCGTATCCCTCGACAGCCACGCCGGAGCCGAAGCTCAGATAGATGCTCTGGATGAGCGAAGCGATATTGCCTTCCTTGTCGATGGCCGCCAGGTAGATGGTGTCGCCCGCCGAAGGGAGCGGATCGCCGTGAGTAAAATCGCAACGCGCTTTCTCGGGATCGATGAGCCTGGCGCGCTCGGCCGCGTATCTCTTCGACAGAATGCCCTCGAGCGGCACCGCACGGAAGCGCGGATCGGCGAGATAGCGCTTCAGATCCTGGTAGGCCAGCTTCTGCGCCTCGATTCTGGCGTGCCACACCTCGCTCGAATCGGCCGGCTTGCCTTCGAGCGGCAGCGTCTCGAGGATATTCAGCATCTCGAGCGCCGCCATCCCTTGCGAATTCGGCGGCAATTCATACACCGTCCAACCCCTGTACGTCGTGCGGATCGGCTCGACCCACTCGGCGGAAAACGCCGCCAGGTCCGAAGCTTCCATCAAGCCGCCCAGCTTTTTCGACGTCGCCAGGATGCCATCGCCAACGGGCCCGCGATAGAGCGCGTCCGGCCCTTTTTCGGCGATCAACGCCAGCGCCTTTTCCAGGTCCGGGTTCCGGATGATGTCGCCCACATCCGGCGTCCGGCCGTCGCGCAGGAACATCTTGCGCGAATACTCGCTGAAGTTGAGCTTGGCGACGCTCCCCTTCCAGTGATCCTGAATGACCTCGGTCAGCGGAAATCCTTCCCGCGCGTAGTATCGCGCCGGTTGAAACAGATCTTTCCATGGCACGCGTCCAAACTTGCGGTGGAGCTTTTGCCAGCCCTCGACGCAGCCAGGCACAGTGACGGAATGAATTCCCTCCTGCGGCATCGAACCGTGGCCCAGGGCCTTCAGCCTGGCGATGGTCATCGCCGCCGGCGCCGGTCCACTCGAGTTCAGCCCATGCAATTTGCCGGTCTTGGCCTCGTAGTAGATGGCGAACAAATCGCCGCCAATTCCGCAGCTCATCGGCTCGACGACGGTCAGGACTGCGTTGGCGGCGATGGCCGCATCCATGGCCGTGCCGCCGCGCGCCAGCACCACTGCCGCGGCCTGCGAAGCCAGCGTCTGGCTGGTGGCGGCGATTCCGGAGCGCGTGATCACCATCGAGCGCGCCTGCGAGCGCTGTTGTGCGGTGGCGGGGATTGCAGTCATGGCCAGGAAGGCGGCAACACGTGCGGCCGTCATTCAGCTTTTCTCCGTCGAGAGAGTCTTCGAGTATAACGCGGCGCCGGTCAGATCGCGCAAAGTCACCGTCAGCTCCCGGCTCTTGCCGCTGATCCGCACGTCGCCGAAAAACTGATAGCCTTCGGCCGGCGGCAGATTGAATCTGCCGGGCGGCGGCGCTTTCTGAAACACGACCTGCGGCCCAAAGGTGTTGTCGAGCCGGCCCGGACCGAAGGTTCCCGCGTTCAAGGGGCCGGAGACGAATTCCCAAAAAGGGGCGAACTCGGTGAACTGGGCTTTGGTTGGATCGTAGGAATGAGCGGCGGTGTAGTGCACATCGGCCGTCAGCCACACTGTGTTGCGCACATCGCTCTGCTTCCAGTCCTTCAGCAGCCCGGCAATCTCCAGCTCGCGGCCCAGCGGCGGCCCGTCGCCGTTGGCGGAATTCTCGTATTTCGGCCTGCCTTGCTCGTCCTTGCCGTCCGGAACGATCAGACCCAGCGGCATGTCGGATGCGATGATCTTCCACACCGCGCGCGAGGCCTTCACTTCGCGTTTCAGCCAGTCCAACTGCCGCGCCCCAAGATACGCGGTTTCCGCCGACTCCGTCTGCTGGCGGTTCCAGTTGTTTGGGCCGCGATAGGAGCGCATGTCGATGACGAACACATCAAGCAGGGGACCGTAGGGAATCCGGCGGTAGATGCGGGGGCCTTTGAGACGCATCGGAGCGTATTCGAGAAACGCCTGCCGCGCCCGATCCACCAGCAGGCGGATGTCCTTCACCTGATAGCGCCTGTCGCCGCTCAGATCCAGCCCGGGCGACCAGTTGTTGATCACCTCGTGGTCATCCCATTGCCACACCTGAGCCACTTCGGCGGAGAAACGCCGCACGTTCTCGTCGAGCAGATTGTACCGGTAGCAGCCGCGGAATTCGTCCAGCGTTTCAGCGACTTTGCTTTTCGCTTCGGTCGTGATGTTCTTCCAGATGCGCCCATCGGCGAGCTTCACTTCAGGCAGCACCGGATTGTCAGCGTAGATCGTGTCCCCGTTATGAACAAAGAAGTGCGGCTCCAGTTTTCGCATGGCTTCGAAAATGCGAATCCCGCCGAGGTCCGGGTTGATGCCCCATCCTTGACCCGCCATGTCGCCGGACCAGAGCAGACGCACATCGGCCGGCCCGGCCGGCGGCGTCAGGAAATGCCCCTGAACCGGCCGGCTGACGGCCTTCGAGCCGGGGGTTTCGAACTGAACTTCAAATAGGATCCGCTGGCCCGCGGGCAGCCCGCTCAGATCGACGCGGCCGGTGAAGCCTGTCTCCGCTGTCACCAGGGGCCCGCGCACTTTGCGCGTCTCGCTCACCGGCCGGCCGGTGGTGCGCCATCGCACCACCATCCGGGCTTCGCGGCCGGCTCGCGCCCACACGATACCCCGCCCGGGGACGACATCGCCCGATTGCACAACCAGCGGTTCATCCTGGGCCGTCCCGCTCCATCCCCTGAGCACCGCGGGAGCGCCCGCCCACCCCAGGAATTCGCGTCTTTGCATCCAGCAGCTATCATAAATCGAGTGGCCTGCTGGCTCCCCTTCTTTTTTGCGTTTCTTTCCGCGATGGCTGCCGAGCTGCAACCCGCCACCGAGCGCTCTTACCGGAACTACATCGCCCAGACGGAGAAAACGCTGGCCGGCCGGGCGCATTTCCTGCTGATCGATTCAGCCGCCGGGCGCCGTGAGCGCGCCGGCAACGGCGAAGTGTTCGTCGAGGAGCGGCGTCCGCGACAGGATCCCCCCGGAGGCCTCATTCACCACTGGGAAGGCTCGGTTTTCATACCCGCGGTTCCGCTGACGCGGGTGCTCGAGCTGGTTCAGAAGTACGACAACCACAAGAACGTCTACGGTCCGGAAGTGATGGACTCGCAAACGCTCGAGCACAACGGCAACGATTTCCGGATTCGCCTCCGCCTGCTCAAGAAGAAGATTCTCACCGTGGTGCTGGAAACCGAGCATGAGGTTCGCTACCGGCCCATCGACGCCACCCGCTGGGAGAGCCAGTCTCATACAACCCGGATCAGCGAAGTCGAGCATCCCGGCAGCCCCAATGAGCGCCTTCGGCCGCCGGGAACCGGCCACGGCTTTGTCTGGCGCATGGACACCTTCTGGCGCTTCCTGGAAGCAGATGTCGGTGTGTTCGTCGAGTGCACCTCGATCTCGCTTTCCCGCAACATCCCGCTCGGCATGACCAGGCTGATCCGCCCGATCATCGCCGAGCTGCCCGAGGAATCGCTGCGCAACGTGCTGCGGCAGACGCGGGACGCGCTGCGGAGCCGATGATAAGGTTAGGGCCTGTCATTAAATAACCTTTCCAACCGGTCCCTCACGGTCGCGGCTCGGAAGCCCTTTCTGAGCCGCGCGCGTGAGCAAGCGGATTAGTTTAGCGGGGCTTTTCGGCTCCGGTGTGTTTCACAAACGGGCCTTTGCTTCCATTGGGGAGCACGGTTTGGTCATCAGTCAGCGCCTGCATCAGTTGTTCCTGCGTCAGCTCGCGAGCGCCGCGCAAGTTGGCCCCGCGCAAATCGGCGGTGAACAGTTTGGCGCCCTGGAACCGGGCGCCGTTCAGCTCGGCGTCGCGAAAGCTCGCTCCCTTCAGAACCGCTTCCCGGAAATCGCAATACGAAAGCGTGGCTCGGGTGAACGAGCTGCGGCTCAGATCCGCCTGGGCGAATTTCGAGTCGGTGAAGTCCGCATTCAAGCAATCGCAATCCTGAATGCGCGCTCCGGAGAAGACGCACTCCCGGAAGACGCTGTTGGCGAAGCGGCAAAGCTGAAGCCTGGCGTGGTAGAAGAGCGCCCCTTCGAAAGCGGCCTCGCTGAAGGTGGTGTCAAAAATGCGGGCCTGGTGAAAAGAGACCTTCTCGCCTTTGGACCAGCTAAAGTCGCAGTTCTGAATGACGGCATCGAGCAACCGCGCCTGGCGCATGTAGGCTTTGCGAATCGCCACTCCGCGCATTTTTGCTTCGCAAAGGCTGGCCTCGGCCAGCCACGCCATGTCCAGCTTCGCCTCGCCCAGTTCGGCGCCGGTGAGATCCGCATTCCCCAGCACAGCTTTGCGCAGGTCGGCTCGCTCGAGGTTGGCCCCCGCCAGGTCGGCGCCGGTCAGATCCGCTTCGAGAAAGCTGGTTTCCCGCAAGAAAGCCTGCCGCAGGTTCGCCCCTTCGAGCTTGATTTCGTTCAAGGCGAGTCCGCTCAGGTCCGCTCGCGCGCCGCCGGTGCGCTGTTCCAGCCATGCCTGGTGTTTCTCGAGCAGTTTTCCGAGTGCACGGTCACCGGCAACGGGCATTCCTCTTCCCTCATCTCGCTTATCGGGAAGGGGTTTAGGAATGTGAGCGGCTTAGTCCACTTCGGCTAAAGGCGTTTGCTCGAATCGCGCCTTAGCCCACTCCCGGATCTCGTTCCAGCGCGTGCGGAGGACGGACAGGCCCAGCATCAGAAAGATCACGGCCACCGACAGCAGGAACGTTGGCATCACCGGCAGCGTCTCCTTCCACGCCCCCAGCCAGCGCCCATAAACCAGCTCGGTATGCACCCAGTAGATCAGCAGCGAGGTCATGCCCAACTGCCGCACCCAGCTCCAGCCGGTGATCAGATACGTATTCCATACGTAGGCAAAGGCCAGCATCATCAGAATGACGCCAAGCTTGATCAGAACCAGCGCCGGGCTGTCCAGCCAGAACTCAGATTTCGGGTAGAGCGAATAGGGGATGCTGGAAAAGTATTGCCCCCCAACCGCCAGAACCAGGCCCAACCAGCCGGCCCACTGCATCACCCGGGGCAGCTCACTCGCCGGCGCCAGCTTTAGAATGCTGCCTGCGCTGATTCCGAAGGCCAGGAACGCCGCCCAAGGGAAGAAGCTGAAACTGTCGACGTGAGGGACGAGGTAGTTCCTGAGAAACGGGTGCAGGACGCTGGTATCGAGCAGGGAGATCAAGGGCGAGGCGCCCGCGATGGCCAGACCCAGAATCCCGCAGAGCCGCACCCGCTCCAGCGTGGTGAACACGGCCATCACCGCCATCACCGCGATACCAACACCCATCGAGTTCAGGATGTCCACGCGGAACAGCCCCGCCCAGTCGCTGTTGGGAAGGCCGAATATCCAGAGCTGCAAACGGAATAACACCGCAATCGCAGCCAGGTAAGCCGCCCGCCGGAGCGACGCCTTCACGCGCCCCCAGCCATCCAGCCCTTGCCTTTCCCGCCTCTCCATCAGGAAAGCCAGAGTCACCCCGGTGAGAAACAGGAAGATCGCCGGCGGCATCCCACCCAGGAACTGCGAAAGGACGAAGGTGTCCTGCTGCCGCAGGTCGCCTCGGGTAAACGAATGAAATACGTGGCCCTGGAGCATGATCACCGCGGCCAAACCGCGTGTCCAGTCCAGAAAACCAAGCCTCGATGTGGATTTCGGCGCTTCCGCCGTTTTCATGTCCGATGTCATCTTAGGAAAGCCTACTTCTGTGGATACTCCCGTTTGACGTTCTTGGGGAGATTCAATCGCACCGCCGAGTCCGGCAGATTCGGATCAAGTTTGATGTCCGAATACCCCACAAGGACATAATCGCCGGAAGCGAGGTGAAACTTTTGCTGAATCGGAAAGCCGCTGTCGTGGGGAAACCAGATTTCCACCCGTTTCAGGTGCCGGCGGGCCTCCTCCTGAAGGGGCGCCAGCTCGACCTTCGACGTCCGCTGCCCCTGCAACACCTCATCGCCCTCCAGTTTGAGCGTGTAACTCCTGGCGAGATCCTTGCTCGAGGAGCCGAATCCCAGCAGCAGAAACTGGTCCAGGAGCCGGGCGTGTTTGCCTAAGTCGTACTCCTGAACGGTATTGATTTTCGGGACGTATAACTCGGCCTTCTTGCCGCGGAAAGCCCAGGACTTTTGGTCGGGGCTGGTGAAATCGATCTTCAGTTGCAGGTCGCGGGCTTTGGTCTGTTTCATCGCCAGGGCGCCAGTCTCTTCCGAGGTATCTTTGATGACCGCCGTATACTGGACGCGGTGCAGCCTGGCCGTCATGCCGCGGAACGAGGCCGCGGCTTTGTCGATGCGCGCCAGTACGTCCTCGAGAGACTCCGCATGGGCGGCGCCAGGGCCGGCGCCCCAAACGCACAAGAACATTGCTGTCGTCGATCGATTCATCCTCATTCTTGGGATGGCGTGGGATCCTATTCGGTTGCGTACGCCATGTAGCCCCTGATGTCCTGCTCGGAGTCGAAGATCGGTTCCAGACGCGTCACCCGATGCTGTTTTCCCGTTCTGTTCTTCAGCAACTGGTTGGCGCGCTCCAGCCGGCGGGCCTCATCCAGGCCGGCCAGCAAATCCGGCTCGATCCAGAAATGCGTGCTCCCTCTCTCGGCCGGGAGCATCACGATGTTGCTGGCCCGGGGCTGATCGCGAAACCACTCGCGGGGGGTCAGGAACACGAACGCCAGAATCAAGCCGACCATCAGGTCATATTGCCAGGATGCCCGCGGGTATTCCCAAAAGATGAACTTACGCAAGATCCAAACTCCATTGGGCCGAGCGGCCAACTCTCATGTTACCAAAGCAGGCAGGCGGCGTGTTTCCCCCTCACAACATCGGCCGCTGATACGATAAAATTCACCATGAAGCGAAGGACTCTTCTTGGCCAGGTTCTGGCAGCCTCCGGCGCGCCGGCGATTCTGCGGGCGCAGCAATCGAATCGCGTCGTCATCGATCCATCACGCATCAAAGCCCAGCTCGACCGGCGCCTGTTCGGCTCCTTCCTCGAGCATCTCGGGCGCGCCATTTACCAGGGCATCTACGAACCCGGCTCGCCGCAGGCGGACTCGAGCGGCTTCCGCAAAGATGTGCTCGACGAGATCAAGACGATGGGCGTGCCCATCATTCGCTATCCAGGCGGCAATTTCGTTTCCGGCTACAACTGGCTGGACGGCGTCGGTCCCAGGGAAAAGCGGCCCCGCGTGCATGAACGGGCCTGGAATTCCATCGAGACGAACCAGTTCGGCGTCAACGAATTCCTGACGTGGTGCCGCCTGGCGGCTACCGAGCCGCTGCTGGCGGTGAACCTGGGCTGGGGTACGCCGGAGATGGCCGCGGCGCTGGTGGAATACTGCAACTTCGAGCGCGGCACGAAATGGTCGGACCTGCGCCGGGAACACGGCTTCATGCAACCGCACAACGTGCGCTACTGGTGCCTGGGCAATGAAATGGACGGCCCATGGCAAATCGGCCACATGACCGCACGCGAGTATGGCCGCAAGGCGGTGGACGCGGCCCGGCAGATGCGCGCCGTCGACCGCTCGCTGCAATTGATCGCCTGCGGATCGAGCAGCCCCGGTATGCCCACGTTCCTCGAATGGGATCGGGAGGTGCTCGAGGAAAGCTACCCGCAGGTGGATGCCATCAGCCTGCACCGCTACTACAGCAATGCGCCGGGCGGCGAAACCAAGGGCGATTCGCGCAAATACCTGGCGATGAACCTCGACATGGAGCAGCAGATCGATCAGGTGGCCGCCGTGTGCGACTACGTGCAGAAGCGTCTGCGCTCGAGCAAGCGGCTCTGGCTCTCCTTTGATGAATGGAACGTGTGGTACCGCGCCCGGAGCGGCGACGGCAAGCGCCACGAAGCGCCGCAACTGCTCGAGGAGATTTACAATCTCGAGGACGCCCTGCTGGCCGGCGGATTGCTCAACACGCTCATGCGCCGCGCCGATCGGGTGAGGATTGCCTGCCTGGCGCAGTTGGTCAACGTGATTGCACCGCTGATGACGGATGCCAGGTCCGTGGTGCGGCAGACGATCTACTATCCCTACGCCTGGGCGCTGGCGCACTGCCGCGGGCAGGTTCTGGACGTTGGCGTCGAAGCGGCGTCCGAGGACGGCATTGCGAACATCGACGCCGCCGTCACCTTCGACCCGGCCAAACGCGAGTACGCGGTGCTTGTGCTGAACCGGCATCTCAGCCGCGACCAGGAGGTGCGGGTCGTGTTCCGTGAATCCACGCCGGCCAAGGCAGCGGAGTTTCTTACGCTGACCGGCAACGACCTGAAGGCGGCCAACACCTTCGACAAACCAAAGAACGTGCTGCCTCAGAAGCTCGAGCTGCCGCTTACCTCGGACAATATGGTTCTCAAGCTGCCCCGGCAGTCCTATTCCATGCTGCGGCTGCCGGTAGCGTAATTGATGCCGCTTGCCGCTTCAGCGCAGAGGCTCCGCCGTCCAACGCCCGGCGCTCAGCGCGACTCCGGCGATCAGCTCCGAACCCAGGAACACCTGCCCGGCGTCCTCTTTCCGCAGCCGGTACAAGCGGTTCTCCTCGACCGTGTACCACTCCGGAAACTCGTTGAGACGCACGTAATTCTTCGCGTATTGCAGCACGCTGCGATGACGCGCGAAATCAAAGCGGACTACGGCATCCTTTTTCAGAGACAGCAGGAGCCGCTCCCCTTCCCGCACGGCGCCCAGCTCGACGCCGGGGCGCCACTCAGCCGGCCGGCAGCCTTGCGATTTCCACAACGCATAGAGATACACCGTCCGAATGAAGTTGCCTTCGCCATACCAGCGCTCGAGAAACCCCGAAGGCTCCTGCCGCGCCAGCAGCGCGTCGGTCTCGCTATCCAGCCAGGCCGCCGCCGCGGGCGCGGGCTCGCGGTTGTACAAGTAGACAGCGCTCTCGACGGAATCGGCAATCCCGTCGAAGGAGCCGTTCTCCCAATCGTAGTTGCGATACTTGGGCAGGCCGGCGAGCACATGGCGAACCGCGTCCCGATACTTCGTCTCGCCGGTCACCTGATAAAAGGTGTACATCGCGCCATAGAGATAGCCCCAGTTGTCTGAAAGACGCTCTCGGACCGGCTTCAGCGTGGCCGGATCGATCGCGTCATAGAACATGCCGTCCGGATTCGCGGAAGCGAGAATGCGATCGAACATGCGCGCCAGCACAGGACGGTAGCGGCGCGCGCGCTCCGTGCGCCCTTCCATTTCCAGCGCAAACAACAACGCCAGACCGACGACGGTTTCATTTCCATGGTCGCGAAGCTGAACCCGATTGTCGCCGCGATGGGCGGCGAAGTCCCAGCGCATGCACGGCAGATCGTGACACCCGGGGAGCACCTCCTCGAGGTAGGCATCCGCAATGCGCCGCGCCCACTCGAGGTAGCGGGGATCGCCGGTCATCGGAATCAGCCGGGCGAGCACTTGCAGCACGTCGCCGTTGATCTCCGCGTCCGCGCCCGGCAGATTTCCCCAGCGCGTGGCCACCGGCGCGTGCTTCATGATGTCCGCCGTGATGTCCTTCATCCGGTAGAACCAGGGCGTGCGGCCGAGCAATTCCGTCACCGCCAGCAGGCCATCCTTGGCATACTCGGCGGCGCCAAACAGATTCAGCGGCCCGAGCTTGCCGGTGTCGAGGTCCAGATCGCCGGGAAGCGAGTCGACCACAGTCGTGTAGCGGATCTCGTTGCGGAGCATCTCGAGCATGCGGCCGCGATACAGCGCGGGATCGGTCAGCTCGGCGCACAGGATCAGATACGGATACAGATCAGCGCCGGTGTTGTGCGCGGTGTAGCGCCGCGTCCTCTCCCCCGGCCGCATCCCGCGGCCGCCCGGAAGCCGCTCGGGGATCAGGCCGGTGCGCGCATCCGCCACCTGAAGCCACGCCCGCATGGTGCGATCCATGGCGGCGGCTGCTTTATCAAAGCGGCGTCCATTGTCCTCGGCCTGCGCCCAGGAATCGCGTGCGGCATCCCAGACGCTCACGTTGTAGCGCAGCGTGACGGGCTGTCCTGGAGAGAGCCGGAAGCTCCGGGTTCCGGGAAACGATGCGCCGATAAAGCCGTACTGCCGCAAGCACCATACATTCGGATAGCCTGGATTGAGGGAATCCGCCGTGATCCGCAGCCCCGCACGCCGGCCGCCGAATTCGGCTTCCATCCCGGCCCAGGCATGGGCGCCGTGATCCTCATCGCCCGGCAGGATTCCGTCGCTGGTGCGGATGGTGGTTCCCGTGCGCGGCGCAAAGCGGCAACTGAGGCCGCCGTATCCTTTGTTCTGATCCGGGGAGCCGGCAATCTCGATCGCGGCGAGTGCGTCGAGCGTCAATCGAAAGTCGAATTCGCGCGCTCCATCGCGCGCCGGATGCACCGTGATGCGCACCGTTTCCCGCAGCACCGGCTTTCCAGCGACCGTCCAGTGATTCTCCACCGCGAGCGTTGCTTTCTCAGCGGTGGCCTCTCGCTCGAGCCACTTCACAAAGCTGTGCCCGGCGCCGCGCAGTGTCCACAGGTCGTACCGGTCCGCGCCCAGCTTCACCACCGGCCACGCCCAGAAGACGCCGCGGTGATGGTAGTGATCTTTGGGAAAATCGTCCGTGAGAACAACGCCGCCCGGCGACCACACCGGGTGCAGATAACTCGAACGCCGCCGGTCCGCGGGAACGCCGTCAGGGAGCTGCGGGCCGTGGTTGTAGACAAAGACGGGTGCGCCGTTTTCGGAAAGCTCGAGACGGCCGCCCCCGAGTTCGCGGAACGCGAAGCGCGGCTCGACTGCCGCAAGAGCGATCGGCGCCATCCACAAAAACAGGTTCATCGGGCCGCTCTCCTCACCGCCTCTTCCTCCACCTCGACGCCAAGCCCCTGACCGGCGGGAACCGCCAGCGCGCCGTCCTCGAGGCGAAACGGCTTTTTCAAAAAGCTCCCGGCGAGAAATTGCAATCCGTTGAGCGCCGCCGGATGCTTCACCTGATAAGCGCCGAACAGGCACAGCGACGCCGCCAGCGAAACATCCGGATCGGTCAATCCGCTGCCCAGCACCAGCAGACCCGCATCCTGGAGAATCTCCGCCTGCCGCCGCGCGTCATAGAGACCTGCCGTCCGCGCCGGTTTCATCGCCACTCCATCGAGCAGGCCGAGGCGGATGAACTCGACGAGCTCAACACTGGAGACCACGCCTTCGTCCATCAGAATCGGCAGCGCGCCCTGCTTTTTCAATTCGCGAAAGCCGGAGAGGCGATTGGCGGCCACCGGCTGCTCGAGCACATTGACGCCGGCCCGGGCGAGCCTGGGCGCCACTTCGAGCGCCGTTGCCGTGTCGTAGCCGCCATTGGCATCGGCCCACAAGAACGAATCCGGCTCGAGCTTGCGCACCAGCCGCGCCAGCGCCACATCGAACGCCGGGTCCGGCGCAACCTTGATGTTGAAGTGGCGGTAGCCGCGCTTGCGGCCCTCTTCCACCAGCGTTTCCGCTTCCTCGAGAGTCCGCGGATTGACGGTCCAGCTCAGCGTGATCCGATCGAGAGGTTTGCGGCCCCACAGCGTGGCGACAGCCTGCCGCGCCAGTTTGCCGGCCAGATCATGCAACGCCAGATCGATGCCCGCCTTGGCGATCGGCATCCCGGTCGAGAACGACGGCGCGATCGCTTTGTTCATCGCCTGGTGCGCGCCCGCGATGTCGAGCGGATTCCTTCCTTCGAGCGCCGGGGCGAGATAGTTGCGAATCGTGCTCACGACCGATTCCGGCGTCTCGTAGCTCCAGGTGTGCGTCGGGACACTCTGGCCCCAACCGGCCGAGCCGTCTTCACAAGTGATCTTGACGAAGACAGCGGGCCGCTCGGGCTTCGGAAAGAAGCGGAAAAAGCCGGTGACCGGATACACGACCGGGAACAACTCGACGCCGCGGATGCGAGGAGCATCCGCCGCGGCCAGCAAAGGCGCCGCCAGAAGCTGCCGCCGCGTCATCCCATTTCGCACGTCTCATCGTTGAACGTAACACGACGGCCGGTGCGCAGGGCTTCCGCCGCCATGCAGCCGGCCACTGCGTGCGAGAAGCCGGCATCGATACAGGCACGCGGCTTCTGGCGCGACCGCATCGAGCGCAGAAAATTCGCCATGTGAGACTCGACCGCCTCGGGCTTGATCTCGATCTCGCGCTCGATCCTGTCTGACTCCTTGCTGCCCGCTCCGGTGATGCGCAGCGCGTCCGCGTCAAACGTGCCGCGCGAGCCGTACCACAGGTTCCGGCTTCCCTCGGAGTTCGTCAGCGTCATGGCGAAGGAGACGGTGAGATCCTCCGGGTACTCGAGCAGCGTGTAGAAGACGTCTTCCGTCTCGCGCCCATCCTTCCAGAAGTAGACGCCGCCGGAGGAGACCGCGCTGCTGGGGTAGGGCGTGTTGAGGAACCACGGCACCAGGTCGATGAAGTGGCTCATCCACAACCCCGGAATGCCGTTGGTGTAATCGCGGAAGAGCTGCCACTGGCGGAAGCGCCGGGGATTGAACGGCCGGTTGGCGCGGCCGAACTGAAAGCGGTTCCAGTCGAGGTCTTCCACCGTGACGCCGTCATAGGAGCGCCGCCAGCGGGCTTCCTGGAAGTGCACCGCCATCTCGACGCGGGTGACTTTGCCGAGCAGGCCCGCCCTCAGCAGCCGGGAAGCGGCGATGTGCCCGGGATCGCTCCGCCGCTGCGTGCCGATCTGCACAATGCGATCGGTGCGCTGGACGGCAAGCCAGGCCCGTTTGGCTTCCACGAAGCTGGTGCCCATCGGTTTCTCACAATACGCATCTTTGCCCGCTTCCACCGCGTCGTGCAGAATCTGGCTGTGGGTGAAGTCGGGCGAAGCGATGACCACCGCGTCTATGTCTTTCCAGGCGAGCAGTTCGCGGTAGTCCGAAGTCCGCTGGGGCCGGATGCCGAATGCCTTCATGGCAAGATCGATGCCCCGATCGAGGTGCGGGCGATAAACATCGCACACGGCGTTGATGACTACATTGTTCTCGCGCGCTTTGGCGATCTCGTTCAGCAGATACGTGCCGCGGCCGCCCGCGCCGATCAGGCCGATGGCGATGCGATCATTAGGGGATTTCGGATCGATGGCGCCGGCAGCGGGGACGGCGGCCGTGGTGGAGAGGAAAGTGCGTCGGGTGGTCTGCACGCTGTTCTCCCTGATTGGCAGTGAACGCAGGCCGGACGTCTGCGTTACGGAAGTCGAATTGCTCCCTTTTCCGGAGCAAGCCGGCTGCCAGAGAAAGCGGGGCGGTTCGGCATTCTCGAGCGCCCCGGGTGGGGTAGTTCACCCAAACGGCTGGGGTTGGCTGCGGCATATCTCGCATGACTGAGGTGCACCTTATGGAATCCTCCCGAAGAACCTTCCTCCAAACAGCGACCGCCGTTTCCGCCGGCCGCGTGCTCGGAGCAAATGACCGCATCCGGCTCGGCATCATCGGAACCGGCGGCCGGGGCACTCATCTGATCCGCATGGCGAACCAGGCCGGCGGCATCGAATGGGTCGCGGTCTGCGACGCGTGGGATGCGCGCCGCGAGAAAGCGAAACAACTGCTCGACCGCCCGGTCGAGTTGTACGCGGATTACCACCGCCTGCTGGACCGCAAGGACATCGATGGCGTGATCGTAGCGACGCTCGACCATCTGCACGCGCCAATGACAGTGGACGCCTGCCGGGCCGGCAAGGATGTCTTTGTCGAGAAGCCCATGACGTCGCTCCCGATGCAGGGGCACGAGATCGTGAAGGCGGTGCGCGAGACGCGGCGCGTCGTCCAAGTGGGCGTGCAGCAGCGCAGCCTGGCGCACTTCGCGGAAGCCAGGCAGCGATTCTTCGACAGCGGGCGCATCGGCAACGTGAATATGGTTCGCACGGTGTGGAACGCGAACGGCGGATATCTGACGCCCGTGCCGGAGGGCATGGAGAAGAAGCCCGCCGGTCTGGACTGGAACGCGGTCCTCGGCTGGCTGCCCAGGATTCCCTGGGACCCGAAGCGCTATTTCAACCGTTTTGCGTATTGGGATTTCGCCACCGGCGGGCAGACGGGCGGTTTGTTCGTGCACATGGTGGACGTCGTTCACTGGTTCCTGGGTCTGACGCGGCCTGTCTCGGCCGTGGCCTTGGGCGGTATCTATTGCTATGACGACGGACGTGACACGCCGGACAATGTCAACCTGATCCTCGACTATCCGCAGAAACTAAACGTGACGTTCGAGGCCACCATCACCGATCTGATCGCGAAAGAATCGGCCGACATCGTGTTCTTCGGCACGGGCGGCCGTCTGTCGATTTTTCGCAGTGGCTATCGCTTCCTGCCGGCGGGCGAGAAAGAGGCGGAAATCACTGCCGGCCCATCGCCCGAAGCGGCGCACATGGCGAACTGGCTCGAGTGCATGCGGTCGCGCAAACAACCGAACGCCAATGCCGTGGACGGGCACTACGCTGCCATGGCCTGCCACATCGGCAACATCGCTTACCGCGAGAAAACGCGGATCGCATGGCGTCAGAAGTGGGATGTATGAGCATCGAGATCGGCCTCAACATGGAGTTCATCCGCTCGGAGGACCAGCCGTTCGCCGAGGGAGCGCGCCGGGCGGCGGAGATCGGATATCACATCATCGAGCCGATGGTGCACAACGGGCGCGAGCTGCTGAGCGAAGCGGGCTACTTCCATTCCATCTCGATGGACGAAGACCCGCTCGAGATCAAGGACGTTCTCGAGCAATACCGCCTGCGGGCGAGCGGTCTGAGCGCGCACACCCCGCTGATGCGCCCCGAGATCAGCGTGCCGTACTTGCAGAAGGCGATCCGCTTCGCAGCCGCTTTGGGAGCGCCGGTGGTGAACACGGACGAAGGAATCCGGCCGGCCTGGGTTCCCCTCGAGGAAGCCTGGGGCATCATGCGATACACGCTGAAGACCGTGCTGCGAACGGCGGAGCGCTATGGCGTGTCGATCGGGATCGAGCCGCACCAAAGCATTTCCAGGACGACGGAGGGGCTGCTGCGGATTCAAGCGCTGGTCGACTCGCGGTTCCTGCGCATCAACTACGACACCGGCAATGCGTATCTGGCGGGCGAAGATCCGTACGCCGGTCTGAAGGCGATGGCCGATCGCCTGGTGCACGTGCATGCCAAGGATATCAGCCTCCGGATGGCGGACGCGGAAAAAGGAAAGCGGACGGGCACGCCGGTGGGATGCGCCTGCGGCGACGGTGTGATCGACTGGGCGCGAGTGATCCGTATTCTGCGCGAAGCCGGCTACCAGGGCGTGCTGAGCGTCGAGTGCGGCACGGCGGACCAGGCGGCGCGAAGTTTGCGACACTTGTGTTCGCTGGTCCAGGAGGAAGCCCATGCCCGGCGTGCGTGAGCTGGCGCTGCTGGTGACGGCTTCGGCCGGCGCCTTCGGGGCGGACCGGCTGGGCGCGCTGATCATCAGCGGCCGCAACAACCATGACTGGCGCGAGACGACGCCATTCTTGCGTCAGGCGCTCGATGCGACCGGGCGATTCGACGTCCGCGTCACCGAAGAGGCGGCCGGATTGAACGCGTCCGCGCTGGGCGCCTGCCAGGTGCTGGTGCTCAATTACAACGGCAAGCGCTGGGGCGCGACGGCCGAGAACGCAGTCGAGCAATTCGTGCGCTCGGGCAAGGGAATGGTGGTGGTGCATGGCGCCAGCTACGCCTTTGGCGAGATGGAAGTGCTCGGCGACAATCACAAACGCACCGGCGTGTTCGAGCCGCCCTGGCCGGAATACGCGCGCATGACCGGAGTCAAGTGGAGCGAAGGGCCGCCGCGCAGCGGCCATGGCAAGCGGCACATCTTCGAGGTGAAATGGGCCGACCGCGCGCATCCGGTGGCCGCCGGATTGCCGGAGACGTTTTTGGCGAGCGATGAGTTGTATCATCACCTGATTTTCGAGCCCGGGGTGCATGTGCTGGCGACCGCGTTTGATGACCCCAGGATCAACGGCACGGGAAAAGACGAGCCTGTGTTGTGGACGGTGAACTACGGCAAAGGGCGTGTGTTTCACACCACGCTGGGGCATGATGCGGCGGCCATGCTGGGCGAGGGGTTCATGGCGTCGTTTGCGCGCGGCGCGGAGTGGGCGGCTTCCGGCATCGTGACGCCAGCGGCTGTGTCCACCGGCCCGGGCGGCGGCGTCCGCGCTCTGGTCGTCACCGGCGGGCATGATCACGAGGCGTCGTTCTACTCTCTGTTCGAGGGATACAAGGATCTGCGCGCGACCGTAAGTCCGCACCCCATTGCGTTTCGCGGCGATCCCGGCCAGCGCTATGACGTGCTGGTGTTGTACGACATGGCGCAGGAAATCGGCGAGGCGCAGAAGAAGAATCTGCGTGCGTTTGTTGAGAGCGGCAAAGGACTGGTGGTGCTGCATCATGCGCTGGCCGATTACAACGGCTGGGCGTGGTGGCATCGGGAAGTGGTCGGAGGCCGCTACCTGCTCGAACCCGATGGGGAGCGGCCGAAGTCCGCCTTCAAGCACGATGAGTGGATCCGGGCGACTCCGGTCGGGGAACATCCGGTGCTGAAGGGAGTCTCACCGATGCTTCTGTTCGATGAGACTTACAAACACATGGAGATTTCGCCGCAGGCAAAGGTGCTGCTGAAGACGGACAATCCGACCAGCGACGGCCCGCTGGCCTGGATCAGCCCTTACGCAAAATCGCGTGTCGTGGTCATCCAGTTGGGCCACGGTCGTGAGGCGCATATGCATCCCGGTTACCGGCAACTGGTGCGCAATGCGGTGATGTGGGCAGCAGGGCGGCTGCGGTAAGAGAGGCGTCGTTCCCGCCGCAAGCGAGTTAAACTTAAAACCCCTCGATCAGGTGCCCCAGCTTCTCTTTCTTGGTGCGCAAGTAATCCTCCGTTCGCCCGGCAACCTCGACGATGCACGGCACGCGCTCGGCCACCTTCACTCCGCACCGCTCGACCGCTTCCATCTTCTCCGGGTTGTTCGACAGCAGCCGCACGCTCCGGACGCCGAAATGCCGGAGAATCGCCCCCGGAAGCTGGTAGCTTCGCAAATCGGCTTCAAAGCCCAGACGCTCGTTGGCCTCCACCGTGTCCGCGCCCCCGTCCTGCAAAGCATAGGCCCGCAGCTTGTTCATCAGCCCGATGCCCCGCCCCTCCTGCATTTCGTAGATCAGAATGCCGCGGCCTTCTTCGGCAATGCTGGCGAGCGCCAGCTCGAGCTGCGAGCGGCAATCGCACCGCAGGCTGTGAAAGACATCGCCCGTCAGGCATTGCGAGTGTATCCGCACCAGCGGCGGGCGGCCCTCTTGCTCGAGATCGCCCATCACCAGCACCGCCGCCTCCTCGACATGGCTGTCAAAACGCCCTTCAAAGCCGTAAATGCGGAAGCGTCCGAAGCGGGTCGGAAAATCCGCCTCAGCGGTCATTTCAAGCCGGAATGGGGAGGTTGCGCTCATGAACTTCGGTGAGCCTGAATGGGGATCGCTCGATTCATTATAATGGCGGACGAAGCGCGATGCTGGAACAGTATCTGGTCATCCTCTTCGTCAAACTGGCGGTTTCGGCGTCTCTGGCCACCGTTCTTGCCCGTCCGGCCGCCGTCCAGCGCATGCTTTTGCAGGAGGAGCGCACGCTCGGGCAGCGTCTGCGCCTGGCGGTCGCGTTCTCGGTCGTGTTCGGCACCGGCGCCGCCACCCGCGTGCTTTCCCGCAACAGCTACCAGGCCGTCGATCTGGGCCTCGAAGGCAGCCTGTTGTGCGGCCTGCTTGGCGGCTATGTGACCGGCCTGCTCTCCGGCGTCCTCATCTCGATCCCGGCGATGATCAACGGCGAGCTGCTGACCATGCCGCTCTATGCCAGCCTCGGCGTCATGGGCGGCCTGCTGCGCGATCTGGCGCCGGCAAAAGAAGACGTCTGGCGGTTTTCGCCTTTCTTTGATCTGAGCATCTGGCGCATCCTGCGCCGCAAAGATTATTGGCACTCTCTGTTCCATCTGTCTTTCTTGTGCTCGGTTCTGTTCGCCGAGTTCCTGCGCGTGAACCTCAGCCGCCTGTTCGGCGAGCGCTATCTGCACGTGCTGTACCCGAGCTGGCCCGATCCGCACCCGGCGGCGGTTCTGTGCGCTTATGCGGCCACCCTCTTTTCGGTCACCCTTCCCCTGAAGGTCTGGAACAACACCCGCAACGAGCGCAAGCTGGAAGCCCAGCAAGCGCTGCTCAGCGAAGCGCGCCTGGCCGCGCTGACGCGCCAGATCAATCCGCACTTCCTGTTCAATACCCTGAATTCAGTTTCCACCCTCATTCGCATCAATCCGGAGCAGGCGCGAGCCATGGTCCATAAGCTTTCCAACATCCTGCGCCGCCTTCTCAGAAAGCAGGAGAGCCTGTCTCCGCTGCGCGATGAGCTTGCGTTCATCGAAGATTACCTCTCCATCGAGATGGTCCGCTTCGGCAGCAACCTGCGAGTGGAGAAGGAAATCGATCCGGCGACCCTCGATTTTCTCGTGCCAAGCATGGTTCTGCAGCCGCTGGTCGAGAACAGCATCAAGCACGGGCTCAGCAGCAAAGTGGAAGGCGGCTCTATCCGCATCCAGAGCCAGACTCAGGGCGGCCGGCTGCTGCTCGTCGTCCAGGATGACGGAGTGGGCATCACCGAAGACACGCTGGCCACGCTCTTCGAGCAGGGAATCGGCGTCAGCAATGTCAACGAGCGGCTGCGTGTCCTGTTCGGCCATGATTTTCGCTTCTCGGTCCTCAGCAATCCAAACGAGGGCACCCGCACCGAAATCGAGATTCCACAGCTTACAGCGGCGCTTGCGGCGGTATCCTAGGGCGGCGGTATCCTGGAAAGGATTCGCCCCATGCAGAATCTGCTCAACCACCCTGCCCTGGCGGCCGCCCTTCCGGACCGCTTGCCTTTCACCATCGCCCAGCGCACCCGCCGCGTCTACGACCGCCTGGCCGCGTTCTACCCGCTGTCGACGATGTTCTTCCACTCGAGAGCCCACCGCCGCGCCATGGCCGATTCCGGCATTCGCGACGGCATGCAGGTGCTGGAAATCGCCACCGGCTCCGGCGAAATGTTTCGCCGCCTGGTGCGCGTCAACCGCGGCGGCGCCACTCTCGGTCTGGATCTCTCCCCCAACATGGCCGCGCGCACGCAGCACCGGGTCTCGAAGGAATTTCCCGGTTCCGTCGCCCGCTGCCATGCTGTCGACGCCCGCTTCCTCCCTTTCCGTGATGAATTCTTTGACGCCATCGTCTGCTGCTATCTGCTCGAATTACTAAGCCAGGACGACATCCTGCGCACCCTGTCCGAGATTCGCCGCGTGCTCAAGTGCGGCGGCACCTTCACTCTTGTGCTGATCGGCGAGAAGACCGAACTGTTCAACCGCCTCTACCGCGTGCTGGGCAGTCTGGCGCCGGCCTTCTGGGGACGCCAGATCGAGCAGCGTGTCACGGATTTCCTCACCCTGCATGATCTGCGCATCTTGAGCGACTGCACGGTTCGCCAGTCCTTTTATCCATCCCGCGTGCTCACCGCCCGCAAGTGATATAGTTCTGCCTAAGGAGCCCGTTATGTCAGATCGCCGCACTTTTCTCTCTTCTCTTGCCGCCGCGCCGGTGTTTGTGCCCTCTTCCGCCTTCGGCGCCAATGAGCGCGTTCGCTACGGACTGATTGCCGCCGGAGGCCGGGGCCGCTACCTCAATCGCATCTTTACCAAAGCCGGCGCCGAGTGCGCCGCTCTCTGCGACGTTTACGAGCCCCACCTCGAGATGGCCAGGAAAGACTCGCCGGATGCGCAGACCTCGGTCGAGTATCGCGAGCTGCTCGAGCGCAAGGACATCGACTGCGTGGTGATCGCTTCACCCGACCACTGGCATTGCCCGATGCTGATGGACTCGCTGGCCGCCGGCAAGGACGTGTATCTGGAAAAACCGCTCTCCAAGTCCCTCGAGGAAAGCGCGAAGATGATCCACGCCGTGCGCAAATCAAAGCAGGTTGTGCAGATCGGCATGCAGCGCCGCAGCGCCGAATCCATTCGGAAGGCCGCCAAGCTGGTCGAGGACGGCGTACTGGGCCGGATCACGCTGGTCAAGCCGCAGTGGCATTGGAACATCGCCGGTCCACTCGATAACTCGCCGCTGCCCGGCAAGCTCGATTGGAAGCGCTTCCTGGGCAATGCAAAGAAGCGCGACCTCGAGCCCATGCGCTTCCGCCGCTGGCGTTACTTCTGGGATTACGCCGGCGGCAACATGACCGATCAGGGGACGCACCTGATGGACGTCGTGCAATGGTTCACCAGGTCCGGCCCCCCGAAATCCGCCATCTGCCACGGCTACGTCGCGAAAATGACTGGCGCCGAGCACCCCGATGTCTTCAGCGCCGTCTTCGAGTACGCCGACTTCATGGTCACCTGGACGCTCGATTACTGCAACGCTTATCAGAACGGCTGGTCGATCACCTTCCTGGGCGACAAGGCTACGATGATCCTCGACGACGCCGGCTTCGCCGTCTATGCCGAGCCATGGAAGAAGAACGCCGAGCCGCTCCACGAAGAGAAAGCGCCGGTGCCGGTGGAATCGCACGTGCAAAACTTCCTCGATTGCATCAAGTCGCGCCAGGATCCCAACTGCACCGTCGAGATTGCCGCCGAGGCAGTGGCCGGCCCGCACCTGGCCAACCTGGCCATGGTCAAGGGCCGCAAGGTCGCCTATCGCGAGGCGGCCAAAGCCACCTGACGTTGCACGAATCGATGGGCTGTGATCACTGCGGATCCTTCGCGCAGCGGAAACCCAGGTTGGGCGTCCTTTGATTCGGCCGCACCCAGTTGCGGAAGAAAACCGTAATCCGCGCCGGGCTGTCGGACCATGCGCCTCCCCGAATCACTTTGTAAACGCCGGTCTCGGGCCCGCGGGGATTCCTGGAAGGCGACTTCGCGTAGTATTCGCGCTCGAACCAATCGAAGCACCATTCGGACACGCTGCCGGCCATGTCGTGCAGGCCGAATTCATTGGGCGGGAAGCGGGCGACGGCCCCGGCGCCGTCCTGGATGTCGTAGAGCGCGAGTTTGCGGTCTGCTTTGTCGCCCCACGGGTAGTTGAACCCGTCCTTCCCGCCTCTGGCGGCGCGCTCCCACTCAGCCTCGGACGGCAGGCGTTTTCCGCGCCAACCGCAATAGGCCATCGCGTCTTCCCAATCGACGTTGTAGATCGGATCGTTCGTCCGATCGGCCGGCAGTTGCCCGTCCCGCCAGTGATACGGAGGGTTTCGGCTGGTAGCTTTGACAAATTCCGCATACTGGCCGTGCGTGACCTCGGTTTTGTCCATCCAATACGCGTCGAGATAGACCTTGTGATCGGGGCGGTCATCCAATAAGACGAGCGGCCGCATCCTGGTCTGATCGTCCGGAGTCAGCCGCGTACGGCCCATAGTGAACTCGCCGGCCGGAATCAGGACCATGCCCTCTTCGGCGGTCAACAAAGAAGCCCAGAGCCAGAAGAACCGCATCAGACGAACAGGTCCGCAATCTCGTCGTCGATCACCATTTCCGTTGCGCCAAGCACATCGACATAGCGATAGGCCCGCCGGGAAGGCGTGTTCGTAATCTCTTTTTTCCAGTCGATGCCGAGAGCCGAATAGATGGTGGCGTACACGTTCTCGGTCTTGGGCTGCATCTTCTTGTACTTCCAGCCAGTGTCCACGATCTGCGCGCCGTCCTTGCCGGTGGCGCCAATGACACGGCCCCCTTTGATGCCGCCGCCGGCGAACAGCGACAGGTAGGCAAGGTTGTAATGGTGCCGGCCCTTGACGCCGTTCAGCGGGCCGGGCGTGCGTCCGAATTCGGTCGCCATGACCACCAGCGTCTCATCCAGCAGCGTCTTGCCGTTCTGCCGCGGCGAGGGCGAAGCGGCGAGATCGCGCAACAGGTTCGCCATGGCGCGGTCAAACTCGTTGCAGCGGACGTAGTGGTTCGACTTTGTCGAGTGATCGAAGATGTTCTTATGATGGTCCCAATCGGGATGCACGATGTGGATGTAACGCGTGCCCGCATCGGCCAGAATGACATTGCGCGCCAGCAGGCAGCCGAGGCCTGCCTCGTTGTCTCCGTAACGCTCGCGCTCCTGCTTTGTCATCTGGAAGGACTTCGGCCAGCGCGGATCCCCGAGCGCCTGATAGGCGCTCTGCTGGAAGTCGCGGAATGAGCCGAAGCTGCGCTCTCGGCCCGTGCGGGAAGGCGCCATCGCCTTGTCGAGCTCGTTCAGCAGCCGATAGCGTTCTTCCAGCACCTCCATCGCTTCCTCATCCAGCGCCGAGCCGCCCACGCCCGACTTCACGTTGATATCCAGCACGGAGTGCTTCGGGTGCAGAAAGCCGGTGGACAGCGCGCCGCATCCGGAGGTGTCGAGATTGCAGCCGATATACGTCGGGAAGGTGTCCTTCTCCCGGCGCTGCTTTTCCAACTCGTATGCGATCACCGAACCAACCGACGGGATCTCGGGCGCCAGCGCCGGATTCAGGGGACGGCCCGCTTGCGTGTAATACTGGCCCCGGAAGTGCACCACCTCGTGGCTCTTCATGGAACGGATAATCGACACCCTGTCCATTTCCTTCGACAGCTCGGGGAAGAGGCGGTGACTCAGGTAGAGTCCGTTGCGAATCTCGCGGACGTCGAGATCCTCAGGCGTGCCTTCGGACTCCTTGAAGTCGAAGGTGTCCAGATGGCTGATGGCGCCGGCGATCTCGATCAGCACGCAAAAGCGCGCCGTGCCGCGAGGATTGGCCCGGCCGGCGGCGCGGGCGCAAACAGGGCTTAGCGCTTGATCGGCGAACGAGGCCAGAAGCCCGTATCCGCCCAGACGCAGGATATCGCGGCGGTGCGCGAGCAGATCTTGAACACGGCGTTGCATATCAGTAATTGAAAATGAACTCGGGGCTGTTGATCAGCGCCCATTGCAGATTCTCAGCGCCGCGGCGCCGGTCTTTGGCGAGCGTTCTCAACCCGACTTCGCGTTCGGCCGCGGTCGGACGCCGGGAAATGGTGGCCAGGAAGAGTTTCTCCATCAGCGCTTCATCGCTGGGGTCCTGAAGTAAAGTCTCGACGCTGCTGCCGCCGATGGCCAGCACGCGATCGGTGACAATCTTCGATTGCATCAGCAGCATCGCTTGCAACGAACTGGGCGGAGTCTTCTTCGGCATGTCGTCGCGGTTGGATTGCCCGAAGACTTTCATGAAGCCTTGGACCTCCTTGTCGGCTTTCTTGGGCTCCGACATCTGCTGCACCATCGGCACTTTGCCGGCGCCGCTCGACAGCTTCGCCGGTCGCGCCGTGGCCAGTGTGATGGCGTCATGCAATTCGGCGGCGGTCAGCATCCGCACGTATTTGCGCGCGTAGTAGGGCGCGTAGCGGTCCTGCCACTGGCCGTCAAAGCGTGAAGAAAGCTGGTAGGCGGACGAGTTCAGGATGGTGCGCATGAGCTTGCGGAAGCGGTACCCCGACTGCTGGAAGTCGCGCGCCATGGCATCGAGCAGCGCGGCGTTGGCGGACTGATCCAGGCGTGCCAGATCGAAGTCGTCCACCGGCTCGACGATGCCAAAGCCCATCAATTCCGCCCAGATGCGATTCGCAAACGCCCGTGAGAACTGAATGTGAGAAGTGATCATGCGCGTCAGTTCGTCGCGCTCATTGCGCCCCGGCGCCGGCTCTTCGCCCGTCAGCAGGAAGCGCGGTTTGCCGCTGCCGCCCGAGCGTGGAAAGCGGACGATGCTTTCGGCTTTGGTGTCGTAGCCCGCCGCCGCGTCGTCCACCGTGTATTCGGTGTTGGCCTGATAACCGTTCTCCCAGTTCATGATCTGGCGTGTTTTTCCAAAGAAACCGGCCTGGCGGAAGAAATCCTCGCGCTTCTTTCCGGTCAGAAAGAGGTTCACCTTTTCCAAATGCCCCCTGCCGTCATGGCAGGAAATACAAGCAAGGTTCAGCCCGAGGAAGACTTTCGAGTACGTAATCGTGAACTCATCGATCGTGTCGGGGATATTGACAAGATCCATCGCGTCGGGCGCCTCGGGATCGTCCTTGGCTTTCACAAAATCGCGGGCGAAATAGAGCCCCCCGGGCGCCGAGAAGCTCGATTTGCCGGCGCCCGTCAGCAGATCCGCGACGACTTCATTGTAGGGACGGTCCAGCCGGAGCCATTCGCGCAACCAGTAGTGAAACAGGTTCAGGCCGTAGCCCATCCGCGAGCCGGCGCGGAAAAGATCTTCAAAATAATAAGTCCACTTGTCGAGGAAGCCCTCGCCGTCGAGCAGACGATCGATGAGCTTTTCGCGCTTTCCCGGATCCGGGTCTCTCAGAAACGCCACCAGCTCTTCATAAGGCGGGATGCGGCCGGTTGTATCGAGCCAGACGCGGCGCGCGAATTCTTCCTCCGAGGCAGGAGGCGCATGCCGAATCCCGTCGCGCTCCATGCGGCTGAAGATATGCTCATCGATGTAATTTCCGTAAGGCCGGGCCGCGTGCGTGAGCGATCGGCTCCGGGCCGGGAGCGTCTGCGACACCTGCTGCGTGATCGAGGACGCCGTCTTCTTTCGGTCTTCCGGAGCCTGGAACAGGGCGCGGTGGGCCGCATCGATCGTATCCTGGCGGTGCATGCCGGAAAGCGAATCGGCCATGCGAAAGATCTGCACGCGCTTGCCGTTCACCTCGGCGATGAACAGCCGGCCCTTGGAATCCGCCGCCATCAGATGCGGCAGTTGGAGCATCTTGGGATCGCCCCATTGAAGTGCAACCGCGCCGCCGGCGAGCCCGAGATGCGTTATGCGGTGGGCGTCGCCGTCGGACACCAGCAACTGCCCGCCGGCGACGAGCAGGCCGAAGGGATTCCCGAACCCATTCCATTGAGTCACAAACCGGCCATCCAGGGAAAAAACCTGCACCCGGTTATTCCCGCGGTCGGCTACATAAATGCGGTCCTGGCTGTCGATGGCGAGTCCGTGCGCGGTGGCGAACTCACCCGATCCCTTGCCCTTCTTGCCCCAGCTCGCCAGGATCTTGCCGCCGGCAGCCAGCTTCACCAATCGCCCGTGGCCCGTGTCGGCAACGACGATTTCGCCCGTCGAGGCAAACACCAGGTCGTCCGGAGCGCGGAACGGCCCCTCGATGGTTGCCAGGAGCTTGCCATCCGTCGAGAATTTGCGCAGGTTGTCGAGCCCGTTGTCCGTGGTCCAGATATTGCCGTCCCGATCCACGCGGAGACCGTGCGGCACTTTGAACATGCCTTCGCCGAGGCTGCGCACGTGGCGGCCGGCCGGATCGAAAACCATCAGCGGTTTTGGACCGCGATGAAGAACATAGATGCGATCCTGGCGGTCGATCGCCACGGCGGAAAGCGCGCCGATCTCTTCGCCGGGCGGCATGGCCAGAAAGCCTTCCGGCACGGGCGCCTGGGCGTGCAGGGCGGCGGCGGCCAGCAAGAGCGCGATCCACATGCTGATTCCTAGAATACTAGCTTCAGCGCAAGCTGGCCGATGCGGGCGTCTCGCGCGCTGGTGATCAGCCCGAAGCTCCCGCTGCGGTTTCGCCCATCCGCGCCGGGGGAAAAACCTGCGTTCGGCGACCCATAGTTGACATGGTTCAGGAAGTTGAAGGCCTCGGCGCGGAACTGCAACACCATGCGCTCGGTGATGCGCGTGTTCTTGATCAGCGACAAATCCCAGTTGACGGTGCCCGGCGTGCGCACGTCCGGCAGTACCCGGCCGATGTTTCCGAATGTCCAGTTGGGCGGATTCACGAATTGATCCGTGTCAAACCAGCGGCTGGGAGTGCGATCTTCCAGCCGGGCGGTGACTCCCGTCGAGTTCGGGCGATTGGCCAGGAAGTTGTTCGCGCCGCGCAGGATGATGGGAATTCCCATCTGCATGGTGCCGATCGTGTTCCACTGCCAGCCGCCGAGGATCTGATTCAAGGCGCCCGAGCGGGACTGCCAGTGCTTGCCGCGTCCGAAGGGCAAATCGTAGAGAACGCTCAGCACCGCCCGCTGGCTCACATCGGTCGGGTCCACGGAGCGGTTCGAGCGCCGGTCGAACTTGCCGTTTTGATAACCGGTCTCATTGGTCTGCTCGATCAGGCCGAAATCGACCGGAGTCGCCAGGCTGTCGGAGATGACCTTGCCCGCGGTATAGGAGAGCAGCACCGTCACGCCAGTCGAGCTCTTGCGCTCCACGCTCAGCAGGAACAGGTTCGAGAGAAAGTTGCCGCTGGGCGGGTTATTCACGTTGATGCCCTGATAGTGGGGATAGGGACGCAAAGACTGGGAGCGGCTGATGCTGCCGGCTCCCAGCGCACCGGGCACTTTGCCCGCGTTGGGATTCGGCACCTGGTCGTTCAGCGCGTTTCCCAACGAAAGGTACTGATTGTCCAGTTGGTTGAATTCGTAACCGCCGGCATCGAAGTGGTTGCCTTTATTGGCGGTGTATGTGGCCTCGAGGACAAACTTCCCCGGCAACCTCTGTTGCAGCGAAAGATTCCACTGCTGAGACATCGGCGTCGGAAAGCTGGGTTCGGCGAAGCTCGCACCCTGGCCGAGAAAAGCACTCGGGCCGAGTTTCGAGCCTTGCGGCTCGATGGGTGGACGCGGGAAGCCGTCCCTGAGTTGAAATGCGGCAAAGTCCGCGCCCGAGGAAGTGTAACTGGTGGTGGTGTTGGCAAAGCCGGCGAACGAGCCGAAGTTGTTACGGAAAAAGATCGACGGGTAGAAAATCGCGTAGCCGCCGCGCAGGACGCTCTTGTTGTTGGCGAAAACATCCAGAGCGAAGCCGATGCGCGGACCCAGATCGGTGTAGTCTTCTTTCCGGAAGGAACGCGGCTGGCCGTCAACGCCGGCAAACACGGTGCGGCCGGGCAGACCGGAGACCGGGTCGCGCGAGAAGGGATCGAAGTTGCTGGCGCCGTTGTTGCGCTCATAAGGCTTCTGCTGGTAGTCCCAGCGCAGGCCGACGTTGAGCGTCAGCCGCTTGTTCAGCCGCCAATCGTCCTGGAAGAAGAAACTCGTGTTGTAAGCGTGCTGCGATGTGCCCAGAACGCGGTCCACGCTGGCGCTGGCCGTGCTGCCGAGCACGAACGAAGCGAGCCCCGAGCCGTTGCCGGCCGGCGATTGCGGATCGCCCGTCAGCCGCGCGGTGAAATTGAACGTGCCCGAAGGATTCGAGGACTGGCGGTTGTTTCCTTGCAGGATCCGGTGGTTCCAGCCAGCCTTCATCGTGTGGCCGCTCCGGATCTTGGTCACCATTTCCTGGAAGTCCCAGTTCAGGGAGCCGCGCGCGCCGACCGTCGGGTTTCCGATGTTGGTGAACCCGAACGAGAACGTGGGCATCACATCGGAGGGCACCACCGCGGGCAGCCCCAGCTTCTGCGGCCAGCCCTGACCGAAACTGGCGGAAATGAATGTGAAGTATTGCCGCGCCAGCCCGACACGAAGCTCATTGATCAGCGAGGGCGAGAAGACGTGCGTGTCGGCGATGACGATGTTCTTGTTCGCGACATCATCGTTGCGGGAATTTCCCACCGCGTCCTCGAAGAATCCTGTGCCGAACGGCTCGTGGCCGAACCAGGAAAAGCGGCCGTAGAGAGAGTTGCTGGTGCTGAAGCGGTGATCGATCTTCGCA
>JACQDF010000210.1 GCA_016201205.1 Acidobacteriota bacterium
GAATTCCCTAAGCGATTGGTAAACGAGGGTTACCGGCGCGTAGTATTCTTCATAGAATACGTCGGGCTTGTCCTCCGTGCAAGCGCAGGCGGCCGGGCAGGCCGGGCAGGGCAGTTGCGTCATCCACCCTGTTCATTACCGGTGGACTGACCGAGCCCAGTCTGCCAACCACTCTCTTCTTGTCCAGAGCTCTTAACTGCATCATTAGAACCTTGGAACGTTGGCTGAGTCCCCCTTCCGGAGGTTCAATAAGCGCCTCGAACGGGTAGATTCTGTCCGTTTTTCGGGATGTCATTGCCGCCAGCAGAATCACCGGACTGTGCTCATGCTCATTGAGAGTTTCCATCCCAGTCTCGCCAGATTTCTTCAGAGGTGCGATCCCACTCCTGGTTGATCTCCCGATAGTGGGTAGCCATCTGCTGACACCCCTCGATCACCTGGCGGCGCAACTCCAGGCGCTTTCTCTCTTCGAGCCATTCCTCGATGAGTTTTGCAATGAATGAGCTACGCTCCCCACGCGGAAGAGAACGTTCAAATTTCGTCACGATGTCGGACGGCAGAGAGTATGTCCTCTTGGCCAGCTTCATACAGGTAAAATCACCATAGCAACTTCATCCCCAACTGAATCAGCCGCGGCGGGCGGGCGCCGGCCACGCGGCCGAAGTTCACTCCGCTCCCGGTATCGGCATTCGGCAGCCCGAACTGCGTGTGGTTGAACGCGTTGAACATCTCGCCGCGGAATTCGAGGCGCGTCTGCTCGTGGATGCTGAAATCCTTCTCGATGCCGATATCCCAGTTGTTGATGCCGGGCCCGTACAAGGGAGCGCGGCCGGTGTTTCCGAAGAAGCTCGCCGGCGGCGTCACAAAGCAGGCTGTATCGAACTGGCGGAAGCCGTTGTTGCGCAAGTTGTTCGCCAGGGACGAATCCGCGCCGCCGCAGAGCCGGTTCGGACGGTGGCTGATAAAGGCGCTTCCGGTTTGGTTCGGCGAGGTCACGTAAAAGGCCGGCCCGGTGGAATAGCCCGTGATCGCGGTGGTCATCCAGCCGCCCACCACCAGGTCGGCGGCGCGGTTCATGTTTCTGCCAAACCGCCGGCCGCGTCCGAACGGCAATTCATAGATGGCGCTGAACACAGCCCGATGCTTCAAATCGAAAGTCGCCGGACCCTTGTCTCCGCGCCGCCAGTTGGTGATCTGCGAGTCCGTCGAAGAGCCGCTCTCCCAACTATCGGTGAGCGCTTTGGCGAAGGTGTATTCGGCGCGCAGATTCAGTCCCGCCGACGCCCGGTGCTGGAATTTCGCCACCATGGCGTGGTACGTCGAGTTGCCGTTGAAGTCCGCGCGCAGCAGGTTCGAGTACTTGGCTCCGTACGGCCGGGTGGCCGCGACGCAGCGCAGATCCGCGCCTGGCCGGCACTGCGACCATTCGTAGCGGTTCTGAATGCGGTGCCCGCCCGAGCCCATGTACACCACTTCCACCAGGTCGTTGCTGCGAATCGAATGCTGGATCGATACGTTCCACTGCGAAATGTATGGATTCCGGCCGTCCTCCTTTAGCAGAAACGCTGAGCTGCCGTTCGGAAGCCGCGATGCGAAATTCTCATCGAGCGGCGGCAGGGGAGTGGACGGGAAAATGTTCCGCCCCAGCCGGTAGGGCGGCGTCGGATCAAGCGGATTGGTCACGATCTGCACCGGCGTGTTGAACGGCGGAGCGGCAGCGGCGAACTGCAATTCGATCAGCGCGGTGTCGGCGTAATAAATTCCCGCACCCGCGCGAACCACGGTGTTCGGCGAGAAGCCAGGCTTCCAGGCAAAGCCCACTCGCGGCGTGAAGTTGTTCTTATCCATGGAAAGCACGCGCGGATCGATTTGACCGAGCTTGGCATAGGTGAGCAAGCCGCGCGCCTCGTCGAACCCGTGAACCAGGTCGCGAAACCGCCCTTGAGGACTGGGGACCGTCGCCAGAAACCACGAGAGACCGTAGTTGAGCGTAAGACCGCGGGTGACTTTCCAGGTGTCCTGAATGTATGGCAGGTACTGCGTGAAACGATAGGCGATCATCGGCAGGCCGACCATCTGGCCGCTCGCCGGCGTGCCCAGCAGGAAATCGGCGAACGCGTTGCCTGTCCCGGCGACTGCCGCCAGTTGCCCTTGGGCATTGGGCGCGAGCCGGGCCGTATAGACCGGTTGGAAGCCGAGGCTGCCGTGCGCGTTGGCGTTGGAATTCTGCTGCCAGGTGCGGCGGTACCGTACCCCGAGGCCGAACTGGAAATTGTGTTTGCCGCGAACGTAATTCGCGCCTTCATCCATCTGATAGTTGTTGTCGATGTTGCCCAGATCGCCGTTGGAGCGGCCGAATCCGGAAAAGCCTTGAATCCCGATGCCGGTAATCCCGCGGGTGTCGAACGTGTTGGTGATGCCCGCTCCTGGCAGGATGCTGCCCAGATCGCGCGCTTCATTGGAAAACAGCGCCAGGTTCCGCACCACGCCCGCGCGCAGCGTGTTGATCAGAGTTGGCCGGACGGTGTAAGTATGCTGCACCATGAAGAACTGCGATTCGTTCGGGTAGATGGCGCCGCTGACGGGAAACAGTCCTGGCCGCACGGCGGGGTTGTCCTGCCAGATGAACTGGCCGAACAGGTTTTGTTTGCCGGTGAGCGAGGCGTCGATGCGCGCGCCGAACTGGTCGTCGTCGAGCAGATTGCGCGGGTTGCCGAACACGTTGCTGGGCCGCTGGGCGAGACTCGATCCAGGCAGATAGTATTGCAGCAGGTTGCGCGAGACTGGGTTGATGCGGTCGGAAGGGATCACGTTGCCTGGAAACGGCTGGCGCGCCCCGGACGCCTGCGAATAGGAATCGGGGTCATAGAGCGGCTCGGGCGCTTCGCGCAAATCACCGCCGAACATGGCTCGCGTCGGCGTGTATCCGCGAGCGGAGAACGCGGTGATTTCGCGCAAGCCTTCGTAGTTGCCGTAGAACCACATGCGGTCTTTGATGATCGGCCCGCCAAGAGCGAAGCCGAACTGGTTGCGTTTCAGATCCTCGGGCGCCGGCGCGAAAGAGTTGCGGGCGTCGAACAGCTCGTTTCGCGCGAACTCGAATGCCTGCCCGTGGATCGAGTTCGTTCCGCCTTTCGTGGTGACGTTGACCAGCCCGGGATTCGGCCCCTGGTCCGGCATGAAGAAGTTCTGCTGCACTTTGAATTGATCCACTCCGGCGATCGAGAGATTGACGGCGGATTCGCCGAGCCGGCCGCCCCGGGTCGAGATGCCGTTGATCAGGTAGCCGGTCGTCTGCGGCATATTGCCGGTGACGATGATGCCGCGGTCCGGATGTCCCACCTGACCGCCAATGACATTGGCGCGGCCCAGGATCTCGGTCGAGCCGCCGGCAAGCAGCGCAAGCTGGAGAAAGTTGCGGCCATTCAGCGGCAGGCTCTGCACGCGCTCGGAATCGACTACCGTGCCGATAGCGTTCGATTCAGTGTCAAGCAGAATCGATTGCTCGGCGGATACCGAGACCACGGTCGAGATTTGGCCGACCTTGAGCTCGACGTCGACGGTTGCGTTCTGGCCCACCTCGACGCGAAGGCCCTTGAGCTCGTAGGCATCAAAAGAGGGTTGCGTGACGCGCAGCGTGTACACGGCCGCGGGAATGGATGGAAACAGGTAGGTGCCGGCTTCGTTGGCGACCGTTTCGCGCGTCAATCCGCGGGCCACATCGGTCAAAGCGACTTTCGCGCCCGGAACGGCGGCGCCGCTCGCATCCCGCACCGTGCCGCTAGCCGTTGCGCTGCCCAAGGTTGCTTGCGCGGCCACAGTGGCCGCGCCCAGCAAGATGAATCCAGCCAGTTTCGCGATCATCCTCATCCCAGTCCTTTCCGAAATGCGTCCAGAATATCATCCGCGCCGCGGCGGGTCCAGGTCTCATTGACCTGCATGGAATACCATTCGCCCGACTCCGGCGCTCGCGCGGTGATCCCCGCCAGATCGAGCCGCTGCTGGTAGACCAGTGCGTTGACGCCACGCACGCGAAGACGGAAGATATTGGTTCCGTTGGGTACGCGCTCGATGTCGAAGTTGCCGTCTTTGGCCAGCGCCGTGATGACGGTTTCCGATGTCTCCTTCGCCTTTTGAAACCGTTGCGGGAATCCGTCGAAATAGTGCAGAGCGACGGCCGCGAACGGCCAGACGTGATGAAGCCCGCCGCCGAACATCCGCCGCATGGGGCGCAGCTCATCCGCCATTGCTTTCGGGCAGGCGAGAATGGCGCCGCTGGCAGCGTTGAAGTACTTGTAGAGCGAGATGTACACGGTGTCGAACAGCGCCGCATATTCCGCCACGGCCATGCCGGAGTAAGCGGATTCCAGATACAACCGGGCGCCATCCAGATGCAGGCCGATCCTGCGCCCGCGCGCCCAGCTCGCAATGCGCTTCATCTCGGAGAAGTCGAACCGCTCGCCGGACTTGCGCCGCACCGGCGTCTCGATCTGAATGGCTCCGATCGCCAGCGGGACGCGCCCGTCAGCGGCTCCCGCCGCCGCCCGCTCGGCCTCTTCCAGCGTAAAGGCAGCCTTGCCGGAGGCAAGCGGAATGAGGTGCAGCCCGCTCAGCGTCTGGGAGCAATCCCCACAATCGTTGTAGAGGTGGCATTCGGCCTGCACAAGAACGCGGCGCTTCGTGCCCGCCAGCCAGCGCACGGCCAACTGATTCGCCAGCGTGCCCGTCGGCATCCAGACGGCGGATTCTTTCCCAAGCGCTTCGGCGAACTTTTTTTCCAACGCCTCAACGACGCCGCCGAGCGAATAGTTGTCCGCCTCGAGACGCCCGCCCTCGCACAGCCGCGCCACCAGCCGCGCGTAATCCTCGGTGGAATGCGGAATTCCATCGCCTGATGCGTAAACTTGCCCGGCTGTGGAGGCCCCGGCAGGCAAGGCCGCCAGGCCCGTCAGCGCAAAAAAGCTTCGTCTCTTCATCCTCGCCCTCGAATGCTACCATGTTACGTCTATGCGCATTGCCGTCGTTGGCCTCGGTTTCATGGGCATGGTCCATCTGAAAGCTCTGAAGAACATCCCCGGCGCAAAGCTCACCGCCGTGGTCAGCGAAGATCCGGTCAAGCTTTCCGGCGACCTGACCGCGATTGCCGGCAACCTCGGCGGGCCGGGCGAGAAGTTCGATTTCTCGGCTGTGCAGAAATACACCAAGGTCGATGAGATGTTGCGGGACCGGGAGGTGGATGCGATCGACATCTGCCTGCCCACGCACCTGCACGAGCCTGTCACGACGGCTGCTTTGCGGGCCGGAAAGCATGTGCTGGTGGAGAAGCCCATGGGCCTTAGCGGCGCGGAATGCGACTGCATGATCCGTGAAGCGCAAAAGGCGGGCCGCGTGTTGATGACAGCGCAAGTGCTGCGGTTCTTCCCTTCCTACATCGTGCTTCGGGAAACGCTTCCACAGCTTGGCGCCGTTCGCAGCGCCTTCTTCCGGCGTCGCTGCGCCGGGCCGGCCTGGGCGAAGTGGCACGTCAACAAAGCGATCAGCGGCGGCGGCGTGTTTGACCTGGTGATTCACGATGCCGACATGTGCATCCATCTGTTCGGCATGCCGGAAGCCGTGTCTTCCACCGGCTATGAGGATCTGCCGCGCGGGATCGACACCATCGAGGCGCAGCTTTACTACTCGAGCGGCTTGGTGGCGACGATCACGGGCGGCTGGCATCATCCCCGATCGTATCCTTTCTCGATGGAGTACACAGTAGTGGCCGATGGCGGCGCAGTCGAGTACTCGAGCGCCGGGCGCCAGCCCGAACTGTACCGTCCTGATGGCTCACATGAGCTTTTACCCGAGCCAGCCAAAGACGGCTATCAGGGTGAGATCGAATATTTTCTCGAGTGCGCAGCAGCGGGCCGCCAGCCGGAGATCTGCAAACCTGAAGAATCGGCCGCCGCCGTCCGCCTCACGCGGTTGATGTCGGAAGCAAGAGCGAGGAATGGAGAAAAAGTCAAATGCCAGTTTTAAGAGACCTGGAAATCGGAGCGATGTTCTGGGCCGTTCGCGACACTGTGCCGCGCATCAAGTCGCTGGGAGTGCGCTGTGGCCAGCTCGGCGTGGCGGGAGATGTAAAGCTGGATGGCGTCGCCGCAAGATCATGGAAGGATGAGCTGGCGCGCGAGGATTTCGCTCTGGCCACGGTGTTTGCGGCCTACAACGGAGAGAGCTACGCCGACATCCCCACCGTGCAGCGCACGGTCGGCTTCATTCCGCCAGCCACGCGCGCCGAGCGCGAGCAGCGCACGTACGAGATCAGCGACTTCGCCGCCGCACTCGGTGTGAAGAGCATCGCGTGCCATATCGGCTTTGTCCCCGAGGACGAAAAGCATGCTGATTACATCGCCGTTCGCGAAATGGTGCGACGCATCTGTGATTACGCCGCCAGGCACGGCCAGACGTTTGCGCTCGAAACCGGCCAGGAGCCGGCGCGAACGCTGCTGCATTTCCTGAACGATGCCGGCCGCCCCAACCTCGGCATCAACTTCGATCCGGCCAACATGATTCTCTATGGGACCGGCGATCCGATCGAAGCTTTGGGCATCCTGGGACGCCAGGTCATCAGTGTCCACGCCAAGGACGGCGATTGGCCGCCGATGGACAAGCCCGGAGCGCTTGGCACGGAGCGGCCTCTGGGTCAGGGCTCGGTCGGCATGGAGCGCTTCGTGGGGAAGCTGAAGGAGATCGGCTACACGGGCGACATGAATATCGAGCGCGAAATCGAGGATCTTGAACAGCGTTACGCGGACATGGCGATGGCGGTGAAGCTGCTCGAGCGGCTGCGCGGGTAGGGCCGAGCGATGCGCAGCTTCTGCTTTTTTCTCGCCGCCGTCGCCTTGGGGCAAACCTACGATCTGGTCATCTCGGGGGGCCGCGTGATGGATCCGGAGTCAGGTCTGGATGCGGTGCGCCACGTCGGCATTCGTGTCGGTCGCATTGTTTCCATCTCTGCCAATCCGCTTCAGGGCGTCCGGACGATAGACGGCAAGGGGCTGGTGGTCGCGCCGGGCTTCATTGACTTGCACGCGCACGGGCAGGATCTCGAGAACCAGCGCTGCCAGGCGCGCGACGGCGTCACCACCGCGCTTGAACTCGAGATCGGCGCAGAGGACGCCGGCGCATGGTACGGAGCGCGGGAGGGCAAGCGGTTGATCCATTCAGGCGTCAGCGCAGGCCACGTTCCGGCCCGCATGCGCGTGATGAAGGATCCGGCCAGAAATGGCCTCGTGCCTTCGGGTGATGGGGCGCGCCGCCCGGCCACGGAAGAACAGATCACGCTGATGAGGCGCTCCATCGAGCGGGGATTGCAGCAAGGCGCGCTCGGCGTCGGATTCGGCGTTCAGTATACGCCGGCGGCCTCGCGCTGGGAGATCCTCGAGATGTTTCGCGTCGCCGGCCGTTTTCGCTCGCCAGCATTCGTTCACATGCGGCACATGGGGCCGGCCGAGCCGGACGCAGTGAATGCGCTCGAAGAAGTGATTTCCGCTTCGGCCATCACGGGCGCTGCCGTGCACGTCGTGCACATCACTTCGAGTGGCTTGACGCAAGCGCCAAAACTTCTCCAAATGATCGCTGAAGCCCGGGGCCGCGGCCTCGACATCACCACCGA
>JACQDF010000211.1 GCA_016201205.1 Acidobacteriota bacterium
TCAGAAGAAGAATGACATACTTACGTCGGTCTGTCAATAACAATAGTGATCGGCCGACTTATTTTGGGACTTGCCGATCCACCGGGTCGCCAAAGGAATAGAACAATCTGCTTAGAAAATGTAGAAACTCCAGCCGCCGGCTTTCCAAGCCGGCGCTGAGTGCCGCGCCGGGCCGAAGCCCGGCGGCAGGCTGAAAGCCTGACCCCACCGAGACAAAGTGAACAGTATTGCCGCTAGCCCGGGCGCGAGCTTGCGCTTGCGGCTAGAATGAGGACTTGACGGGCCGCATTTTCCTCAAGCTGATTGCTGCCGTTCTGTGTGTCCTCGCGGTTGCGCTGGCAGCCGTCGATTACTTCGCGGCTCGGGTGGCCGAGAGGACCTACATTGCCACCCTGACCAGCGATCTGGCTGCGCGCTTGCGCCTGCTGGCAGTTCTCTCGCCGCCGCCGCAGGCTGGCTCTTTCCAAAACGCAGCCCGGGCGCTGGGCGGCCGGCTGACTCTGGTCGCGGTGGATGGCACAGTGCTGCTCGATTCCGAAGCCGACGCCGCCAAAATGGAGAACCATGGCGATCGCCCGGAAATCATCCGAGCGCTGGCCGGAACGGTGGGGTCGAGCACGCGGCCGAGCAGCACACTCAGCGGCACGACCTTCCTGTACGTAGCCATCCCGGTGAGTCAAGGCGTCCTGCGAGCGGCCGTGCCAGTCGCCGAAGTCAGAACCGCCGTGAATGCCATCCGCCGCCAGATGCTGGCGGCTGTCGCCATCGCGTTTCTCCCGGCGGCCGTGCTGGCTGCGTTGTTTGCACGCTACGCTTCGCGCCGGCTGGCCTCCATCATCGACTATGCGGGCAAGCTCGCCGAAGGGCGGTTTGCGGCCCGGCTGAAGGATCCGGGCGGCGATGAGCTGGGCATTCTCGAACGAAAGCTGAACGAGACTGGAGAAAAGCTCGAGCGGACCATGGAACAGCTCCAGCGAGAGCACCTCGAGCTGGAAAAACTCGAGCGCGTCCGCAAGGATTTTGTCATCAACGTGTCCCACGAGCTGCGGACGCCGCTGGCTTCCATTCAGGGTTACACCGAAACGCTGCTCGAGGGCGCTCTCCATGATCCCCAGAACAACGTGAAGTTCCTGTCCATCATCCGCCGGAATGCAGAACGGCTGGGCCGGATTACGGCGGACCTGTTGACGCTGTCCCGCATCGAGCTCGGCCAGCAGCGGTTTCAGCTTACTCCGCATCCGGTTCGCGAGCTGATGGCCGGAAGCATGGACTCGGTGCGGCCGCTGGCTGAAAAAAAGCAGATCACTCTGGCCATGGAACCCGACGGGCAGCAGACGGCGGTCTGCTGCGATTATGAGGCCGTGCAGCAGATCCTGGCCAACCTGCTGGACAACGCGATCAAGTACACGCCGGAGCGAGGCACGATTACGGTCGGCGCCCGGCCGGATGTCGTGTCGGATGGGTTCGTCGAGATTTTCGTCAGCGATACGGGAATCGGCATTCCCGAGGAGGAGCTGCCGAGGCTGTTCGAGCGCTTCTACAGGGTCGACAAGGCGCGCTCGCGGGAGCTGGGTGGCACCGGACTTGGCCTGGCGATTGTGAAACACCTGGTGAAGGCGCAGGGTGGGGATGTGCGGGTCGCCAGCCAGAGGCTGCAAGGCTCGACGTTCTCGTTTACCCTTCCGGCGGATGATTCCGGTCCGAGGCAGGAGGCGGTTCAAGGAGAGTTAACCGCGTCGTAATCGAATTGAAACAAAGGGCGCGTAGGGTGAGGACAGAATGAAGAAGATTGCACTGATCGAAGATGACGCCGATCTGTACGCGTTGTTGAAGTACAACCTGGAAAAGGAAGGCTTCGCCCTGGTAGGCGCTCAAACAGGCAAGGGCGCCCTCGAATTGTTCCGGCGAGAACGTCCGGACCTGATTTTGCTCGACATCATGCTGCCGGACTCCGACGGGTTGGACATCTGCAAAGGTCTTCGCACGCATCCGGAGCTGGCCCATGTTCCGGTGATCTTTCTAACGGCGCGGGCTTCGGAAACGGATCGCATCGTGGGACTGGAGTTGGGCGCCAACGACTATATCGTGAAGCCGTTCTTCATCCGCGAGCTGATCGCGCGCATCAAGATTCAGTTCCGTGGCCGGCAGCCGGCAGTGCGGACGCTGAAGGCCGGACCGCTCGAACTGGACCGCACAAGCTGCCGGGCGAAGCTGCACAACGCAACCCTGTCGCTGACGGCCACCGAATTCCGGCTACTCGAGTTCCTGATGAGCAGGCCGGGCGTTGTCTACAGCCGGGAGCAATTGCTGGACGCCGTGTGGGGCCACGACCGCGCGGTGACGGATCGCACGGTGGATGTCTATATTCTGCGGCTGCGGCAAAAGATCGAGCCGGAGGCGGCCAGTCCGGCCTTCATCCGCTCGGTGCGGGGATTCGGGTACAGCTTTAATGAGAACATCGCCGAGCGGCAGCCGGTCTGATTGACGCCGGCTCCGATCATCGATACGATGCTCAGCTAAAGGATCAGCCAATGATTCCACGACTTGCGTTTTCTATCCTATTGGCGGCCGGCAGCCTCGTTGCACAATCCTCGACCGGCACCGCCACCATGACAGGCATCGTCACCGATTCGACTGGCGCTGTGGTCCCCGGCGCCAAGGTCACCGTGGTGAACACCGGAACGGGGCACGTGTTCAACAGTGTAACCACGGGGGAGGGCCTGTGGTACGTGCCGAATCTGAATCCGGGCATGTATCAACTGAAGATCGAAACCCAGGGCTTCAAGACGTATGTGCAGAGCGGCCTTGGGCTGCGCACGGCGGAGATGCCACGCATCGACGTGAGGCTCGAAGTGGGCGCGGTCAACGAGTCCGTCCAGGTCACCGGAGCGCCGCCTTTGCTCGAGACGGAGACCTCTGTCAGCGGTCAGGTGCTCGAGGGGCAAACGATCGTCAAGATCCCCGTCTTGCAGAAGGCGTTCTATCGAATTTATCTCTACATGCCAGGGATGAACGTGATCAACGGACAACATGCGGTCGGCCAGCGGCAGCGCTCGCTCGGCTTCACTCTCGATGGAGGGAACGCCAAAGAGCCCGTCCTGGGGAATCCCAATTCCTTCGATACGGTCATTACGTCCACCCTCGACATGATTCAGGAGTTCAAGATGTACACGACCGGACTGCCAGCCGAGTTCGGCCACAACGCCGGCGGCCAGCTTTCCGGCGTGTTCAGGTCCGGCACCAACGCGTTCCACGGCAGCCTCGAGGACCGATATCTCAACGGCCGTCTCGTGCACCGCCAGTATTTCGAGCAGTTACGCCGCTGCCAGGGCCTGATCACCTGCAATCCGTTCACGTACCACGAAATGGGCGCCACCGCGGGCGGGCCGGTGAAAATCCCCGGAATTTACAACGGCAAGGACAAGACGTTTTTCTTCGCCGGCATCCAGCGCCACCACGAGAAAGTGACCGAGACCTTCATCGGCAATGTTCCCAGCGCGGACATGTACAACGGCGATTTCAGCTTCGGCGGCCGCGGCTTCCCCATCTACGATCCGGCAACCACGCGCCAGGCCGACGGAACGTGGGTGCGGGATCCATTCGCCGACAACCGTGTTCCCAGAGCGCGCTTTGACCCTGTTGCCAACAATATTCTTCAGCGCAATCCCTGGAAGGCGGCCAACGACCCCGGCACGCTCACGCCCGGCGGCCCGAGCAACAATCTGGTGGTTCCCACCAAAGGCCGCTATTACTTTACGCGAATTGACGCCAAGGGCGACCATCAGTTCAGCCCGCGCAACAAGCTGTTCGGCCGCTACTCCCACATGCGTCACCGGAACCTCGGCCGCATCTCGAACGAATTGCTCTGGGAGCTGGTGGACCCCGTCGTCGTTCCGCCGATCGAACAGCGCAACGTCGTCGTCTCCGACACCCACACCTTCAGTCCCACGCTGATCAATGAAGCGCGGTTCGGATGGAACCGGCGGCACCGCACGCGAACCCCGCCCACGCAGGGGCAGGGATGGGCCAAGCAGCTCGGGATTCCGAACGTGAGTGATGAAACCTTCCCCGACATCCGCGGCGGCGGCGGCCGCTACTACAACCTGGGCCCGGGCGGCATGGATGAGCAGATCGCCAGCGACTACTCGTTGCAGGACAATCTCACCAAGATCATTGGCAAACACACCTTGAAGGCCGGCTACGAAGTGATCCGCACCACCTACGATGCCCGTGTGGAGGAGCTTCCATCCGGCATCTACAACATGGGCGGCACGGACTTCCCCTTCCGCCCCAACACCGGCAACAACTTCGCTGCCTTGCTGCTGGGATATGTAGGCAGCGCCCAGTTCACCAGGATTCAGGCGCTGTGGCAGCCGCGTTGGTGGTCCAATTCCTGGTACTTCCAGGATGACTATAAGCCGATCCGCAACCTGACGATCAACATCGGCCTGCGCTGGTCTTACGAGACTCCATTCCAGACCGTCGAGGGCAAGCAGTCGGAGTTCGATCCCACCGCGACCGATCCTCTGACAGGCCGCATTGGCGCGATCGTGCACAAAGCCGCGCCCCTGGCCGGCAAAGACCTGAACAACTTCCAGCCTCGCCTTGGCCTCGCTTACAATTTCAGACCAAAATGGGTGTTTCGAGGCAACTTCGGCATCATCACCGCGGACCTGTTGACGAACACCATCAACAACAACTTCGAAGAATATTTCGCCACGGCGAGCATTCAGTCGCCGGCAGGGGACCCGCGACCTGTGTTCCGTCTTTCGCAAGGCCCGCCATCGATCAGCTTCGTCACCAATCCGGACGGTTCGGTGCCCTTCGTCGGCTCCAATTACAGCACCCGCGGCGCCACCTGGTTTGATCCCAACATGCGCATGCCTTACGTCATGAACTGGTCCGGCGGCGTCCAGTACCAGATCTCGAACACCTGGCTGACGGAAATCCAATACCAGGGATCAAGCGGCGTCGGCCTGCTCAACAACTGGGACATGAATGTGGTGCCTCTGGATGTGTCCCGGGACACGGCACGGCTGGATCAGATCCGCACCGCATACCAGAACTTCCGCCCCTTCAGCCAGTTTGGCGCCATCCAGCATTACTCCAACTACGGCCACAACGCTTATCACGGGATGACGTTGCGAGTCGAGAAGCGCTACGCGCGGGGCGTGACCCTGAATTCGTTCTGGACGTGGTCCAAGGCCATCAACGACGTGGATGAAGATGGCGGAGCCGGCGGCATCACGTACTACAATCGCAGCCTGGAAAAGGCCCGCGCCGCCTACGACATCTCCCACCGTTGGGTCACCACGATGACCTGGGAGCTTCCCTTCGGGAAGGGACGCCGCTACATGAGCGGCGGTGGAATCAAGGACAAGGTGTTCGGCGGCTGGGAAGTTGTGGTCAGCCAGCATTTCCAGACAGGCCCTCCGTTCACCGTGGGCTTCGGAGGCAGCCGCAATGTCTATCTGCCGGGAGCTTCGCGGCCGATCCAAACGAAGACGAACGGAGAAGTGAAGCTGGATCACGTCGACCTCGGTCCCAACCGCTTTCCTTTCTCGGCCCAGAACCGTTACTTGAAGATCGACGGCTTCCGCTACCCGGACAGCTACACGCCGGGCACGTTGGGCCGCAACACGCTCACGGCTCCGGGAGTGGTCTGGATGCAATCGTCGATCGCCAAGGAATTCCAGATCTACGAGCGGCTGCGGTTCCATTTGCGCTTCGACGTGAATAACCCGTACAAGTACCACAGCTTCAATCCACCCGGCGCGAGCTACAACGCGACCGACCCATCCTCGTTCGGCACGTTCTCGGGCACTCGAGGGTCGTTCTCCGACATCGGCACCGGCCGCTGGCACGGGATCATGGTGTTCCGGCTGGAGTGGTAGCAGCGTCGAAAGGTCCGCGAACGTCAGCCTGGAGCGGCAGGCGCAGCGTCCGGCCCATCTACAATGAAGGAAGGAGGATTTCCGCTTCGAATGTCCCGGCGATGGCTGGCCGCATCCGTGATGCTCGTGTTGACAGGCGCTCTCTATGCGCAGAAGCAGAAGAAGATTGCTCCGAGCCGATGGAACCTCTTCTCGCCCGAGCAGGATATTCAGCTCGGCAGGGAAGCGGCAGCCGAGGTCGAAAGGAAAGTCGCCGTGTTGGACAACAAAGAGCTGACCGGGTTTGTCAGCCGTATCGGAAAGAAGCTGGGCGAGCAGCCGGAAGCAGGCAATTACCCGTACACATTCAAGGTGGTTCACGACAACTCGATCAACGCATTCGCTCTCCCCGGCGGCCCGTCTTTTGTGCATACCGGACTGATTCAGGCGGCCGGGAACGAAGCGCAGATCGCGGGTGTGCTGGCGCATGAGATTTCGCATGTCGCGTTGCGGCACGGAACGGCGCAGGTGACCAAGGCAAACGCGATTCAGATCGCGGCCGGCATCGGGGGCTTGATGGCGGGCGGCAGCATGCTGGGACAGTTGGCGCAACTGGGAGCGGGCCTGGGAGCGAATTCGCTGCTGCTGAAGTTCTCCCGCGACGCCGAGAGCGACGCCGATCTGCTGGGCGCGCGGATGATGGCCAGGGCCGGCTACGAGCCGATCGAGATGGCTCGCTTCTTCGAAAAGCTCGAGGTGGAGGAAAAGGCGCGGGGCGGTCAAATGTCGCAATTCTTTTCCGACCATCCCAATCCAGGGAACCGCGTGAAAGCAGTGTCGGAGGAAGTGAAGATGCTGCCGGCGCGCGGGTACGGCAAAGGCGACAGCGCCTCTTTGCAGCGGGCGCAAAGCGTGATCAGGAGTCTGCCCGTGCCGAAGAAGACGAACGCCAACTTCCGCCACCAGCCACCGGCGGGCGGTTCCGCCACCGGAGCCGGCATCGATGCGGCCCGGCCGGCGGCGGCCCTGAAGCAGCATCAAAGCAGGTCGGTCAGCTTTTCCTACCCGGAGAACTGGCAGGTGTTTCAGAGCGGGCAATCCAATGAACTGACGATCGCCGCCACAGAAGGGCTGGTCGAAGGGCAAGGCGGGCGGACGGAGATTGCTTTCGGCGCCCTCGCCGGACTGGCGCCGGGACGCGGCGGCCTGGAGCGGGATACCGAGCAGTTCCTGCAACAGATTGCGCCGGCCAACCGGATGCAGCGCAGCGGAGAAGCGAAGCGGTTTCAGGTGTCGGGCTCGGCCGCGCTGCTGAATCTGTATTTCTCGGCCTCACCGTATCGGGGCCGGCGGGAAGTCGACGCGATCGTCACCGTCGAGCATCCCAAGGGGCTGTTCTACATGATTCTGGTTTCACCGGAGAATGAATACCCGAAGGCGCAGCCGGTGTTCGACCGGATGATCCAGTCCATTCAGATTGCGCGCTGAGCGGATGCACCATCGCTACCAGGCGGTCCTGTTCGATTTCGACGGTGTGCTGGTGGACAGCGAGCCGGTGCACTGGGCGTGCTGGCGGCGCGTGCTCGGGGTGTTCGGCATTGACCTCGACTGGGAGCACTACCAGCGTTCTTTCATCGGAGTCTCAGACCGGAAGATGATCGAGGAGCTGGCGCGGCTGGCGCCAACGCCCGTATCGCCGGACCAGATTTATCTCCAGTATCCGGAGAAGAATGCGCTGTTCAGAAAGGAAATGCTGGCGTCGCTCCCTTTGTCGCCTGGCGCGCGCGAATTGCTCGGTGAGCTGCGGGATTACAAACTGGGGGTCGTCTCTTCCAGCGGCCGCGCCGAGGTCGAGCCGATTCTGGCGGCCGCGAAGTTCCTCCCGTTTTTCGGCGTCACCATCTGCGGAGAAGACGTCACCCGGCACAAGCCGCATCCGGAGCCCTACCAGCTTGCGGCCGCGCGGCTCGGTGTGACGGAGGCGCTGGTGGTCGAGGACTCCGAGGCGGGAAAGGCAAGCGGTCGGGCGGCCGGGTTCGACGTGCTTCGGATCTCGAGTCCGGAGCAAATGGTCGAACAGGTTCGGGAGTGGCTGGTTGGCTAAGGCGCTCGATCGGGATCATTCGATATCATGCTTCCAGAGTGGTGATGCATTCTTGAACCGGCGCAATTTTCTGCTGCAAGCGGCCGGCGGGTTCGTCGCAACCCGCAAGCCCAACCTTCTTTTTGTGCTGGCCGATCAGTGGCGCGCGCAGACATTGCCCAGCTCGGGCGATCGCAACCTGGAAGCGCCGAACCTGGCGCGGCTGGCCAATGAGGGTGTGCATTTCGATCGCGTGTACGCGTCTTATCCGCTGTGCACGCCGTCGCGGGCGTCGCTGATCACGGGCCGGTTCCCGCATGCCTGCGGGATGGTGCGGAATGATCTGCGGTTGCCTTTGGAGGAGCCCTCGATTGCCGTGCAGTTGAAGCAGGCCGGCTATGCAACGGGCTATATCGGCAAGTGGCATCTGGATGGAGAAGAGCGGCCCGGATTTGTGCCGCCGGGGCCAAGGCGGCGTGGATTCGACTTCTGGGCGGCGTTCAATCGCGGGCACCGGTATTACGATTCGATCTATTTCCGGGATACGCCGGAGCCGGTTCAGCGGAAAGGATTCGAGCCCGATGATCAGACGGATCTGGCGATCGACTTCATCCGAAAGAAGAAACAGGATCCCTTTTACTTGTTCTTGTCGTGGGGCCCGCCGCATACGCCGCGCACGCCGCCGGAGGAGTTCAGAAAGCGGTACAGTCCGGCGCGTTTTGTGCTCCGGGAGAACGTGCCGCCTTCCTACGAGGAGAAAGCGCGGGAGGGGCACGCAGGCTATTACGGTCTCTGCGCTGCATTAGACCGCTGTTTCGGGAGGCTGCTGAAGGCGCTCGACGAGGAACGGCTGGCCCAGGACACGCTGGTTGTGTTCACCGCCGATCATGGCGACATGCTGGGCTCGCATGGCCTCGAGTACAAGAATGTGCCCTACGAAGAATCGGCTCGCATCCCCTTGCTTCTGCGCTACCCGCGACTGCTGCGGGGAGGCGGGCGCAGCGACCTGCTGGTGTCGAACACCGACCTGATGCCCACGCTCTTGTCCCTCTGCGGCGCTCGGACCCCCGAGGGAGTGCAGGGCACGGATCTCTCGGCGCTGATTGCGACCGGCAAAGGGGACCGGCCGGAGTCCGTCTTCGCCGAGGGGCAGATGGGCGGGGAAGGAGAGTGGCGGATGGTTGTGCGCGGTCTGGACAAGCTGGTGATCGACAGGCAGGGCGAAGTGACCCATCTTTACAACCTGGGACAGGACCCATACGAGATGAACAATCTGGCGGCAGCGCGTGCGCAGCAGCGCACCAGAGATGAGCTGGTGGCGCTGATGAAGCAGTGGCGGCAGAGGACGCAGGATGAGCGCAGCGAATCAGGGTTGCGGCGCCGTGGATAACACGCTGCGCTTCATCGGCGTGGTGCGGTCGCCGGTTCAGGAGCGCAAGCAGATGCCGGCGTTCGGCGTGCCGGCGGCGGTGGAGCTGAATCCCGCCTTCGAGCCAGGCTTGTTGCGCATCGGAAAGCACTCGCACTTCTGGGTGCTGGTGTGGCTGAATGTGCGCCCGGAGCGCGACGTTCTGCAAGTGACCCCGCACGGGGTGCAGGCGGATGCGCCGGACTCTCTGCATGGCGTGTTTGCGGTGCGCTCGCCGGCGCGGCCGAATCCCATCGGACTGACGGCGGCGCAGCTTGTCCGGCGCGACCGGCTGGTTCTGCACTTTGACGCGCTGGATTTTCTGGACGGCACGCCGGTGCTCGATTTGAAGCCGTATTTCGTGACTCGGGACATGGTTTTCTCGGCGAATCACGCGATCATCGGACGGATCGAGGATCGCGCGGCGCTGCGGGAATCGCTGCTCCACCAGGCGCTCCAATATTGCGCCGCGCGGCATCCGGATGTGGCGCGGGCGGTGCGGATCGTCGAACACTATCGCGCTGAGGCGCTCAATCTTACTGCGCCCTCGAGTTGGGAGATCGAAGCGCCGCTCGCACGGCCCTATCTGGTGGATGCGTTGATTGGGATGACGCGGGTGTCGCTGTCACGCGGGCTGCGGCTGGAGCAGAAAGACATCGTCCGGCTCAACGGCGCCGAATATCGCCTGAAGCCTGGCGCCGCGGACTGGGACTCCGTCTGGACGCAGCCGCTGGCCGACATGATCGATGCGGTGATGCCCGCATGAGGCGCGGCCACCATTTTCCTGAATGGGTGCTGCACAGCAATCTTGGGTTCCTGTATGGTGAGCACTGAAAACAAAGCTCGAGCGTGAATCAGGTTCCTATGTGGGAACTTTCGGTTGCTGATTGGGAACCTGTTGATTCTTCAGCGGTAGGCCTCGCGGCGGTTTCGGACGCCGGTAATCTCGATGGTGTTCTCGTCCTTGGGATCGAAGAACACCCGGTAGTCCCCACAGCGGAGCCGAAAGCCGGTGAGCGGAGACTTGAGCTTTTTCAAGTCACCGCTGCGGCTGGCCAGGTAACGATCGATGCAGTACAGAATCTGCCTCGCCGCCTCCCGCTCGATGGCCCGCAGATCGGCGCGGGCTTCCGGCGACCAGATGACGGCGATTCGCTAGGGCGCGGTTTCCTCGCTCACTGGCTCAGCCCGAACTCGCGCAGGATCTCTTCGTTCGGAACGCCTTCACCGCGAGCGAGCGAAGCACGGGCGCGATCCAGCGCCGCGGCCGTCTCGGGCGCGATCTCTTCCTCTTCCATTGGAGCCAGGACCAGCGAGCGCGCCAGCGGTTCCACCATCACTTCGAGCAGACTCCGCACGGCGTTCAGTTTCTCGGCTGGCAGCATGTCCAGCAACGCGTGGGCCTGTCGGCGTTGCTGATCGAGATTCGGTTCCATAGTTTCCTCTTCGGGGCTAAAGTTCGGGCATCACCCTGCTGACCCTGGAGCGCTTCACCAGGCTGTCGAGCATGATCACCAGCGCCTTCTGGTCCTCGTCGGAGAGCTGATCGATTTTCTTGTTCAAATAAGACCTCCTCGAAGATGTCCTTCTTGAATCTGTCTATAGTGTCATTATGCACCATGACATCATAGTCACTTGACGCGTTTGGAAGGAGGCAGTTTTCATGGCGCGCATACCCGGCGAGGAGATGGTTCTTGGATCCGCTGCTGCGGCTAAAAGAAATCGTTCGCGGAGTGGGGGCAGGCGGCAGCGTGCAGGCGAGGACTTCGATCCACGTATCGATGCGGTGATGCCTGCATGACGTTCCGGATGAAACGTTCCCACGATTCGCGGCCCTCGCTTCAGATCACGCGCGCGCAGGAGGGCGCCAATGGTTCCGTCAGTGTTTTGTCGGCCACTTTTGTCGCCCATGAAAGACGGCAATCAGCTCCAAGTATTCGCCGCGCACACGATAGGGGATGATGTATGGCGTGTCAGAAACAACGAGTTCTCTCGTCCCCAGCACGCGGCCAGGTCTGCCCATCTGCGGCTGCGCGGCGAGCAGGTCAACGCTCTTCAGAATTCGGGTTGCAACTGTCGCTGCGTTTTGCGGACTGTCTTTGGCGATGTAGTCCCGAACCGCAGTGAGATGCCGGATGGCCCGCCGGGACCAGACGATTTTCACCGCGGCGCTTTGCCTTCAGGGGACTTCCCCCACGATTTGAGCCATTTTGAGACCTTCTCATGGGCCACTGTACGGCCTTGGTCGAGATCCGCGAGCCCGGCCCGGATCTCCCCAAGTTGCCACTCTTCAGCTTCTACGTACCGGGCGATAGCCTCAGCGGCAAGAAAGGATTTGGAACGCTTTGAGCGCTGTGCAAGGGCGTCAAGGCGCTTCTTGGTCTCTGTATCGAGCCGAATGGAGAGGGTCTCTGTCATAGCTTGTGCTCAGTTGTATACCAATTACCACACTACCGGAAATCTGAGGAATTGCCAAGGGCACGCAACAACGGCATCGGGAGACCGATAAATCGTGACGCTAGCGTCAGCCGCGGGTAACCGGCCGTATACTGATGAGGAGGGCGCCAAAATGCAGCTCACGGCTCGAGAAGAAGATCTCTTAGAGGCTTTCCGTCGCCTGCCGCCGGGTGCTGCCGCGGAGTTGTCCGCTCTGGCCCAGCGGTTGGCCGCTCTCGCTCCAGGCACTGCAGTGGATTGGTCCGATTCCTGGTCAGACACTGATCTCCAAGAATTCACTGCTTCCTCGCTCAGGCGGCTTGAGACCGAAGAGCAGGAGGAACCTCGTTGAAACCTGGGGATGGCATCCTGACGACGAAGCTGCCCCGGCCGGCTACGTCAATGGATTACGTTCTTCTGGACTGGAAGTCCGCGGGGCTGCGTGCCGCGTCGTGCTTCCAAGCTTTTGTACTGACGATTCAACGGCAAGACTTGACTGTGATTGGTTCACCTGAGTGAGCGGGACCGGGGCCAGGTCAGGGCTTGTGTCCGAACCGCCTTCGCGACTTAACAACGAAACGGCGTTACAAATGACTGGGAGTTCGTCCAGTACTTCTCCCAGGACGCTGCCGAGCGAAACGATTATGAGTTGCCGATTCGTAGTGCTCGCTTCACGCGGCCTAACAAGACCGCTGGAATTCCAAAGGAGGCGCCATGCGAAAGGACCTGATCACGGTATTAGGCATAATGCTCTTTCTTGGAGGCATCATGGTGTTGCTTGCGAGTGTTACTGAGGTTGACACAAAGGTTCTCACCGCCGCATCGTCCTTGATCTGGTGCTGGTCATCGTGCTCCTCTATCGGCGCTTCAGACGTTCGGCTACTGAGGTGCCCTATGCCTGCCACGCCGCCGCGGCAATTGCGCTGAGCCTCGGCGCCGCTACAGTGATTGGTGGGGTGGGTCACTCAATAGCAGTGGTGTCTGTCGCGTTGGGCGAGCGCGAGTACGGGCCCCTGCAAATTCTACGCTTCACTACTGGCGCAATGCTCGTGTACTCCGGCGCGATGAATTTGGCGGTGTATCCCGCTATGAAGGCGGGGCGACGTCTTGGCGAGCAAGCGGGGGGATGGTACGGTCCGGCTGTCTTTCGATGCGCGGGCATGACCGGGAGCCGCACGTGCTGCTCATGTGTTCGCGGAGTGGGGGCAGGCGGTAGCGTGCAGGCGCGTGCGGCTTAAGCAGATACAATTGAAGGAGTATGGTGCATCGGTATCTGCTTTATAACGGGGAGATCCACGAGGCAACGGATAAGTTCCTCAGCCCCGGCCAGGTCGGCCTTCTCAATGGCTGGGGCGTCTTCAGCACGCTGCGTGTCCAGGAAGGCGTGCTGTTCGCCTGGGAGCGCCACTACGCCCGCATGAAGAAAGACGCCGAGCTCATGCATGTTCCGTTTCCCGCCGATCCTGATGCCATGCGGGCCGATCTGCTGCGCCTCGTCGCGGCCAACCGTGCGTGGAATGCGACGCTCCGCGTGGTGGTTGTGCGCAACCATGGCGGCCTGTTCGAACTGCCTGGCATTGAGCGCGATCACGACATCATCGCGTTCACCAAGGAACTCACCGCCTGGAGCCAGGGAGTCCGTCTCGCCTTGAAAGCACATGCCCGCCACGGCGACTCTCCTTTCGCCGGCGTCAAGATCCTCTCCTGGTCGATGAACCTCACGTTTCTCGAAGAGGCGCAATCGCGCGGCTTTGACGAAGTCGTGTTGCTCGACAATCGCGGTTCGGTCAGCGAGTGCACGTCGGCCAACATCTTCATCGCGGAGGGCGCTCACGTGTGGACTCCGCCGCTCAGCTCCGGCTGTCTCCCTGGCGTGACCCGCGCCATTCTGTTGGAAGAGATTCACTTGCCAGGGCTCATGATTGGCGAGCGGGAAATTACGCTCGAGCAGCTCTACGCAGCCGATGTGGTCTTCATCACTTCCAGCACCCGTGATCTGATTGCTGTCACGCAGGTGGAGGAAAAGGCACTCACCGAGAAGGGGGACGTGCGGCGGCGGTTGAATGACGCTTTCGCCGGATACCTTAAGTCCTACGTTTCCCTGACCCAATCGGCGGGTTCCACCCAGTACCAGCGCGCTTGATCCAGCCGTGCTTTGTATTACACTGGAGATGTTCCTCGAGCGCGGAAGCGCCGCGCCTTGATTGCTGCCATGTATATCGGCTGCCCTAACTGTGGCTCAAAGAATGTCCGGCACTCCAGGCATGTGAGCCCGGTGGAACGGCTCCTGTCTCTGTTTGGGCGTCACCAGTTGCGCTGCAAGGAGTGCCGTCATCGCTTTGCCGCGCGTATCTGGCGGATCACGGACCTGCGCTATGCGCGCTGTCCTCAGTGCTACCGGATGGACCTGACCACCTGGAGCGAAGAGCACTATCTGCCCCGCTTCGCAACGTGGATCAGAATCTGCTTCGGGGCCAAACGCCTGCGCTGCGAGCCCTGCCGTCTGAATTTCGCCAGCTTTCGCGTCTTGAGGTGGAAGTACGAGTTCCCCAAGAAGAACTCCGAGGGTGGGATGGCCGAGCAAGCGCCTGAAGAAGTCGGCGCATAGGAAAGCGCCATTCTGCAAGAGAGATTACTTCTTGCCGAGCACGCCTTCGAGTGTATCGGCGGTAA
>JACQDF010000221.1 GCA_016201205.1 Acidobacteriota bacterium
GCACCTGATCTCGACCTTGATGGCGCTGGCTGCAGCGGTTCCCCACATATTGATCTCGTGGCTGCGCCGTCGCCGCGCAGAATTCACTCGGCCTGCCGCGGGATGGCTCCGGCAGGCGGCTGTCGTGTGCGTTGGCGGTCTCTGGCTGACGGCCGTACTCACTTTCGCCTACTCGGGAACGAAGTACCGGAACGAGTTCCCAAAGGACTACAATTTCCTCTACGGCAAGAACCGGCCGTTCGCTCCGAGCCTGGCGCGCACTGCCACAAACGGCGCGTTCGATGCCCGGTCCCTGGCCGGCTCCGAGACCTGCGGATCGAGCGGCTGCCACACGCAGATCTACGAGGAATGGACGCCCAGCGCGCACCGCTACGCCGCCATGGACCCGATCTTCCAAGGCATCCAGAACGTGATGGCGAAGCAGAATGGTCCGGAATCGACGCGGTATTGTGGAGGGTGCCACGACCCGATCTCGCTGTTTTCCGGAACCAAGAACATCTTCGTGGAGAAACTGACGGGCCTCGAAGGCTACAACGAAGGGGTCTCCTGCCTCGCCTGCCACGCCATTCAGAAAACCGACATTCAGGGCAACGCCAATTATACGATCACGCAGCCCGGCGAATACCTATGGCAATGGAGCCGCAGCGGCACGGCCGGCGCCATGGCGCGCAACTTCCTCATCCGCGTCTGGCCATCCCGGCACAATCACCTCAGCAAACGCATGTACAGGAAGCCGGAGTACTGCGCGGCGTGCCACAAGCAGTTCATCGACCAGGAGGTGAATCGAGTGGGCTGGGTGCAACTGCAGAACCAGTACGACAACTGGGCGGCGAGCCATTGGAACAAGAAAGGCGACGCCCGTGCGACGGTGGAGTGCCGCGAGTGCCATATGCCGCTGGTCGCTTCCACCGATCCCGCCGCGGGGGACTCGGCGGATTACAACCGCAGCGCCGACGACCACAAACATCGCAGCCATCGCTTTCTGGCCGCCAACAACTTTGTTCCGGCACTGCTCCGGCTGGACGGAGCGGACAGACATCTGGAACTGACCGGCCGCTGGCTGCGGGGGCAGTTCGATATTCCCGAAATCCGGAACAAGTGGGCCGAAGGGCCGGTGGTGAAATTGCGCATTGAGGCCCCGGCCGCGGTGGCTCCCGGGCAGAAACTGGCGGTGCGGATCATCCTGGTATCCAACAAGGTTGGACACGACTATCCAACCGGGCCGCTCGACATGATCCAGAGTTGGGTGGAGCTGCGGATCGAGGATGACCAAGGCCGGAACGTGTTTTCCTCCGGACGGCGTGACCAGCGCGGTTTCATCGAGCCTGGCACGTTTCTCTTCAAGGCCGAGCCGGTCGACCAATACGGCAATCTGATCGACCGCCACAACCTGTGGGAAATGGTCGGTGTGCGATACCGCAGATCGCTTTTTCCCGGCTATTCGGACACCGTTGAGTACAACGTGGTCTGTCCTTCCGGTGGGCCGCGCCCGGCCTCGCGAAACACCCCCGATGTGCGGGAGTTCCCGGTGCCTGCGGCGGCTCGCGGAACCTTGCATGTCACCGCCACGCTGCACTATCGCAAGATCGACCAGTTCCTGCTGAATTACGTTCTGGGCGAGAAAGCGGGCTTGACGTCCCCGGTGGCTGACATTGCGAGCGCGACGGCGCGGGTATCGGTGGCGTCGAAAGGAGAGTGAGGGATGCAGGCGGAAGCTCCGCCGCGGCCTCGCCGTCCTCTCTCGCGAAGACAGCGTCGCATCCTGTGGACGGCATCCACGCTGGCCGCGTTGACGCTCATGGTCGCTTTGCTCGCCTGGCGAATTCACCGGGAGCACGCTCCCGAGCAGTACACTCCTGGAGAGGACTCCACCGACGTCACCAGCGGGATCAGCGAGCAGGCCGCTCGCAAGTCCGCCGCCTCGGTCTCCCCGGCTCGAATGGAAGTAAGCTCGCGGGTGGCAGACGCGTTGCGCGACGCCGGCCGCAAGCTTCCGCCGGGGGCTCCGGAGCCCCGATTCACCGACGTTACCCAAGCGGCCGGGCTCGCGGCGTTCCGTCAGTTCCAGGGCCCCCGCACGTCGCAATTGCCCGAGGATATGGGATCGGGCCTCGCCTGGGGCGACTTTGATAACGACGGCTACGAAGATCTGTTTGTGGTGAGCGGCGGTGGCGCTTTGAACCTGCCGGAAACGCAGCTTGCACCCTCGCTCCTCTATCGCAATTCCGGCAATGGCCGTTTCGAGCAGGTGGAGGATTTCCCCGAAACGCGCATTCGCGGTATGGCGGCCGCCTGGGGGGATTACAACAACGACGGCTGGCTGGATCTGCTTGTCACAGGCTATGACGCCATCATTCTTTACCGGAACGATCATGGCCACCTGGTGCGCGACCGGCGCTTCCCTCCACTCCTATGGAACACGCGCAAAACGGACCGCGCCCGCGGCAGGGACACTCCAGCGTTCCTCAAGGCTACGGGGCCGCGGGGCGCGGCCTTTGCGCTCAAAGGGTTTTGGGCCGGCGCCGCCTGGGGCGATTACAATCGCGACGGCTACCTCGATCTGTATGTGTGCGGATATGTGAAGTACGTTCCGGGCAAGGGTGATGCCAGCAGCAGCACGCAGCAGTTTGGCAAGGAAGTTCCGTTCACGCTGAATCCGGCATCGTATGAGCCGGAGCGCAATCTCCTGTTCCGAAACAACGGCGATGGCACGTTCACCGAGGTGGCGCAGAAAGCGGGTGTCGCGAACCCCGAGGGTCGCAGCCTGAGCGCGCTGTGGCACGATTTCGATGGCGATGGATGGCTGGACCTCTACGTCGCCAACGACGTCTCCGAAAATAAGCTGTACTTGAACCGGCATGGCAAGTTCACGGACGCGGGGAGAAGCGCCTGGGTCGAGGAATATCGTGGCTCGATGGGCCTGGCGGCGGGGGATTTCGATCGCGACGGTGATGACGACCTGTTCATCTCGCACTGGATCGCGCAACAGTATGCGCTTTACCAGTCACTGCTGTCCGAGCAAAAGCAGGCCGGCGGCGCAAAGCTGGAGCTGCACTTCACGGACACGGCCGAGATGCGCGGTATCGGGCAGCCCTCGATGCAATCGATTGGATGGGGCGCCGCGTTCGCCGACTTCGACTCCGATGGCTGGCCGGATCTGATGGTGGCAAACGGAAGCACGTTCGAGCGGAAGGACACTTCTCCGCGCCTCCTGGCGCCGATGGCGTCGTTTCTCTTCTGGAACGCGCGGGGTGAGTACTTCCACGACTTGGCGCCCTGGAACCGTTCCCTCGCCGAGCCGCACGTCAGCCGCGGGCTCGCCGTTGCCGATTTCGATAACGATGGCTCGATGGATGCCGCCATTGTGGACCAGGGCGAAGGCGTGCGTTTGCTGCGCAACGATATTCCGCACGGCAACTGGGCGGAGTTGCGCCTCCACAGCCGTGTTCCGGACAGCCGGGCTCCGTTGGGTTTCGGCGATGGCGCGGCCGTGGTGGCGTGGGTTGGCAACATCCCGCTGCGCCGCGCTGTGACGAGCGCATCGTATTTATCGCAGGACAGCCGCCGCGTGCACATCGGGCTGGGCACGGCGGCGAAGATCGACCGGCTGGAGGTGCGATGGCTGGGCGGACGTGCGGAAACCTGGACGAATCTGGCTGCGAATCGCATCTGGAGCATCACGGAGGGGGAGCGGGAACCGCGTGTGTTTGAGCCACATCGTCCGGAATCGGCAAAGGCCGCGAGGCTGGTACGATTTTGGGAAAAGCAGCGCGCTGCCATGGATGCGATGAAGCGCGATCGCGACCTTCCGAAGGCGGCGCAGCTTTTCCGGGAAGCGCTCGCCCTCAACGCGGGCCATGAAGATTCCCACTATTACCTGGCGAATTGCCTCGCCGCGTTGGGGGACGTCCCCGGCGCGATCGCCGAGCTGGACGCTCTCGTGCAAGCGAACCCGCAAAGCCACCGCGCCTTTCAACGCAAGGGCGAGATCCTGGCCGCCTCCGCCTCATCGCGCGCCCAGCTAGCGGCTGCACGCCGCCCTTTGGAGACGGCGTTGCGGCTCAACTCCGAAGAGACGGGTACGCTGCTGTTGCTGGGCGAAGTGGCGCTGGGAGCGGGTGACCTGGGAACCGCGGAACAGCGCTTCGCGCACGTCTGCCAGGCCAACTCGCGCGCCGCCAACGCCTGGTTCCTCCGGGGCTACATCGCGTGGAAGCAGAATGACCCTCGCCGGACCGCCACTATGCTCTCGGCCGCCCGAACGGCGCTCGGCCCGGACTGGAAACCGGCGGGATCGGCGCTGGAAGGCGACGTGCCGCGTCGAATGCACAGCGAGTCCGGATTCCTGAGCGTGTTCGCGCAACAGTGGGATGGGGAGGCGACGCCGGAACGCGCCTATGACCTCCTGGACCAATACCTGCGTCA
>JACQDF010000222.1 GCA_016201205.1 Acidobacteriota bacterium
ATATTGCGCGAGTCTTTGCCCACTTCGGCTTGCGGGAGAACATGCCTTTGAGCAGACGATCGCGTTCGGAACTCATTCTGCCCTTGCACCGATCGATTGGAATTCTGCCGACGCAGAAGAAATCCAGAAGATCGTGGAGCGCAAACGTGATGTCATCAGCCCAATCCATGATTTCGGCGATTAGACTGTGCTGGTGCCGTGCTCTCCCCTGACGGACCCAACGAAAAACATCTCTTTCCGTGCGGTAATAGCCCCATTTGTTTGGATAGTCCGAGTTTTCTTTGTAGGCCCATGGATACTTAAGAATCCCGTCGAGCGTCTGTCGAGTAAGATTGAGACCCTCGATCGGCTCGCCATTACGATTCCGCGCGTCGCTGTTCGCCAGCTTGACTACGATCCGAAAGCTTTGTGCGTTTCCCTCATAACCGTCCCTGACGCGTGCCTTCCGAACAAGTCGATCCAGTTCTTCTTCCGCGACATGCCCAAACGGCGGGTGACCGAGGTCATGTGCCAATCCAGCAGCCTCAGCGGCATCGGCGTCCACACCACCGAGTTCACCGACCTCGGCTGGTTGTTCGCGCTGGAGCAGTTCTGCAATCCGGCGGGCGATCTGACCCACCTTCAGCGAGTGTGTGAGGCGATTGTGGAACACAAAACCCTTGTCGGGAGATGTGACCTGAGTAATCTCGGCCAACCTTGCGAAGGCACCGGAATACAAAACGCGATCCCTGTCTCGTTGGCCAGGTGTGCGGGAATCCGCCGCCTCTTCACGATGGAAAGACCGTGAGAGAAAAGAGCCGGAGGTGACTGGACTACCTCGTGGGACCAAGCTGAATCTTGAGGCCAGGAGCGTAGCTCAACTTGCCGGTTACAATCATCGACTGAACAACGCCGCGGACATCGGAGTCCCGAAGCTGGGCGAGTGCTGGAATCTCCTTGCGGAGGTCGTCAGCCATGTTGCTCATTCGTACTGGCGACTCATGGTTGCTCACGTAGCGGAGCACTCCTTGTCGGATCTGGTTCTTCGCTGCAGTAGCTGCCATGTCAATACTATAGCGCCTTCGCCGGTCGAAGTACAGTCGGAATTTCGGGACCGACAACGGCTGGGCAAGTGGGTTGGCAAAGCCGCTTGCGCTTTCACGCCAAGTTTGCGTCGGATGTCGATTTCCACCAGTGCCCAAAGGCAGGAGCAACACGCGGAGAACCTGCAAGTGGCGCGGACCGGGATGCACGATAGTCGCCGACCGCTGATCCAGCCAGACAGACACCACATCAGCTCCCTGATCTTGTGCCCGCACACGCAACACGTCATCGTACACTATTCACATAAACCCCGTCGCGCTGACCTTCAACCATCAACTGCGGCGGCAACTGGCTGATGGTCGGCCCGACGAGCGGGAGCACATCCGGCCCGCTGCCGCCCGCGAGCGCCACCATCTAGGTGGGAGTCAATCAAAGCGCTCTCACCGCCGGATCGTACCAGGGCACGATCACCGTGAATGTCACCGGGTTAGGCACAGCCACGATCCAGGTGACGCTAACCGTCGGCGCCGGCGCACCCGCTTCGCTGAGCCCGAATCAATTGAGCTTCGCTTTCCAGACCGGCGGGTCGAATCCCCCGGCTCAACTGGTGCAGATGTCGACACAAGGCGGGCAGCAGGTCAGCTTCACTGCCGCGGCCACCAGTACAGGGAACTGGCTGCAAGTGACGCCGCAAAGCGGCTCGGCGCCGGGCTTTGTTGCTGTCAGTGTCAATCCCGCCAATCTCACGCCCGCCAATTACAGCGGGACGGTGAACATTACGCTGGCAGCGTCCTCGACGCCGATTGCGCTTCCCGTCACGTTCAGCGTCAGCGCAACGGCAGTCCTCCGCCTCAGTCTGAACAACGCGGCGCTTAATTACCAGATCGGCGATAAAGGTTCACACCGTAGAGTACACTTCTCCAAAATCTCGGCCAGGAGGATGGATAGAAACATGAGCATCAGTATTGTCGCCAGTATTCCCAGGTTCTCACACAGGGTGGAAACACGCGACTTGGGAACTGGCTTCCCGGCAGCGTCCGGCGGGTTGGGAACTCGCTTCATGGCAGTCTCTCCCTCGGGGATACCACAAATGCTGTATCCAAGGGTAGCGGATGCCGGAACAGGCCCGGTCGAGTCGTGAGCCGGAGGAATGCGAGAAGTACGTTCCACGGAAACCCGACGGGGTCCTGTCCGGACAATGCCGATTCCAACCAGGACTTCGCTTTCTGGTTCAATGGGGCGTCAGCGTTGACCGCGTAGATCAGAAGGTTCGCATCCACAAGTATCATTTACGCAAGGTGAGCTTTCGGTTGAGTTCTTCGTCCTCGATGGCATCAGCAACCGCCAGTGCTTTGTCCCAACGGAACTCCTGCGCCTCTCCCATCCGGAACGATTTCTGAGCGAACTTCGTGGCGCGTTTGGGCCCTTTGCCGCAAAGCCCATTTCGCGCGGCTTCGTTCAGAGCTTGCTTGAAGGAGATGGCGCGCTCCCTCATCACGTCCCGGATCAATCTCTCCACGTCGGGATCCAGAGTGACCGTCGTCCTCGTATTGCTATCGTAAGCACTCGAGAGGTGGTTGGCAACCACGAAGCCGGTCACGCCCGGATCTCAGGTCGCCAAGCTGATCACCGAATCGAAGCAGCCTCCGCCTTGCGAATCAGCCCCCGCAGATTCTCGAAATTGATTCGCATCGCCTCTTCACGCGAGCCGCTGGGCGGCAGAAAGTGCGTGGAAACAGAAAGCACCACGTCGAGCCGATGCTCCCGCACCTTGCGGAGTATCGTCACGTAATCGACATCGCCCTCACCCAATGGGCGGTACTCGAACTTCAGGTTGAGCCCGTCGATTACGTGCAGGTCCTTCAGGTGCAGACCGCAGAGATAGGGGCGCACGTTCTCGAAACCGGCTGTGGCCACATCCCATTCACCCGAGTTCCAGTTGTCGGCCGGTCCCCACATCACCTTCATCCGCCTGGAGCCCAGCTTCTCCACCAGCCGGCGAAAGTTCCCGGTGGTGTTGGTGTAGTTCCACGGCATCATCGAGAGCGCGACGTCCACGCCCAGCCGTTCGGCTTGCTCGGCGACCAGGCCGAACGCCTTCAGCCACTTTTCTACTTCAGCCGCTGACATCACGCCGCCACGCGTCATCCAGCGCATCGGCCAGGTAGGCTTGCCCGCGGAGTACTCTCCCGGCCAGGCGAACGTAAACGCTCCCACCGCGCGAATCCCCAGACGCCGCGCGATTTGCATCGAGCGCGTCAGGTCGTGGAATTGGGCGCCGAATAACGGGTGGTCCGCCAAAGTCTTCAACTCCAGATCCGCGAGGTGAATCTCCTTAAACGGATTTCCGGCGTTCAAGACACAAATCTCGAGGCCGCGGCGGGCAACGCGCTCCGCCATTCGGTCCGCCTCGGCGTCCGTCATCGCCGAGACCGGTGTCTCGCCCTTAAGCTGGTTGAACCAGACATACTTCGCGCCGATCTCGTTCGCTGTGTCGAGCGCCTGGTCGAAGGGTAAATCGAGCTCAGGCAGGTACAGGCCGAGCTTGAAGCGGTATTCGGCGGCGCCAGACGCCACCGTACACCCGATCGCGGCAGCTAAGAATTCTCTTCGCCTCATGACTGGCCTCTCGATCACACCGGGTCGGGTACGCCCCACGGCTCCCGATACTTCTTGGTAAGCAACGAATCCGCTTCCCGATCGTCGAGAAACTTTTCGGACTTGGGGTCGAACCGCAGCACGCGGCCCACCCGGTAGCCGATCTCACCCAGATGCACCAGCGCACAGCTCAGGTGGGCCACCTCGGCGTTCGCCGCCGGCTGCTTGCGCGTGCGCACGCTCTCGATGAAATTGTACAGGTGCTCGGGATGCCCGTTGCCACCGCGCATGCCCGGACCCTTTTCCTCCTTCGCGCCCAGATAGACCTGGAAATATCCGCGGCGCGTGAAAATCATGTAGCCCTCGGTTCCGTAGAAGGCGTTCACGCTATCGAAGCCGTAGACGCCGTAGGGCGTCCACGCGCGGTCTTCGTAAAGCAGCACTTTGCCCTCTTCGTAGTGGTAGGCGACGGTCATGTTGTCCGGGAATTCGCGCTCGCCGGTAAGTGTCGAATCCACGCGGCTTCCGTGGGCGGTGATGCGGACCGGATGGGTCGTGACACCCAGGCCCCAGCGCGCCATGTCGAGATCGTGGACGCCATCGCCGCCGATATCGCCGTTGCCGAAATCGCGGTACCAGTTCCAGTTGCCGTGGAAGCGGTTGGAGTTGAAGCCGCCTTTGGGAAGCGCAGGACCCAGCCACAGGTCGTAGTTGACACCCGAAGGCGCGGACGTATCCGGAACGGGCGCGCGGTGCTTATGCCGCTGGCAGTTCCATGCTTTGGACATGCGGACACTTCCAATCAGCCCCGAACTCAGCACCTGGCCGGCCTTGGCAGTCACCTCGCTCGAGCGCATTTGCGTTCCGTGCTGGAGGATGCGGTTGTATTTGCGCACCGCGTCCACCAACAGGCGGCCCTCGCGGAACACATGACTGGCGGGCTTTTCGAGGTAGACGTCCTTGCCCGCCTGCATGGCGCGGATGGCCATGGGAACGTGCCAGTGGTGCGGAGTGGCAATCACCACGGCGTCGATGGACTTGTCCTCGATCACCCGGCGGAAGTCTCCTTCCAGTTTTGGCGTGCGGCCGGTGGCTTTCAGCACCGTTTGGCCCGCCCGCTCCGCCACGCTCTGATCGATGTCGCAGATTGTGGCGATCAGAACATCGGAACGCTTGACGAAATTGCGGATGTGGTTGTGACCGATGCCATTCACTCCGATGACAGCCACCGAAACCCGATCACCGGGCGCCGCGCTGATGACGCCGGCCGTGCCGGCCAGGGAGAGAAAATCACGCCGTTTCATAGCGGTATCAGAATAACAGCTTCAGCCCGAACTGCATTTCACGGGCGGCTCCCGCGCCGGTAATCCGCCCGAACAGCCCGGAATTCAGGTTCGAGTTCGGCGCGCTGAAATTCGAGTGGTTGAACACGTTGAACATCTCCGTGCGGAATTGGAGATTCGTCGTTTCGGTAATCCGCGTATTCTTAAATATCGAAAAATCGAACGCCTGGCTGCCCGGACCGGTCAGTATCCACCCGCCGAGGTTTCCGTACTGGAAGCGGCCGTTCGGGACAAACGCCGCGCGGTTGATGTAGTTGTGCAAGGCGGACGTGCGATAGTCGCCGGTGCCGGCGCGAATATCGGCTCCGGCCACCAGATATGGGCGCTGGCCGCGCGCGCTGCCGCTGCCGAAGGCATCGCGGCCGCTCTGAATCTCCAATGGAAAGCCGCTTCGCATCGTGGTGATGCCGTTGATCCTCCAGCCCTCGAGCAGCCGCCGGACCGCCCGGCCGGGATTCGCCCCCAGCAGCTTGCCCGCCGGGAGATCCCAGCCGTAATCCGCCACGAAAAGGTGTGCAATGCTGAGTGAAGTGCGCGAGCGGGAGCCGCGGATGTCGCGCCAGTCCTGAATATCGTTGATACCCTCCTCGGAGCCGCCGCCGTTGGTGATGGACTTGCCAAACGTGTAGTGTGTGTTGAACGTTACGCCATGGCTGTAGCGTTTCCGAACCGAGGTTTGAAAAGCGTGGTAGACCGACATGCCGTCGTTCACTTCATAGCGGATCTGCCCCACGCCGGGCACGGGCCGGCGTCCTGTTTCGACGATCTGATTGAGGAAGTTCAACTGAAGAAACTTCAGCCCGCGGTTGCCGATGTAGCCGAGCGTCACCGCCAGATTCGGCGTGATCTCGCGCTGGTAGTCGAAGCTCCACTGCACGCTGTAGCTGGTTCGGTGTTCCGGGTCGACCAGCAGCCGGTTCACCGGCGCCTGGAACTTCGACAGATCGATGTTGAACGGATCGATCGGATAGCGCGCCAGCGCCGGGTTGTCGGCGCGATCGATGGTCAGCGTGTACGGAAGATCCGGCGGCCGGTTGAGTATGGAAACGTTGCGCAGCATGTTCTCCGAATAGAAAACGCCGCCGCCCAGCCGGATCACGTTCTTTCGGCTGCCGAACATTTCCCACGCCAGGCCGAAGCGCGGACCGAAGTTGTTGCGATCCAGGTCCCAGATTGGCTGGCCCTTCTCCCGAAACGCCCCGTAAGGACTGCTGGCGACGTTGAATAGCTGGCCTTCCCGCTCCGTGACCGGCGTGTAGTACTCCCAGCGCAGGCCGAGGTTGAGAGTGAGGTCGGAACGCACCCGAAAGTCATCCTGGAAGTAGACCCCCACCTCGGTAGTGCTCATGCGGCTGGTCTTTGGAAACGCGGTGGTTACGTCGATGCTGCGCGGGCTGCTGTTGAGAATTTCCTGCACCGTGTCGAAGCGATAGATCGGGTTCTGGCCATTGGACCGTCCGTAGTGATACCGCCGCACTTCAAAACCCGCCTTCAGGGAGTGCTTGCCGCGTGTGTGAGAGAAGTTGTCCAGAATGGTGACGCTGCCGCCATTGGCTTGCAGGATTTCGACGCTGCCCGTTTCCAGGAACCCGCTGATCGTCCCCACACCGCCCGGCGAGTAGGCTGCGTTGGCGCGAGGCAAGTCCTGCTTGTTGGCGCCAAGCCGCAACTCATTGATGGTCCGGGGGCTCAGCGTGTGACCCCAGGAGAAAGTGCCGGTGCGATCCTGGCTGGGGAAAGTGCGCCCGTTGGCCGGTGCGATGTTCGGAGCCACCACGAAAGCATCCATGATGGTATAACGCGCAAAGAACGTGTCGCGCGCGGTCGGTGCGAAGTCGATGCGGCCCAAGAACACGTCCTCGCGGCTCGGACGCACGTCCTGCCGCCGGTGGAATCCGCGGTTCAGGTCGTTGGGCAGCGCCTCGGTCGGCTGCGGCAGCAGATCCAGAATCGGTTTGTAGGCCGGGTTCGCCGCCAGCATCTGCTGCCGGAAGCCGGGCGTCGGTACGGCCCCTGTGATCAGCAGGCCGCGGCGCTCGCGGCTGCCCTCCCAGCCGCCGAAGAAGAACAGTTTATCGCGCAGAATCGGCCCGCCGGCGGTCGCTCCGAACTGATTCAGGCGGAGCTTATCCTTGGTGACGCCGAAGAAGTTGCGGGCATCCAGCTTGTCATTCCGCACGAACTCGAACAAGCTTCCATGAAATTGGTTCGTGCCCGACTTGGTGATCACGTTTACGCTGCCGCCGGTGGCCCGGCCGATCTCCGCGGTGAACACGCCCTGCGTGGTCTTAAACTCCTGGATAAACTCCTGGCTGATGAGGTTCAACCGCGTCTGCCCGCCGAAATTGGTGGCGGTTGGGCGGTCGGGATTGGCCGCATCGGTGCCATCGATATTGATCGTCGTTCCCTGATAGGGAAGCCCATTGAATGTGATGGCGCCATTGATTTGGCCGCCTACGACCACGCCCGGTTGCAGCGAGATGAGTTGCACGAAGTTGCGCCCGTTCAGGGGCAGGTTTTCCACCTGATTACTGGCGATCGTCACTCCGCGTGCCGGCGTCTGCGTGGCCAGCAGCGGCGCGGCCTCGGCCACGGTGATCTGCTCGGCGACGTTGCCGACTTCGAGCCGCAGGTCGAGCTTGACCTTGTCTCCGGCGCTGAGCGCGATGCCACTGCGCTCAATCCGCTTAAAGCCCGAGTGCTCGACGGCGATCAGATACTCGCCCGCTGAAAGCAGCGGAATCTCGTACGCGCCCGCCGCATCGGTCACCGACTGCCGCGCGACACGGGTCTTGGCGTTCGTCACCGTGATGCCGGCCCCGGCGATGACGGCCCCCGTGGGGTCGGTGACCGATCCAAGCAGTGTGGCGGAGTTGGATTGTGCGAAAGCGGTTGCAGCAGAAACGGCAATCGCGAAGAGAGCGGCAACTGGCGGGCGAAGACCCATATCAGCCTCCTCAGCCGGGTTTTGGGTAGGGTAGCCGGCTAAGGTATTTTACCCGGAATTTCCATTTTGGCTCCGGCACAAGGCGAATATATGCCCCTAACCCCCTCGTGTCAACACGCAACACCCGCCAACACGTGCGGCGGAGCGAACAGTATTGAGCGCATTGCCGTGACCCCGGCACCAGGATGTCGCCCGACCTATCTGTCTGCGTCGTGGGGAGGACTCCGGGCGAATCGGCCAGCGACGAGGTCGCCGGGCCTACTAGTCCCGGCAGACGTCCGTCCCCCGACTGAAGTCACAGGTTAGAATGGCGGTTCCCTAAAAAATGAACTTCAGTGCAAGTTGAATAAGCCTGGGATCGTTGTTCTGGCTCGATATAACCGCAAACTGGGGAGTTCCGAAAGCCGTGCCGGGCAGGGCAAACTCAACGCGGTTGAACAGGTTATACATTTCCGCTCGAAACTGGAACATAAAGCGTTGCTCGGGTCCGAATGCGGTGTTCTTGAAGATCGAGAAATCGACGTTGTTGATGCCGGGACCTCTGACATCGGGCAGCGTCCGCGACAGATTCCCGAACGTGAAGGCCGGCGGCGCGCTGAACTGCGAAGGGTCGAACCAGCGGTTGAGCCTCTGCTGAGCCGGCCCGGTGAGCTCTGCGCTCCGGCCGGAGCTGTTAGGCCGGCTGCCGCCACCGAGGGAACCGGTCTGGTTGGCGGCCGTGGTGAGAAACAGCGGGACTCCTTTTTGCGCCGTATAGATGCCATTGATGACCCAGCCGGAAATCAGCTTTCCACCAAGGCCATGGGCGCCGCCAAGGAAGCGTTTTCCCCGGCCGAAGGGAAGATCGAAGTTTCCGCTGATGACCAGCCGTTGCGGCACATCCGAACTGGAAAGGGACCTCTCCATTCGCATGTCGTAAGGGTTCTGGACGACGGCAGTGGGCTCGAGCCACGAAGTCTGGCTCTCGGTATCGGTAATCAGTTTGGAGGCCGTGTAGCTGAGCAGAACTCCGGCGCCGGCCTGGAACCGCTTCTGAACCTTCAACTGCATCGAGTGGTAGTTGCTGTTGCCAATGAAGAAACCGCGCACCGTCACGTTGTCGAATTGTGGAAACGGGCGCAGCAGTTGTCCCTTCGCCACCGTCGGCGTCGAAAGCACGCCGCGGCTCACCAGACCAAAGAAGGGATTGGGCGTTTGAGCCACCAGGGCAGTGCCCAGCCGGAGTGTTTCAGCGCTCAGCGTGTTGGACGGGTAAACATTGACGGGAAGCTTGGTGCCCTTGAGACCAACATAGGCAACCTCGACCAGCGAGTTTCCCGGCAGATTGCGCTGAACATTGAAGTTCCACTGCTGCGAGTAAGCGTGTTCGCTGAAGGCAACCGTCGTCGGAATGACCTGCCCGGTGAGCACACGCTGGAGATTCGCGTCCCGGCCGACCGGCTGGGTGATGCCATCGGGGAACGGGTTGCTCAGGACGCGGTACGGGGTGCGGCCGCCGTCGAGCGAACCGAGAAACGGGCTGCTGCCGGTCGCGGTCGCTTCGACGAGGTTCTCGCGGCGAGCGATGGCCAGCGGCAGAAAGAAGATGCCGTAACCGCCGCGCAACACCGTCTTGTCAGTGAGGCTGTAGGCGTGCAGGAAGTATAATCGATTTCAGGTCGGACGACACTCGAGGACGAAATAGCCGGGTCCTTGGCGCCCGGAGGCCGCCATTCTATCGCGCAGGCCGCGGTTCATCCTCCCGCCCGCGCGGCTCTGGCACGGATCTCGCCGGCCAGGCTCCGCAACCAGCTCGGATCCTGGCGCAGGATCTGGGTCACCTGCACGGCGTTCTCGTAATAGTAGCTGGCGAGCAGCGGGCTGATGCGGAACAGCGCCTGGACATGGCCTCGGATCACGCTCAGATCCTGCGACGGCAGGGGCCCGTCCCATCCTTTTCTTCCACTCTTCACGTAAGCGCGCAACGTACGCTGGAACAGCCGGTCGGCCACCGCCAGGGCATCGTTCTGGCCGAGCCCGCTCGACCGCAGCGTCTCGACGCTGGCCGTCAGCAGGGGCAATGCCATGCTGGTGGCGAAACAGATTCCCGCCGAGTACAACGCCTTTTGCCCGGGGTCGATGGCGACCACCTTCACCCCCGGCTGCTCGAGCAGCCAGCGTGCCTGCCGCACCGCCTTGCGGTCGCCCTCGACGACATAGAGCCGTTCATCAAACCCATCGACGGGCGACAGCGAGCCGACGGTCGCGCCGGCGCGCGCCAGTTTGTCCAGCGCCAGGCTGTCCAATTCGCGATCGCAGAGCAGGATGGTCTTGGCCGTCCAAACGAAGGGCGCTTCCAAAAGCTCATCGACGCAGCCGGGCAGCCATCGGGCGGGCATCGAGATGAGGAGCAGGTCCGCTCCGGCGAGCGCTTCCACCAGCTCGACCGGCTGCCCCGCGCCCAGCACATTGGCGATCCGGCTCGCCAGCCGGTACGAAGACGATCGCACCGGACCCAGCCGATCCCGCAGGCGCGGGATGCGCGTCAAAAAGGAATCCTTAATCCTGCCCGCTGCCAGCAGCGCGAGGGACGCTTGTTTCTTCATAAGCCTTGGGGGTGCGCAGCGCTTTGAGCTTGTCTCGGTACTGCGCGGCTTTCTCGAACTCGAAGTTGCGGGCGGCCTCCTTCATCCGCGCTTCGAGTTCGGCAATCGCCTTTTCCCGCTGTTCGGGAGTCATGTCTTCGTACTCGGAATCCGCCTCCAGCGGGACGGTGACATAGTCAGCCTCGGCGACAGCGACCAGGCTCATGTCGATGGGCTTGATGATGGACTGCGGAATGATGTGGTTGCGCTCATTAAACTCGATCTGAATTGCGCGCCGCCGGTTGGTTTCCTCGATGGCGCGTCGCATGCTGTCCGTCATCACATCCGCGTATAGTATCGCTTTTCCGTGAATATTGCGCGCCGCCCGTCCGATCGTCTGGATGAGCGATCCGGACGAGCGCAGAAAGCCTTCCTTGTCGGCGTCCAGAATCGCCACCAGCGACACCTCCGGCAGATCGAGCCCCTCGCGGAGCAGGTTGACTCCGATCAATGCGTCAAATTCTCCTTTGCGCAGATCGCGCAGGATGCGAACGCGGTCGAGCGTGCTGACCTCCGAGTGGAGGTACCGGCAGCGCACGCCCACCTCCGAGTAATACTCCGCCAGGTCTTCCGCCATGCGCTTGGTCAGCGTGGTCACCAGGACGCGCTCGTTGTTCCCGGCGCGGGCGCGAATGGCGTGCAACAAATCATCCACCTGCCCGCGGATGGGGCGCACCTCGACGTCGGGGTCCACCAGGCCGGTCGGACGGATCACCTGCTCGGCCACCACACCGCACGTTTTGGTCAGCTCGTAGGGCGCCGGCGTCGCGGAAACGTAGATCACCTGGTTGACGCGGTGCTCGAATTCCTCAAAGGTCAGCGGCCGGTTGTCCAGAGCGCTCGGCAGGCGGAAGCCGAACGAGACCAGTACCTCCTTGCGCGAGCGGTCGCCGTGATACATGCCTCGCAACTGCGGAACGGTCTGGTGGCTTTCATCGATAAAGACGAGGCAATCGTGGGGCAGATAGTCGAGTAAAGTCGGCGGAGGCTCGCCCGGCAGGCGGCCGGAGAAATGGCGCGAATAGTTCTCGATGCCGTGGCAGTAGCCGATCTGGCGGATCATCTCCAGATCGAACATGGTGCGCTGGTAGAGCCGTTGCGCCTCGACGAGCTTGCCCTGTTTTTCCACTTCTTTATGCCACCAGGCCAGCTCCGCTTCGATGCTTTTCAACGCCTGCTCGCGTGTCTCGGCGCTCATCACATAGTGCGTCTTGGGGTAGATGGGCAGCCGCAGATAGGTCTGCCGCACCTGCCCCAGCAGCGGGTCGATTTTCGAGAGTGTCTCGATCTCGTCGCCCCACAGCTCGATGCGGAATGCGTAGTCATCGTAGGTGGGGAACACCTCAATGACATCCCCGCGCACGCGGAAGGTGCCGCGGCGGAAATCACCGTCGTTGCGCTCGTAGAGAATCTCGACCAGCCGCTGGAGGATCTGCGGACGGGTCACCTTCTGCCCTTTCTCGAGCATCAGGAGCATGCCGTAATAGGCCTCCGGGGAGCCGAGGCCGTAAATGCAGCTCACGCTGGCCACGATGATGCAATCCCGGCGCTCGAACAGCGACCGCGTCGCCGACAGCCGCAGCTTGTCCAGCTCATCGTTGATGGTGGCTTCCTTCTCGATGTAGACATCCGAGGCCGGGATGTACGCTTCCGGCTGGTAGTAGTCGTAATAACTGACAAAATACTCGACGGCGTTCTGCGGAAAGAAGGTCTTGAACTCCTGGTAGAGCTGGGCCGCCAGCGTCTTGTTGTGGGCGAGAATCAGCGCCGGCCGTTGCGTCCGCTCGATCACTTTGCCCATCGTGAAGGTCTTGCCGGAGCCGGTGACGCCGAGCAGAACCTGATGCTGCTCGCCATCGTGGACGGCACGCACCAGTTGCTCGATCGCGGTCTCCTGGTCGCCGCGCGGGCGATAATCCACGGCCAGTTGATAGCCCATCCCTGTTACCATAGTCATCCAATGAATCTGTATCTGACAAGGTCGTTTGACCGGTCGGGCTACTACGAAACGCGGTTCCTGCTCACACTGTGCGTGCTGGCGCTGGTTGGGTATCTTGCCATTCGCAAAAAAGATCGCAACTACCTCGTTCTTTTTCTGAGCGGCGTGTTGTGGCAGGCGCTGATGGAGTACCGGCTCATCTCCGGCGGGCTGCGGGGAAGCTCGTACGGGCTGTCGTTTTTCGGAGTTCAACTGCCGGGCTCCGTCTCCTGGCTGTTTCAGGGATTGTTCGAGGGCGGCTTGATCACGGTCTTGAGCTACGCCTTCCTCGACACATTTCGATTGCACCGCGGCGACCTGGTCCGGCGGCGCCTCTATCTCGGCATGTGCGCGTTGATCGTGATTCTGGCAAGCAGCGTCGGCTGGATGGCTCGCGGGCACGCGATCACTTCCGCCCGCCCCATGTTCGCCCCTGGGTCGATCTTCACCGGCTTCGCCTGGATCTGGCTTTCGCTGCTGCTGGCCTGGTGGAAGGGCGGCGAGATGTTCCGCTGGCTTGGCTGGTATTACTGGGGCACGGTCGTCTATGTGCTTCTGACGTTCGAGCCGCTCCATCTCTTGGGCGTCCGTTACGTGGCCGTCAAGGATGCAGCCGGCCATTATGCGGCCGCGTCCGGCCTCGACCAGTGGAGATGGATTCTGTGGTCTCATTTGTATGAAGTGGCAGGCACGAAGATTTACTACTTCGCCATTCCGGCAGCGCTCGGCCTGGTGAGGCTGCCGCGAGGGAAGTCATGAGCTACCTGGATTTTCGCGGACACAAGGTGTGGTACGAGCAGCAAGGGGAAGGCCCGGTGGCGCTTTTTCTTCACAACGGCGGCAACGATCACCGCATCTGGGATCATCAGGCGGCGTATTTCGCCGGGCGGAATCGAGTGGTTCTGGTGGATCACCTCGGTTACGGCAACTCCGACAAGCCTGACCTCGAGTACACGCTGCCGCTGTATGCGGATCAAGTGGCTGCGATCATCGATCATCTCGGCGCGCCGCGCGTTCGCCTGGTGGGACACTGCATCGGGGCGGCGATGTCGCTGGCTTACGCGGCGCGCTGCCCGCAGCGCGTCGAGCGTGCGGCCGTGTTCAACATCGCCAGCGAGAATTCACTCTGCGCGGGGCCCCTGGCAGGCGTGTATCGGGGTTTTCACGCCGATCGCAACGCCCGCGAGCAGTTCATTCAGGGCCTGGAGGGCTCCGGGCTCACGCGCCAGCAAACCGATGAGGCACTCCGCGGGCAGTTTGGCCCGAATCCGCCGGCTGACGTCACTTTTGAAGAGCACATCCACGAGCTATACAACCGCCAGGGGCAGATGCGCTCGCTGTACAATAATCTGTCGAATTTCGACAGCTTTGCCGCCATCGACCGAATGGAGCGGCCCGCCGGCTTCCCTGCCCTGCTGATGCTTTGGGGCGGCGCCAACCAGATTCTGCCGGCGTCCGCCGCCGAAGCCCTGCGGGCGCGATGGCGCCCGGACCGGGTGGAACTTCTGGAAGGCTGCGGGCATCTGGCGATGAGGGAAAAGCCCGGCGAAGTCAATCGCATCCTGGATGAATTCCTGAACGCATGAGTGTGCGAAAAGCGCTGATCCTGGCGGCGGGAAAAGGCACTCGCATGGCCGAGCTGACCCGACATGCGCCCAAGCCGATGCTGCCGCTTCGAGGCAAGCCGATCCTCGAACACGTGCTGGACCGGCTTGGCCAGGCCGGCATCAGCAGCGCACTGATCGTCGTCGGTTATTACGGAGACCAGATTCGGCGACACCTGGAACACTACCCCATGCACCTTGAGTTCCGTGAACAAACGGTGCTGAACGGCACAGCGCCGGCGGCGCTGCTGGGCCGGGAATTCATTGCCGGGGAGCCTTTCCTGCTGACCTTCGGTGACATTCTCTCGATGCCGGCGGATTATCGCGCCCTGCTCGATCTGCTCAGCGAACCCGTGCAGGGCGTGCTGGGAGTCAAGTACGCGGACGATCCGGCCCGCGGGGCCGCGGTCTACGAAGAAAACGGCCGTGTCGTGCGCATGATCGAGAAGCCGCCACCCGGCGCTTCCACCACGAATTGGAACAGCGCCGGCGTGTACGCATTTGAGCCTGTCCTGTTCAGCGAACTCGAGCGCGTGCCGCTGTCGCCGCGCGGCGAGTACGAGATCACCAGCGCCATTTCGCAGCTCATCGATGCCGGCCACCTGCTGAAGCTGTACGCGATCGAAGGCGAGTGGATCGACGTGGGCCGGCCGGAAGATCTGAGCAAGGCAGAGCAGTTCTTGCAGCACAGTTTGTTCAATCGAGGGAAACGATGAAACGGCGGACATTTTTCCTGGGCATGGGATCGGCGGCTGCGCAGCAGGCGCCATCCAAATATGAACCGGCGTGGGAATCGCTGCGGCGGCACACTGTGCCCGCGTGGTTTGAAGACGCCAAGCTTGGGATCTTCATTCACTGGGGCTTGTATTCCGTGCCCGCGTGGGCGACGCCCACCGGCGAACTCGGCAAAGTGGACCGGAGCAAGTGGTTCCAGAATAACCCTTACGCGGAGTGGTATCTGAACACGCTTCGGCTGAAGAATACGCCGACGGCGGAGTATCATGCCAAGACCTATGGCGCGGATTTCGACTATTACCGCTTTGCTGAGATGTTCCAGCTCGAGATCCGGAAGTGGAACCCGGCGGAAATGGCCAGGCTGTTTCGCGAGGCCGGCGCCCGCTACGTCGTGCTGACCAGCAAGCATCACGACGGTTTCACGCTGTGGCCAAGCAGCGTCGAGAATCCTAAGCGGCCCGGGCAGAAGCTGGCCGCCGGGCGCGACATAGTGGGCGAGCTCACCCAGGCCGTTCGCGCGGCCGGTATGAAGATGGGCCTGTACTATTCCGGCGGTCTGGACTGGACATTTGAAGCCAGACCCATCGCCACTTCCGCGGAGGTCCGCGGCACGGTCCCCCAGACCGGGGAATACGCACGCTACGTGGACGCCCACTGGCGCGAATTGATCGGCCGCTACGAGCCTTCGGTGCTCTGGAACGATATCAGCTATCCGAAACTGGCGAAGACTGCGGAGCTGTTCGCCGGGTATTACAACCGCTTCCCGGACGGCGTGATCAACAACCGCTTTGGGGTCGAGCACAGCGACTTCACCACCCCCGAATACGCGCGCTATGACAAGATCACCGAGAAGAAGTGGGAGTCGTGCCGCGGGCTTGGTTTCAGCTTCGGCTACAACCGGGTGGAGGGGCCCGAGCATGTGATCGCTTCCGACAAGCTGATCGCGATGCTGGTGGACATCGTCAGCAAGAATGGAAATCTGCTGCTGAACGTGGGCCCGCGCGCCGACGGCTCGATCTCGGAGATCCAGAGCGATCGGCTGGCGGCGCTGGGCCGCTGGATGAAGGCTTACGGGGAAGGCATCCACGGCACGCGGCCGTGGATCCGGCCCTCGGCTGTCACCACGGATGGCGTCGAGGTGCGCTTTACTAAGAAACAGAACACGCTTTTCGCGTTTTTGCTCGAGCAGCCGAAACCGGCCTCCATCACGATCCCGAATCTGAGCGGCGCCAGGGGAATGCGGGTGGCGTGGATCGGGAGCAAACGCGATCTGGCCTGGAAACAGCGCGGGCTCAACCTGGTGATCGAGGCGGGAAAACCGCCGATGGCGGAATTCGCAGCAGGATTGCGCATGACGCCGGCGCCGGCGTGGTCAGAGTAGAACGACGTGACGTGCTATCCTGAACGAAGAACGCCATTTCGCAGTCTCCCAGGGCCGGTAGCTCAGGCGGTAGAGCATCTGCCTTTTAAGCAGAGGGTCGCGGGTTCGAGTCCCGCCCGGCTCACCAGATGATTCAGAATTCCCGCCGTCCGGGCCTGGGTTATACTCGCAGTTTCGTGCTTTCCCGCGGTGTCAGTTGTGCTGCCCTGATGCTCTCGATGTGCGCTTGTGCGCCCTCGCCGGAGTGGTATCCGCCGCCTGCGCAGGTGGTGTTGCCGCCGGAGTCCGAGCCGCGCGTTGTGGGCGCGATCATCGCCATGGACTCGCCGTATGTGGACAACTACATCGTCGGCGGAATTGTGCCGGCGGCCCCGGGTTCGCCGTGGCGCTGGACGCATCAACGGCCGGAATTGCGGTTTCAGCTTGCGGAGATCAAAGGGCTCAGGTTCTTCATGGACCTGGTGATTCCCGACACGACGTTCCAGAAGACAGGCCCGGTGACGCTTCGCTTTTTTGTCGATGGGAGGCAGATCGGCAGCGCGCACTACGACACGCCCGGGCAGAAGCGTTTCGAAACGCGGACGCCCGAAAATGTTCTGACGACGAGCCCGATGGTGGTGGCCGCCGAAATCGATAAGGTCTGGGTCTCTCCTCAGGACGGCGCGAGACTGGGCTTCCTGCTGATTCGCGCCGGGTTCACCGAGTGATGCCCAAGGCGCTGTCCATCCTGTTCGGATCGCTGTTCACGGTGGCGTGTTGTTACACGCTCGGCCGTTTGCTGCTGGAGCAGGTGCGGGCGCGGCTGTATCGGGAGGAGGAACGCCTGCTGGCGCTGGTCTCGGGAGCTTCTCTGCTGCACCTGCTCGTGTTTGCGCTGGCGGCGGCGCAAGTGATGCGCAAAGGCGTGTTGCTGGCCGCAGGCCTCGCGATCCTGCTTGCCGGATGGCGGCGGGGGATATTCCGCCCGTCGAAGGCGCCTGCGCTTCCGCCGTCGGGCAAGTTCTGGAAATGGCTGTTCGCAGCGGTGTACGCCGCTTACGCGTTCCTTTATTGGTCCAATGCCATGGCGCCCGAAATCAGCCCGGACGGCAGCAGTTACCATCTCGGGCTTGTCGCACGCTACCTGCGCGAGCAAGGCTTCAGCCGCATCACAACAAACATGTACGCCAACCTGACACAGGGCATCGAGATGCTTTACCTGTTCGCGTTCGCGTTCGGGCGGCACTCGGCTGCGTCGATGGTGCACTTCGTGTTCACGATGACGCTTCCGCTGCTGATGATGACGCACGCGCGCCGGTCAGGTTTTCCCGCCGCCGGCGCCGGCGGAGCACTGCTGCTGCTGTGCTCGCCGGTGGTGGGTGTGGATGGCACGTCCGCCTACAACGACGTCGCTGTGGCGACCGTGGTTTTCGCGACCTTCTGCCTGTTGCATATCTGGGCAGAAGAGCGGCAGCAGGGACTGCTGATTCCGATCGGCCTGTTGGCCGGGTATTGTTTCGCAACCAAGTACACGGCGGCGCTGGCGATTCCGTATGCGGGGCTGTTTGTGCTGTGGAAGACGTGGCGCCGGCGGCAGCCGCTGCTGCGCCCTTTGCTGACGCTGTCGATTTGCGCCGCCACGATGATGCTGCCGTGGATGGCGAAGAACTGGATCATCGTTGGCAATCCGCTTTCGCCTTTCATGAACCGCGTGTTCCCGAACCCGAACGTGCGCATCTCGTTTGAGCGGGAGTACATCGAGCGGATGCGTCATTACGGTGATCCGAAGAGCTACTGGGAAGTGCCTCTCGATCTGACCGTGCACGGCGAGAAACTGGCGGGCATGCTAGGGCCGGTGTATGTGCTGGCGCCGCTGTCGTTGCTGGCGCTGCGCCGCCCGGAGGGCCGCCGGCTGCTGCTGGCGGGCCTGCTGTTTGCGCTTCCCTACTTCAACAACATCGGAACGCGCTTTCTCGTTCCGGCGCTTCCGTTCTTCTCGCTGGCGCTGGGGATGGCGTGCGAACGCTCGCGCGGGGTGCTGCCCTCGCTGGCGCTGATTCACGCCATCATCTGCTGGCCACCTGTGCTGCGCCTCTATTGCTCGCCGCATGCGTGGAAACTGGAGCGGGTTCCGATGGCCGCGGCTCTGCGTTTGACACCGGAGGAGAAATATCTGACGATGCGCCACTATGGGTATGTGGTGGCGCGGATGGTGGAGGATCATGTTCCGGCGGGCGAAAAGGTGTTCACCTACAGCGGAACCGCCGACGCCTACACCAACCGCGAGATTCTGGTTGCATACCAATCCGGGGAGAACAGCAAGCTGGGCGAAAGCGTGTGGACGGCGCTGTTTCCTGATTCGGCGCCCACGCGCCGGCTGCGCTTCGGGTTTGATGGGCGGCCGCTGCGCCGCCTGCGTCTCGTCGAGACGAAGGGCGATGGCCCGGACCAGTGGTCCATCACCGAGTGGCGCATTCTGTCCGGCAAGCGAGAGCTGCCGAGATCGCCCGAGTGGCGCCTGCGCGCCTGGCCCAACCCCTGGGACGTGCAACTGGCGTTCGATAACAGCCCGGTGACGCGTTGGAAATCGTGGCAGTCCATCTTTCCCGGCATGTTCATGGAAGTGGACCTTGGCTCGGAGCGGAAGATGGATGCCGTGCTGCTCGAGACCACCAAAGACCAGTACGGGACCCGGTTGAAGCTGTACGGACAAAGAGAAAAAGGCGATTGGATGGAGCTTTCCGACCAGCCGCAGGAATCCGAGACGCCGCCGAGGAAGGGCTTACGGCGTGTGGCGATGGAAGAGATGCGCGCGCACGGCGTTCGTTATTTCCTGGTGGCGTCGCAGGACCCGCCGGCGCAAGACTTCCTGGCAAACGGCCTGCTGTGGGGCATTCACCTGATGGCCGAGCGCGGCGGCACAAGACTCTATGCAATCGAGGCGCCGCCGGAATGAGCAGGCTGTTTCTAGGAGTGGATGGCGGCCAGTCGAGCACGACAGCGTGTATCGGCGATGAGGAAGGTCGCGTGATCGGATATGGCCGCGGCGGACCGTGCAATCACGTGGGGGGGCCGGAGGGACGGGCCAAGTTCATCTCGGCCATGAAGGGCTCGGTGACTGCGGCGCTGGCCTCGGCGGGTGTGGAAGGGCGGTTTGCGGTAGCGTGTCTGGGTTTCAGCGGAGGGCCCGCGGATAAGGAAGAGATCCTGCATGAGATTCTGCCGGCGGATCATATCCTGGTCACCACCGATGCCCTGATCGCGCTTTCCGGCGCTACCGCCGGCAAGCCGGGCATCATCACCATCGCCGGGACAGGCTCGATCAGCTTCGGCCGGAATGCAGCCGGGACAACAGTGCGGGCAGGCGGCTGGGGCTATGTCTACGGGGATGAGGGCGGCGGCTTCGACCTTACGCGGCAGGCGCTGCGGGCCGCGTTGCGCATGGAAGAAGGCTGGGGAAGCGCAACCCTGTTGCGCCAGATGCTGCTCGAAGCGACGGGCGCCGGCAATGCCAACGACCTGCTGCACCGCTTCTATACGGTCGATTATCCGCGGCCGCGGATCGCGGCCTTCGCCAGGCTGGTGGACGAAGCGGCTGTGAATGGCGACGCGATCGCGGGCGAGATTCTGGCGAACGCGGCGCAGCAACTGGCCACACTCACCGCCGCCGTGCGGCAGCAACTCTTCCACTCCGGCGAAGCGGCGGTGGTGGCGTATCTTGGAGGCGTATTCCACAGCGATCTGGTGCGCGAGCGGTTTCGCATGCTGGTTGAATTGGCGGAGGGCAATCAAGTGACGCCGCCGGTGTACGGGCCCGCTGCCGGAGCGCTGCTCGAGGCCTATCGGGCGGCGAAGCTGGATGTGCAACTTTCGGATGTTCCGGAGTCGGAGAAATGAGACATTTTCTGCTTATTTTGTCTTGTACCCCTTTGTTTGCGGCCGAGCCCGATTGGCCGGCGATCGAGAAGCATGCGCTCGAGCTCTTGCAGCAGTACATCCGCATCCCTTCCGTGAATCCTCCGGCTGATACGCGCCAGGCCGCCGGGCTGTTTCGCAGGGAGCTCGAACGCAACGGCCTCCAGCCCAAGCTCTATCCGACGGCGCCGGACGGCAAGACCAATCTGGTGGTGCGGCTGCCGGGCCGTGACCGCACAAAGAAAGCGCTGCTGCTGCTGAATCACTTCGACGTCGTGCCGGTGGATGTCAAGGCATGGCGTATGGATCCCTTTGGCGGTCTGGTCCGCGACGGGCATATCTGGGGCCGCGGCGCGCTGGACATGAAGGGCGCCGGCGTGATGCACCTCACCGCGCTGATCACGCTGAAGCAAATGGGGATCACGCCGGCGCGAGACATCATCATGCTGTCGACGGCCGATGAAGAACTGAACGGCACGTTCGGCATCCGGGCGATGATCCGCGACCATTGGAAGGACATCGAATGCGAGTATGTGCTCGACGAAGGCGGATTCGGCAGCCGGGATGTATTCTCGCCGGGCAAGCTGGTGTTTGGGATCGCGGTGGGCGAGAAACAAGCGCTGTGGCTGCGCTTGCGCGCCAAGGGGACGGCCGCGCACGGCTCGCAGCCGATCCCGGACAACGCCAACATGATCCTTCTTGACGCCATTGCGAAGGCGCTGGCGGCGCCTGAGCGAGGCAAGACGAATGAGGCTCTCGAGAAGATGCGCCAGACCCTGAAGGGGCAACTGGCGCAGAATAAGTTCACCGGCGCCATCCAGCGCAACACGATCACGCTGACGACGCTGGCATCGGGCGTGGGCTCACCGGTGAAGGTGAACGTGATCCCATCGAATGCGGAAGCGACTCTCGATTGCCGCCTGCTGCCGGGCGTCAACGCCGACGAATTCGTCTCCGAGTTGAAGGCGCGCATCCAGGACCCGCGGGTCAGCGTCGAGCGGCTCAGCGAGCCGAGCGATCCGGGTCTGAGCGCAATGGACACGCCGCTGTTCGCCGCACTGGGCGCATCGATCCGCAAGTTTCACCCGGAAGCGGTGGTGACTCCGATTCTGGTTCCGTTCGGCACGGATTCGGTGCGTTTGCGCGAGAAAGGCGTGGTGGCTTACGGCATCATCCCGATGGCGCTCGACGCGGCGATTGTCGCCACCATGCACAGCGATGAAGAACGCATCCCGGTGGGCGAATTTTTCAAAGGAATAAGGATCTTTTACGAGTTGCTAAAATCGGAGTTCTGACATTTTATGAAATTATCCATCCGTGATCTGGATCTGAAGGGCAGGACTGTCTTTATCCGGGTCGATTTCAATGTTCCGATGGCGGCCGGGGAGATCACTTCCGACAAGCGAATCCGCGCATCGCTGCCCACGATTCGGTACGCTCTCGAGCAAGGCGCGGGTGTCATTCTGGCTTCGCACCTCGGCCGGCCCAAGGGCAAGCCGAATCCCGAGATGAGCCTGAAGCCGGCTGCCGTGCGGCTGTCGGATATCCTGATGCGGCCGGTGAAGATGGCGTCCGATTGCATCGGTCCGGAAGTCGAGGCGATGAAGCCGAAGCCGGGCGAGATTCTGCTGCTGGAGAACCTGCGCTTTCACACTGAAGAAGAGAAGAATGATCCCGAGTTTTCCAGGAAGCTGGCGGCGCTTGCTGATGTGTATGTCAACGACGCGTTCGGGTCGGCTCACCGCGCGCACGCTTCGACAGTGGGTATGATCCGCTGCATGGGGCAGGCGGCCGCCGGCCTGCTGATGGACAAGGAACTCGAGTATCTGAGCAAGGTGACGCAGAATCCGCCACGGCCGTCGGTGGCGATTCTGGGTGGAGCGAAGGTCTCCGACAAGATCGAAGTGATCCGGAACCTGATGAAGTTCGTGGACCGGCTGCTGATCGGCGGCGCCATGGCCTACACGTTTCTGAAGGCCAAAGGAGAGCCGGTGGGCAAGTCGCTGCTGGAAGAGGAAAAGCTGGAATTAGCAACATCGCTCATGGAGCAGGCCGGAGACAAGCTGATGCTGCCGGTGGATCATGTGGTGGCAAGCGAGCTAAAGGAGGACGCGGCCTGCACGACCGTTACGCGCATTCCCGACGGCATGATGGGACTCGACATCGGCGAGCAGGCGGTGGCGCGTTATGCGAGTGTCATCGCCGCCGCCAGGAGCGTGATCTGGAATGGACCCATGGGGGTATTCGAGAAGCCGCCGTTCGACAAGGGCACCGTGGCCATCGCCAGAGCGGTGGCGCAGCCGGGCATCCTCAGCGTGGTGGGCGGCGGCGATTCGGAGAAGGCGGTGAAATCGGCGGGCGTGGCGGACAAGATTTCGCATATCTCGACGGGCGGCGGCGCGTCGCTGGAGTTTCTCTCCGGGATCGAGCTGCCCGGCGTAGCGGCGCTGACAGAGAAGGCCTGATGTGATACATTGCCCCCCATGAGATTTCTTTTTGTGATCCTCACCATGCTTCCCGGATTCTCCCCGGCCCAGGTGTTCACCTTCACCCGCGAGCAGATGATCCAGTACACCGCCAAGAACCCCTTCGAGCGCTTTGAGGACGGCAGGCCGAAGGTGCCGGATGCCTTGCTCGAGAAGGTGCGCGAGTTGAGCGCGGAAGACGTGTTCGGCGTCATGGGGACAGCCTATCCCAACCAATATGAAGGCGGCTTCCGTATCCTGCATCCCGGCAGGAAACTGGCCGGGCGGGCGGTCACCGCGCAATTCATGCCCACTCGTCCCGATGTGGCGGACGTTGCCGAAGCCGAAGCCAGGAAACGTGGCGGAGGGCGCAATGCCAACCAGCGCGTCATCGACATGCTCCAGCCGGGCGACGTGGTGGTTGTCGATTTGTTCGGCAAGGTCGAGGGCGGCACCTTCGTCGGCGATAACCTGGCCACCGCCATCTTCGCCGCCACCAAAGCGGGCATGGTCATCGATGGGTCGATTCGCGATCTCGAAGGCATCGTCGAGATTCCCATGCAGGCCTATTTTCGCAACGTACACCCGTCCGCCATTCGCAATGTCATGCTGACCGCCGTCAATACGCCCGTGCGCATCGGCAACGCCACGGTGATGCCCGGTGACGTCGTCTTCGGGGACCGCGAAGGGATCTACTTCATTCCGCCGCATCTGGTGGAAGAAGTGGTCAGAAGGGCAGTGACCACCAAGATCCACGACGAGTGGACCAAGAACAAGTTCATGACCGGCAAGTACAAGGCGAGCGAGCTTTATCCCAGCCCCAGCGACCCGGCGCTCAAGAAGGAATACGACGAGCACCTGAAGAAGAAGCTCGGCAAGCAGTAATCACTGCTCGCGAATCCAGATGTTGCGGAACATGACGATGCTGAACTGATCGTGCAATTGCAGACCGATGGGCCCGCGCACCGGACGCTTGGGATCGCACTTCACATCGGAAACCGGCGCTCCGTTCAGCTTCACCCGAATGGTCTCCTTGCGCACCTCGAGGTCGAAGGTGTTCCAGTCATCCTCCCGCATAGCCTCCCTGGGCGCCGTGTTGAAGGTATAGACGCTGCCGGTGGGCGTTGGGTCGGGATAGCGGTTGTTGATCTGGATTTCGTAACCGAGCTTGGACGGGGTGCGGTTGAAATCCGCGGGCGTGGTGATGCCATAGGCGGCGCGCGACGGGTCGCGAATGGAGATGCCGCTGTTGCCGGCGGTCTTGGTCCAGAACTCGACGTGCAGGTCGAAATCGCCGTACTCCTTGACCGTGTACAGCCACGCCTGGGCGTTCATCCAGTTGCGGAAATCGTTCTCGGACTTGAAAGGCGTCTTTCCGGGCGCCAGCAGCATGCGGTCCCAGACGCGCTGGCCAACCAGCACGCCGTCGCGGATCACGGTCCACTGGCCGTCGCCGCGTTTCTCCCAGCCGTCGAGACTCTTGCCATTGAACAGCGCCGTGTAGCCTTTGGGCTGGGCGAAAGCGGCACAAACAAATCCGAGCAGAAGGAGAATGCGCATTCTCGGGTAGTATACTTCAGCGCAGGAATGCGCGGATGGTAAGCTGGAAAGTATGAAGAAACTCATCTTTGCATCGCTATTTCTGGGCACGATGCTGAACGCCGAGGACATGGTGGGCTGGATCAGCGACAGCTCCTGCGGGGCCAGCAACGCCAATGCCTCGAAGGAGTCACGCGACTGCGCGTCCAGTTGCCTCAAAGGCGGCGCCAAGGCCGTCTTTGTTTCCGACAACGGCGGTAAGGTGTTCCAGCTTTCCGATTCCGCCAAAGCCGCCCGGTTCCTCGACAAGAAAGTGAAAGTCTCGGGGAAAGTGAACGGCGAGACAATCGAGCTGGCTTCGATCGCCTACGTCGATTAGACGACGAGTCCGTTCAGGAAGCCGCTTTCAAGTTCTCGAGGATGCGGTCAATCAGGTTGCCGGGATTCGCCCGCATACGCGGATCGACCGAGTCACTGGTTCGCGGCAAGGACCGGATGCGGGCTTCGAAGCCTTTTGCCTTCGCGCCCACCATCTCCAGCGAATTCAACGCCTGCATGGCCGTGTACAGGCCGTGCTTGTTCTGATCGCTGAGCTCGAGCAGCGTCTCGACATGCTGCTGCGCTTCGGCGGCAACAATGCGCACGGCGGGCGCCGGATCGCGCAGCGCTGCTTCCAGCGCATCCGCCCGTCCGGCCATCAGCAAGCCCACAGCCGCCCAATAGCGGACGGCGCTGTCCGGATCCAGCAAGCCCTTCAGAAGGACGTCCGTGTTGCGCGGCAGGCTGGTCGCCGTTTCGGCCATGGCCATGACACGTTCGGCCGGATACCTGGCGGGATCATGCCCCATCTCATACGGCGTCGAGCCTTTCGATCGCGCATGGATCTCGTTTTCCGGCAGAAAACCGGTGTCGCGGATCTTCCGCGCCAGATCCTGCTGCGCCTTGCGCATCCGCTCGAGAATCTTGCGGTGACCGGCCGAGCCGGCCAGGTTGTTTACCTCATCGCGATCCGTCTGCAAGTCATACAGCTCCTCGGGCGGCTTTGCCTCCCAGAATTTCCGCTGCGCCTCGCCGAGTTTGCCGGCTTTGTATAACTCCTGCCACTTCCGAGCTGTCGGCATCTCGAACAGATAGGCGATGTGCTGGCCGTAGATGCGGTGCGGCATGTAGTTGCGGACGTAGACGTACCGCTTGTCGCGCACCGAACGCACCATGTCGTAGCGTTCATCCATGCGGCCCCGAAAGCCGTACACATACGGCTGCTCCGGCTCGGCGAAGCTGCCCAGGAATGAGTGGCCCTGGTGATACCCGGTTTTGCGAATGCCCGCCAGGCTCAGCGCCGTCGGAGCCAGGTCCACGAAGGAAACCAGCCGGTCGGTCGTGCCTCCGGCGCGATATTCCCTGGGCGCCAGACGCCTGAACTTCTCGGGTATGTGCACCAACAGCGGCACGTGCAGCCCGGAATCGTAGGGCCAGCGCTTGCTGCGCGGCATACCGGCGCCGTGGTCGGAATAAAAGAAAACGATCGTGTCCTGAGCGAGCCGGTCCTGTTCGAGTTCGCTCAGCGCACGCGCGGCCATCTTGTCCATTTCGGTGATGTTGTCGTAATACTGCGCCCAATCGTGCCGCACCTCGGGTGCATCCGGATGATAGGCGGGAATGCGCACCTTCGCCGGATCATGCACCAGCGTGTGCGGGCGGCGCCGCACCTGGCTCTCATGGGTGATCAGGAAGTTGAATACGGAAAAGAAAGGCTGTCCCGCGGCCCGGTTGCGCCAGTGAGCTTTGTTGGAGGACTCGTCCCACACCTTGCCTGTGTGCTCGAGGTTGTAATCCTCCTTGGCGTTGTTGCTGGTGTAGTAGCCGTTCTCGCGCAGGATCTGCGGGAACATCTTTTGCCCTGGCGCCAGTCGCGTCAACGAGCGCATGTGCTCGGAGCCGGTGGATGGCGGATACATGCCCGAGATGATCGACGTGCGCGCCGGCGCGCACACGGGTGCGTTGGACCACACGTGCAGATAGCGCAGCGAACGCTGAGCCAGCCGGTCCAGGTTCGGTGAGACGGCGTACGTATCGCCGTAGCAGCCGAGTGTGGGGCTCATATCCTCGCACGTGATCCACAAAATGTTGGGGCGCTGAGCCTGGGCGGCGGCGGGAGAGGCCGCCAGCGCGGCAGGAACGGAAAGAAAATCGCGGCGTCGCACCATGCTGATAGTCTATACGGAATGGGTAGCGATCAAGAGCCGGCCATCTCCCCGCTGAACAGCCGCTCCAGCGCCTGCGACGCTTGTTGCACGCGCTGAATCAAATGCCCCATACGCCCGGAGGAGACGCGACTGGAAGGGCCGGAGATGCCGATGGCGAAGAGCTGGCGCGAGCCGGGGATATGCACCGGAGCGGCGATGCAGCGCACTTCGGCGTCGAATTCCTCTTCGTCCACCGCATAGCCCAGCTCGCGCGCCTTCTGGAGGTGCTTGATGAGCCACTCCGGATTCACAATGGTGTTCCGGGTGTATGGCGTCAGATCGAGCGATGCGACCGTGCGGCGCAGTGCTTCGTCGCTGAGCTGCATGAGCACGGCTTTGCCCAGGGCGGTCGAGTGCAGCGGCTCGACCGAGCCCACGTGTGCGTTGGCAGCGACGCGCTCCGGGCTTTCCCGCTGCGCAATCACCATGACCTGATCCTTCTGAAGGACGGCGAGGTGGGCGGCTTCTCCCGAGTCGTTCGCAAGCGCGGTCAAAACTTCGCGCGACAACCCGGGCAGGTCGAGCCGCTTGAACAGCAGCGACTCCAGATGCAGCACCCGAAACCCAAGGCGGTAGCGCTTGGTTTCAGCATCCTGCTGGACATAGCGCCTGCGGATCAGCGTCGTGAGCAGGCGGAAAATCGTCGCCTTGTCGAAGTGAAGGTGCTGGGCCAGATCCGCGAGCGAGGCGTCGCCAAGCGTTCCCACCAGCTCCAGGACCTCAAGTCCCTTGTCGAGAGAATGAATGATCTTGGTGTCGAGTTTGCGTTTGCGACTGGTGCGATGTTTCGGGGGCATTACGCGGACCCCTATACTATCGCATGGCGCGGTGGTCCGCCGGTGTGCTTCGTGATACCTTGTCTGTTCCGCTATGCAATACGTCAACCTTGGATCGACTGGTCTGAAGGTCTCCCGGCTGTGCCTTGGCTGCATGAGCTACGGCTCCAAGTCGTGGCGCGAATGGATTCTGGAGGAGGAAGAAAGCGCTCCCTTCTATCGCCGCGCTCTCGATCTGGGCATCAACTTCTTCGACACCGCCGACGTGTACTCGCTTGGCCGCAGCGAGGAGGTCCTCGGCAATGCGCTCCGGAAGTTCGGAGTCCGGCGTGACACTTCGATCATCGCCACCAAGGTCTACCAGCCCATGGGGGCCGATCCCAACTGGCGCGGGCTGTCCCGCAAGCACATCTTGCACTCGATCGATGACTCCCTGCGCCGCCTCCAGACCGATCACATCGACCTCTACCAGATCCACCGCTTCGACTACTCGACGCCCATCGAGGAGACACTCGAAGCGCTTACTCACGGCGTCCGCGCCGGCAAAATACTCTACATCGGCGCGTCCTCGATGTACGCCTGGCAATTCGCCAGGATGCTGTACGCTTCGGACCGCCATGGTCTGGCCCGGTTTGTCTCGATGCAGAACCACTATAACCTCATCTATCGCGAGGAGGAGCGCGAGATGATCCCGCTGTGCCGCGCCGAAGGCATCGCACTCATCCCCTGGAGCCCGATGGCGCGCGGCTTCCTGATGGGGAACCGCCGCCCGCAGGACCACGGCGATACCGCACGCGCCAAAACCGACGATTACGCACACAAACTCTACTACCAGCCTTCGGACTTCGCCGTGGTGGATCGAGTCACCCAAGTCGCCGGGCAGCGGGGCGTCTCGAATGCACAAATCGCGCTGGCCTGGGTTCTTCAGCAGCCGGGGGTCACCGCCCCGATTATCGGCGCAACCAGGATGAGTCACTTCGACGACGCCGTCAAAGCCCTGGACCTCAGACTCGAGGACGCTGAGTTGAAAACCCTGGCTGAGCCCTACCAGCCGCACCGCGTCCTGGGCCATTCCTGAAGCAGCTACAATTCTTCTCATGATGACGCCTCAGCCGGTCTGGAACTTCGAGCAGGAGCCCTACCCGCCGGACTCCGACGAAACCGACATCAACCTGCGCGCGTACTTCGACCGCACGCCGGATGAGAAAATGCGCCAGTACAGCCCGGAATGGACGGACGAGGAGGTCCTCGAGTGGGACGGAAATTTCCGCAGTGACGGAGCGCTGATGCTCATCTGCTCGGAGCGGGATGTCGAGATCGAGGAATACCGGCGCGTGCTCGAGGAGTGCATCCGCTACCGCGACCGTGTGCGGGCCTCGCTCGCTTGTTGAAACTCCGCTCCAGCCGCTGGCTTGTTCTCCGCGCCGCCAGGTGATACGATTCATCCAAACTGGAAGGAGGGGCTCATGAATTATGCCCGGCTGGTCCTGATTTGTGCGAGCGCCACGGCGTTTGGCGCCGGTCCCGGTCCGGCGTCATGGACGGGAGACTTGGGCCCCATCGCCGCCGCGGACTGGAACCGGGACCGGGCGGCGCATCTGCTCGAGCGGGCAGGCTTTGGCGGCACGCCCCAGGAGATCCAGGCGCTGGCGGCCATGTCTGCCCAGGACGCCGTGCGGCGGCTGGTGCGTTATCAGAGCGTCGAAGACGTGGCGCTCCCGCGTTTCGCCGAGACCGGCATTTTTCCCTCCGAGAATTGGAGCCGTGTGCTCAACGGGGCGGCGTTTCAGGCGATCCTGTTCGGCACGTTGGACAAGCTCGCTCCCGAGCAGCGCAAGCTGCTGATGTCGGAGGCGCGCACGGCGGTGACACCGGAAATGAAGCGCATCGCCAGGACGGACAAACAGGCCGTAGTAGACGCCTTCTACTATTACCGGAATGTCGACTTGCTGGAGTCCCAGCGCGTCCAGACGTGGCTGGTGGACCGCATCCTGAAGACGCGCCGGCCGTTGCAGGAGAAGCTGGTGCTGTTCTGGCACGGCCACTTCGCCACCAGCAACGAGAAGATTCGCGACTATCGCAAGATGCTCGGCCAGTTCGCCTTTCTGCGGGAGCACGCCAACGGCAACTTCCGGGACCTGCTCACCGGCATCGGCCGGGATCCGGCGATGCTCGTTTACCTGGATAATCACCAGAACCTGAAAGGGCATCCCAATGAGAACTACGCTCGCGAAATCATGGAGCTGTTCTCACTCGGCGCTGGCAACTACACGGAAACCGACATCAAGGAAGCGGCTCGCGCACTCACGGGCTGGACGCTGAACCCATCCTGGACAAAGTTTGTGAACCGCACCGAGCTGCATGACGACAGCGACAAGAGGGTGCTCGGGCGCACGGGCAAGCTCGAGCCGGAAGACGTCGCCGGGATCATCCTCGATCAGCCGGCATGCTCGCGCTTCATCGCCCGGAAGCTCTACCGGTTCTTCGTGCGGGAAGAGACCAGCAAGGATCTGGAGGAAAAGCTGTCGGCGAGCCTGCGAAATCACCAGTATGAGATTGCGCCGTTCCTGGAAGAGATCTTTCTTTCGCGCGATTTTCACAGCCCGGCATCGTACGCCACCCAGATCAAGAGTCCCGTGCAACTGGTGGCTGGCGCCTATAAGAAGCTGGGCCTCAAAGATGCTCCGACCTACCCGAAGTTTGCCGGCCTCACCGCAAGCCTGGGCCAGGAGATCTTCTATCCGCCCAACGTCAAAGGCTGGGATGGCGGCAGGAGCTGGATCAACCCGGCGACGACCTTTCAGCGGCAGAATGTGGCCCGCTACATTCTCTTCCCCGAAGAGACTCCAGTGGTGAAGAACGCGCATCTGGAGGGAACGCGACGGCTGACTGGAGATTTTCTGTTCAACCAGTTCCTGGAGCTGGCCGAGCGCGGCAATTACACCGATTTTCCCAAGGGAGAAACCGGCATGGCGAAGGGCAGCGCGGGAGAGGAGACGGCAAAGCTGTCCGGCGAAGATTTCAACCTGTTTCGCGGCGTCTTCAACGCGGCTGTCTTTGCCGTGCAGGGAGTGCCTCCGGAGCCGCGCCGCGGCCCACAATTCGAGTTGACGGCGATGCTCAAGGGTGCGGGCGTATCGGATGCGGCCGGCGCAGTCGATTACCTGCTAGGCCGTTTTCTGCGAGTGCCGGTCGCCGGCGAGCGACGCCAGACGCTGGTTCGTTTCCTCGAACAGCAAACCGGCTGCGCGACACTCGATTACAGCCGCTACACGCTGGAAAAGGAGTTGCGCGAGCTGCTCCATCTGATCATGAGTCTGCCTGAGTATCAGTTGTCCTAAAGGGGGTCCATATCATGGCACACGTACAGTGTCCGAAGTGCAGCGGGTCCCGGCGAGAGTTCCTGAGGACCGGGTTGTATGGCTTGGGCGTAGGGACATCCCTGCCCGTCATCTTCAGCCACACGTCGCTTTCCATCGCCGCGGAGGCGTTTCAAACGGGCCGCGAGTCCCATCCGGAACGCATTCTGGTGGTCGTCGAGCTCAGCGGCGGGAATGACGGGCTCGACACCGTCATTCCCTGGCGCGATGACAACTATCGCAAAGTGCGGCCGAGCCTGGCGGCGTCCGGACGGGCCGTGATTCGCGCAAACGACGACTACGGATTCCATCCGTCGCTCGGCGGCTTCAAGAAGGTGTGGGAAAACGGCCAGGCGTCGATCATCCACGGCTGCGGTTATCCCAATCCGGACCGCAGCCACTTCACCTCGATGGAGTACTGGCACACAGCCATGCCGCACCAGGCGGAGACACTGGGCTGGGTGGGGCGCTTGGCGGACGCCCAGTGGCCGGATGGCAGGGCCAACACGATCGTGAACATCACGCAGAAGCAATCGCTGGCGGTACAAGCCCGCCTGCATGCGCCGGTGGTCTTCAACAATCCCGAGGAATTCGTGCGAGCGGGTGATGCGCTTCAGGCAGACTCCTATCGCAAGCTGATTGACAACGCGGCGACGGGGAATGCGACGCTCGACTTCCTGAGCGCCATTTCCAGGACGGCTTCGGAGAGCTCGCGCAAAGTGCGCGAGGCGGTGCGCGACTACCGGACGCCGGTGGCCTACGGAAGCACGTCGCTGGCGTTGGATTTGCGCAAAGTGGCGGCCCTGATCCAGGCGGGGTTTCCGACGCGGATTTACTATGTCAGCCTGGGGGGATTTGACACGCACGCCAGCCAGGCGGCTGGCCGCTTCTATCTGCTGACGGGGCTAGGCGAGGGGCTGCGGGCCTTTCTCGAGGATGTGAAACGCATCGGGCGGGCAAACGATGTGGCCATCATGATGTTCAGCGAATTCGGACGGCGGGTCGAGGAAAACGCCAGCGCCGGCACGGATCATGGCACCGCGGGCCCGATGTTCGTGCTGGGCGCCAAAGTAAAGCCCGGTTTTGTCGGACAACACCCCAGCCTGACGGATCTCGACGGCAACGGCGACTTGAAAATGACCACCGATTTCCGGCGGGTGTACGCGACGATGATCGACAAGTGGATGGGCTATCAGGATGTGAAGCCGATTCTCCGGGGAGACTTCCGGCCGCTGGAATTATTCTCGTAGCTTCCGCCAGTTCCTCCGCTCGACAACCTCAAAACCAGCGGCTCATCACCACCTTCTGCTCGGTGTAGAACTCAATCGCGTCCCGGCCGTGGGCGTGCAGGTCGCCAAAGAAGGAGTTCTTCCAGCCGGAGAACGGAAAGAACGCCATCGGTGCGGCGACACCCACATTGATGCCCACCATGCCAGCCTCGACACGCGAGGCGTACTCGCGCGCGCTCTTGCCGTTGGTCGTAAAGATCGAAGTCGTGTTGCCGAACGGCGAGCTGTTCACCAGGCGGATCGCCTGGTCCAGGTCCTTCACGCGCACCACCGAGAGCACGGGGCCGAAAATCTCCTCGCGGGCGATGGTCATGTCCGGGCGCACGTGATCGAACACGGTGGGACCCAGGTAGAACCCTTCGTTCTCATCGGTCATGCGCTCGCGTCCGTCACAAAGTGGCATGGCGCCCTCCTGGACACCCTTCTCGATATAGCTGATCACGCGGCGGCGGTGAGCGGCTGTGACCAGAGGGCCCATCTCAGTGGATTTGTCGAGCGCGGGGCCCACCCGCAACTGGCTGGTCTTGTCGAGCAGCAAAGCGAGCAGCGGTTCGGCGGCGTCGCCCACAGGGACCAGAACGCTGCCCGCCAGGCACCGTTCGCCGGCGGCGCCAAACGCCGAGCCCATGATCGCCTCGACAGACTTCTCCATGTCGGCGTCGGACATCACCACCAGGTGATTCTTGGCGCCGCCCAGCGCCTGCACGCGCTTGCCATGGACGGCAGCCGTTTCGTAGACGTGCCTGGCGACGGGGCTCGATCCGACGAAGGAAATCGCGCGCACCAGCGGATGCACCAGCAACGCATCCACCGCTTCCTTGTCCCCATGCAGCACGTTGTACACACCGGCGGGCAATCCGGCCTCAGCCAGCAATTCCGCCGTGCGCGCCGGCGTTAAGGGCACCTTTTCCGACGGCTTCAGGATGAACGAATTGCCGCACGCGATCGCGAACGGAAACATCCACATCGGGACCATCGCCGGAAAATTGAACGGTGTGATGCCGGCACAAACACCCACGGGCTGGCGGATCGTCTGCGAATCGATGCCGCGGGCGACGTTCTCGAGGGAATACCCCATCATCAGCGCCGGCATGCCGCAGGCGAACTCGACCATCTGAATGCCGCGGCGAACCGAGCCGCGCGCATCCTCCAACGTCTTGCCGTTCTCAGTGGACAGGATGCGGGCGACCTCGTCCTGATGCTTCTCGAGCAGGTCTTTGTAGCGGTAGAGGACCTGGACGCGCTCGACGACGGGCACTTCGCGCCAGGCGAGGAAGGCGCGGTGCGCGGCGTTGGCGGCACGATCGACATCGGAGGCCGTCGCATACGGAACCTGGGCAATCACCTGGCCCGTCGAGGGATTCATCACCGGATGGAGCGGGCGGTGAGCCTCCACCCACTCGCCGTTGACGAAGAACTTCAGCGTGCGAACCGTCGTTTCAGCAGCAATCATGTTTCTTCTCCTACCGCCGCCGGCACGATGTCAGCCTCGCGGCGCATCAACGCCAGGTACACCGAACCAGCGGCCAGAAATCCGATAAACCAGGCGTAATCGTAGAGCCAGCGCAGCGGCTGGAGCACCAGCCCCAGCAGCGCGACGCCAATGCCGGCCGCCAGCGCAGCCATCGCCCGGTAGTTGATCCCGCCGGTGAACTCGTAAGAGCGATGGCGCGAGTAGAGATCCTCGACCACAAGCTGGCGCCGGCGGACGAAAAAGTAATCCGCGATCATCACTCCGGCAATCGGACCCAACAGTCCGGAATAGCCAACCAGCCATCCGAAGATATAAGCGCTGTAGTCGCTCAGCAGCTTCCATGGCATCATTGAGATGCCCAGCACGCCGGTCATCAGGCCGCCCATGCGGAACGAGATGCGGCGCGGGTTCAGATTCGAGAAGTCGTTGGAAGGCGAGACGACGTTGGCGGCCACGTTGGTGTTCAGTGTAGCAATCAGCAGAGCGATCAGGGCGATGAACGCGACCAGCGGCTGCTGGAAGCGGCCGAGAAGCGCCACCGGGTCCCAGATCGCCTCGCCGAAAAGCACCACCGAAGCGGAGGTGACCGCGACACCGATGAAGGAATACAGCGTCATCGCGACGGGCAGCCCCAGCGCCTGTCCCCACATCTGCGCCTGCTGCGAGCGCGCATAACGCGTGAAGTCGGGAATGTTCAGAGCCACCGTCGCCCAGAAGCCCACCATCCCGGTGAGCGAGGGAACAAAGAACCGGAAGAACTCGCCTCCATCGCGGAATTTGCTGGGAGTGCTCAAGACCGGCCCGAAGCCGCCGGCTTTCGCCGTGACCCACCACAGCATCAGGATGCCAACGGCCAGCATGAACGGCGCGCCGATCCCTTCGAGAAACTTGATCGTCTCGATGCCGCGCCAGATCACCACCATGTTCAGCGCCCAGAAGAAGAGAAACGAGACCCAGGCGCCGGCGGTGAAGTCGCCCCAGGCCGGCCAGAGGATCTTCAGCATCGCGTGGATCGCCTGGCCGCCGATCCAGGTCTGGATGCCGAACCAGCCGCAAGCCACCAGGGCGCGAAGCACCGCGGGCACGTTTGCGCCCAGCACACCGAACGACGCGCGCACCAGCACGGGAAACGGGATGCCGTACTTGGCGCCGGCGTGCGCATTCAACAGCATCGGGATGAGGACGATCAGATTGCCGAGCAGAATGGTGAGGATGGCCTGCCACCAGCTCATGCCGCCGGCGATTAGCCCGGAGGCGAGCATATACGTCGGGATGCAGACGCTCATGCCGACCCAGAGGGCCGCATAGTTGTACAGGCTCCAGGTGCGGCCGGATATGGGAACGGGCGCCAGGTCTTTGTTATAGAGAGCCGATTCCTTGTTGATTCGCCCCTGCATCCGGTCCGCTCACCATAATACGCGAACCGGATACTTTGCGATGATCTCATCGGGGGTGAGGATCGTCAATCCGTTCAGAATTGCCTGTGCAATCAGAGCCCGCGCGGCTCGGAAGCGCTTTCTGAGCCGCGCGCGTCAGCAAGCGGTCCCGAACGGCTGGCAACGTTATTCCGTGACAGGTCCTTGCGTCCGTAGAACGCCTCCAGGATCTCATCCGGCAATGGCTCAAAAAACTCGGGAGGAATGGTGAATTGGCCCCTAGCCGATCCAATGACCCGCTTCACCGGCTTGGGCTGCTGGATCGGTCGAATCTCGGCGATCGGCACGTTGCGCTTGCAGAGAATGATCGTCTCCCCCTTGGCCAGACGAGGAAGGTACTTGGAGAGATGGGTCTTGGCCTGGTGGATATTGAGCCGGATCATAGTTTGATAATAAACTAACTTCCTGGTCCGGTTCAACCCCCTCCGTCATTTCCATGCCCCTCCGCGCGCCGCCCGCTTCAAAAACCGGCCGCGCCCGGCGCGCCCCAGGTAGCGGCCCCCTTCGACGAGGATCTCACCGCGCGAGATCACAGTGCGCGCGTTGCCCGTGACGCGGAAGCCTTCAAACATCGAGTAATCGACGCGCATGTGATGGGTCTTGGCGCTGATGCTGTGCTCCTGATTCGGATCCCAGATCACGATGTCGGCATCGCTGCCGGCGGCCAGCTCGCCTTTGCGCGGATAGAGGCCGAACAGCTTTGCGGGCGTTGTCGAAACCAGCTCCACGAAACGGTTCAAGCTGATACGCCCTTCGTTGACGCCATGGTGATAGATGAGCTGAAGGCGATTCTCGATCCCGGGGCCGCCGTTGGGAATCTTCGTGAAGTCGTCTTTGCCAATCGCCTTTTGATCCTCGAAGCAGAAGGGGCAGTGATCGGTGGAGACTACTTGCAGATGGTCGTGTTTGAGGCCATCCCAGAGCTTGGGGAGATGGCTTTTCTCGCGAAGCGGCGGCGTAAAGACGTACTTGGCGCCTTCAAAGCCGGGACGGGCGAGCTCGTCGACGGAAAGCAGCAGATACTGCGGGCAGGTTTCGGCGAAGGCCGGCAGGCCGCGATCGCGCGCCTCACGCACCTGATTGAGCGCGTCTTCCGACGACAGATGCACAATGTAGACGGGAACACCGGCGATTTCCGCCATCGCAATCGCGCGGTGCACCGCTTCGGCTTCCGCGGTGACAGGCCGGGTGAGCGCGTGATAGATCGGCGCTTTCTTTCCCTCGGCAAGAGCGCGCCGGATGATCACATCGATGACGCTGCCATTCTCGGCATGCATGCAGATGAGCGCTCCATTGCGGGCGGTTTGGGACAGCGCTTTGAAGATGGTCGCGTCGTCGACCATCAGCACGCCGGGATACGCCATGAACAGCTTGAAGCTCGAGACGCCTTCAGCCACCATCGAATCCATGTCTTCCAGCCCCGCATCCGGCAGGTCGGTGACGATCATGTGCAGGCCGTAGTCGATCGAGGCGCGGCCATCGGCTTTCTTCCACCAGAGATCGAGCGCCTGGCGCATTGTCATGCCGCGGGCCTGGATGGCGAAGTCGATCAGAGTGGTGGTGCCGCCGAAGGCGGCTGCTCGCGTGCCCGTCTCGAAATCATCGCTCGAAGTCGAGCCGCCGAAAGGCATGTCCAGATGCGTGTGGACATCGATGCCGCCGGGAAACACGAGCATGCCGGCGGCGTCGATGACGCGCCGGGCAGTTTCCGGCGGGATGCCTGCGCGGACGTCGCGAATCGTCTCTCCGTCGATGAGGAGATCGGCGGCCAGAGTCTTTTCCGCGGTAACAAGAGTGCCGTTTCGGATCAGCGTGGTCATCGGGTCCCTCGAGTGATGCGTTCATGCCAGGTTTCAGCGGGCCGTCCGGTGTCGATTCGTTCCATGGTGATGCAACCCTCGACGGGGCACACGAGCCAGCACAGGTTGCAGCCGACGCACTCCTGCTCATCCACCCGCGGGATGCGGAGAGCAGGCGTCGTCGAGGTATCCACGCGCGGGACCAGCGGCGTTCGCGCAATGCGGTCGCGGCTCTGCTCGAGCAGCCGCTCCGGCGTGGGAACGCCTTCGATGTGAATGCATTGATGAGCGCCGTCCCAGCAGGCGATATAGCAGAGGTCGCAGCCGATGCAGAGCGCCGGATCGATGCGGGCGACGATCTTGTAGTTCAGATCGAGCGCGCCCCAGTCCACCACCCGCGGCAGGCTGAGACCGCGAAAATCCTCGAGCCCGCGGAAACCTTTCTCGTCCATCCAGTTGCTGAGGCCCTCGATCATATCCTCGACGATGCGAAACCCATAATGCATCACCGCTGTGCAGACTTGCAGGCTGGTGCATCCGAGCAGCAGGAATTCGGCGGCGTCGCGCCAGGTGGCGATGCCTCCGATGCCGGAGACGGGCAGACGCACTTCCGGGTCTGAGCTGATCTGCTGCACCAGGTGCAAGGCGATCGGCTTGACGGCGGGCCCGCAATAGCCGCCGTGCGACGACAGCCCGGCGACGTCAGGACGCGGCATGAAGCTGTCGAGATCGATGCCGGTGATCGAGTTGATGGTGTTGATGGCGGAAAGGCCGTCGGCGTCGCCCAGCCGCGCGGCCCGGGCGATGGTGCGGATATCAGAGATGTTCGGCGTCAGCTTGATAAGCACCGGCGTGCGCGCCACTTCCTTCACCCACCCGGTAATGAGAGTCGTGTACTCGGGCACCTGGCCGACGGCGCTCCCCATGCCGCGCTCGCTCATGCCGTGGGGGCAGCCGAAGTTGAGTTCGAGCCCGTCGGCGCCGGAGTCCTCGGCCCGGCGCACGATGTCGTGCCAGGTTTCGCGTTTCGACTCGACCATCAGCGAAGCGATCACCGCGTGGCGCGGATAGCGCTTCTTAACTTCGCTGATCTCGCGGAAGTTGGTTTCGATGGGCCGGTCCGTGATGAGCTCGATATTGTTGAGCCCCATCATGCGCTGGCCGCTCCAGTCGATCGAGGAGTAGCGCGAGCTGACATTGACGATGGGCTCTCCGATGGTCTTCCAGACGGCGCCGCCCCAGCCTGCATCGAACGCGCGCATCACCTGATCGCCGCAGTTCGCGGGGGGGCCGGAGGCGAGCCAGAAGGGATTGGGCGATTGGATGCCGGCGAAGCGAGTGGTGAGGTCAGCCATGGAGTTCCTCGATGGCCTTTCCAATGCCAACCGCGGCACGCTTGCCTTCAGCGACGGAATCGACCACTTCGCGTCCGCCGTTGACGCAGTCGCCGGCGGCAAAGTAGCGCGGATTCGCCGTGCGTCCGGTTTCCAGATCGGCGACGACACATCCGTGGCGCAGCTCGAGGCGGCGGCATTGCGAGAGAAACTCGATCAGGCGAGACTGGCCGATCGACGGGATCACCATATCACAAGACAGGCGGAAATTGGAGCCTTCGATCGGGCGCGGCTGGCGGCGGCCCTTCTGGTCGGGCGGGCCCAGCTCCATGCGAACGCACTCGATGGCCTCGACCTCTTGGCCGCCGTGGATGGCGACGGGCTGCGTCAGCCAATGGAAACGGATGCCTTGCTGGCGGGCCAGCTCGACTTCGTGCTCGAAGGCCGGCATCTCCTTTTCGCTGCGCCGGTAGAGCAAGTGGACTTCTTCGGCGCCCAGCCGGCGCGAGGCTGCGGCTGCATCGATGGCCGTATTGCCGCCGCCCACGATGGCGACCCGCCGGCCGATGTAGGCGCCGCCATTGGTCTTGTAGCCGGCGATGAAGCGCAAAGCGTCGACCACGCCAGCCAGATTCTCGCCGGGGATGCCCAAGGGAAGCGTCGGGCCCAGACCGACTCCAAGAAAAATGATGTCGAATTGCTTCTCTATTTCTTCAATGGACACTTCGCGCCCCACTTCGACGCCGAGACGGAACTCGACGCCCATGGCGCGCACAAGCTCCACTTCCTTGAGGCTGTCGGAGGGCCGCAGTTTGTACTCGGCGACGCCGTACGTATTGAGACCGCCCGCCAGCGGGCGTTTGTCAAAGACGGTGACGCCGAGGCCCTGGCGTCTCAGCTCCGCCGCGCAGGCCAGCGACGCGGGACCGGCGCCGATGCATGCGACACGGCCTCTGCGCCGCTCTCCCTCAAAAAGGCGCAGGCCTCGAGCGTAGAAATGGTCCATTGCGTGGCGTTGCAGGCGGCCGATCTCAATCGGACGCTTATGATAACGGTGCAGGACGCAGGCGCCCTCGCAGAGCACGTTCACCGGACAGACGCGCGAACAGCTCAGACCCAGAATATTTGCGTCCAGAATCGCAAAAGCCGAGCCGGTGAGGTTTCCGGTGGCGATTTTCTTGATGAAGCGCGGCACGTCGATGTGCGTCGGGCACGCATTGGTGCAGGGAGCGTCGAAGCAGTAGAGGCAGCGGGTGGCTTCCGCAATTGCCTCGTGAGGACCGAGCGGAGGATGAATCTCCGCAAAGCTGGCTTCGAACTCGCGGCTGGAAACGGGAGGGACCATGGCTCAGGCCTTGACCAGCGCGTCGTACATGTCGGGGCGGCGGTCGCGAAAGAACTGCCACGTCTTGCGGACTTCGCCGATGAGGTCGAGATCGAGATCCGCGGTCAGCACTTCGTCCTTGTCGCGCGAAGCCTGAGTGATGATCCGCCCTCGGGGATCGCAAAAATAACTCGAGCCATAGAACTCGCCGATGTTCCAGGGCGCCTCGACGCCGACGCGATTGATGGCGGCAATGAAATAGCCGTTGGCGACAGCGTGCGCAGGCTGCTCGAGTTTCCACAGATGCTCGCTCAGGCCGGCGACCGTGGCCGAGGGATTGAAGACAATCTCGGCGCCGTTCAGACCGAGCGCCCGCGCGCCTTCCGGAAAATGGCGGTCGTAGCAAATATAAACGCCGATGCGAGCGAATCCCAGATCGAAGACGGGATACCCCAGATTGCCTGGGCGGAAATAAAACTTTTCCCAGAAGCCGGGCGCGACGTGCGGGATATGAGTCTTGCGGTATTTCCCAAGATAGGCGCCGTCGGGACCGAGCACGGCGGCGGTGTTGTAATAGAGGCCCTCCTGCTCGCGTTCATACACGGGGACCACCAGGGCGATCTGGTGGCGGCGGGCGACGTCCTGCATCCGGCGCGTCGTGGGGCCGCCGGGCACTTGCTCGGTAAAGTCGTACCAGCGAGTCTGCTGCTCGGCGCAGAAATAGGGACCGTTAAACAATTCCTGCAAGCAGACGATGCGGGCGCCGGCATCGGCGGCCTGGCCGATGTAGCCGAGGTGCTTTTCGATCATCGCCTGCTTGATCTCGTCGAGCGAGAGACCCTGGGTGGGAACGCTGCCGGCCTGAATGAGCGAGCAGCGGACCAGACGAGGCATCCGTTGGTTACCTCCTTCCGATCGCCTTATTATGCGACGTTCAGGGGGCGGGACGCAAATATGCACCCGGAACGCCCAGACTCCCGTAGCGCATTTGACGCCAGGCTAACGAAGCGTTGCGGCGGACGGGCAAACACCGACCGCCGCTGGAGGCCAGGTCGTAAGGCTGCGCGGATCAACGCGAGTCGTGCTGGCGGCCACCTGACGAGCAATGGTTTCTTGTTACGCTGAGGTCAGTAATGGACACGTTCGCCGAAGGCTTCATACCAGGCTCCTTTCGGTTGCCAGGTGGCCCACTGCAGTTTGTGGGCGTGGGCACTAAGCCGCACCACACGCGGGCGATCCGAGGTGCGCTGCGCAGTTGGCAGAAGCTCGTACGCGGCTATCCGAGTCCAGTTACACATGATGCGGCAGAACTGGCGCGGCTGGCGTACAGCAAGTGGGCCTACTACCGCAGGGGACTCGAGAT
>JACQDF010000236.1 GCA_016201205.1 Acidobacteriota bacterium
GCACGCGGCAGGAACACTCCGCTGTTCCTCAACGCCTTGGCGCCGCGGAGCGCGGCCTTTGCGCTTATGACTGCGCTGGCCCTGGCAGGCGGGCGTCTCTGCGCCGACCCGACTCCGCACCTGTTCCCCATGATGGGCGGCTCGCTGGGCAACGTGATTCAACTGAACGTCGGCGGCCTCGGGGGCCCTGACACTCGCTGCCAGGCTCAGTTGGGCTTCCGCGACCTGCGGAACATGCCCGTGGGGCCGTCCAGAGCGGTGGACCTCGGGCCGGGCGAAACGGCGTCCCTGACCCTGAACTTCAACACCCTGGTCTCGATGTCTCGCCAGCGCTTCGAGCTGCGCCCCCTGGTGACTCCGGCCAATCGCGACGGCTCGAACTTCGCCTGTAAGTCGTCGGCGGAGATCTACGAGCCCGGCAGCGGCCGCGACCTGGCCTGGGCAAGTCCGGCCATTCTGGATCCCGGAATAGCGCCGGTTCTTCCCCCGGTCAGCGCGGCGCTGTACCAGACGTTGCGCCTGGGCGCCATTGGGGATCCCGACCTCACGCCGGCGATTGGCGATCCCAATGTCAAATGCGCCGCGGACCTGGTTCTGCGCAACAGCCGGGGCGTGGTGGTAGCCCGCAAGACCGTGTCGCTCGGGGCCGGCATGGGCGACTTCGTCGACCTGAATATGAACACGCAGGTCTCGCGCCTGGGCGAGCGGGCGATCATAGATCCGGGCATTATTCCCGCACCGGGGACGAGCGCCGCCGGCTGCCGCGTCTCGGTCCAGCTCATCGACCAGTTCACCGGCTGGACGACCCTCATCGCCGCAACGCATTAGAAGAGCGTGGAGACCATCATGAGACTTCATTCCGTATTACTTGCTTCCGCGCTGGCGGCGCTGCTGCCCGCCCTGGCCGTGGCGAGCCTGGTCGGGGTGACCTACGACGGCCGTGTCCTCAGCCTCAATGAATCCACGGGGACCGGAGCGGTCGTCGGCTCATCGGGCCTCTTTGGGTTCAACTCACTGGCTCGCAACAGCGCGGGCGTCTACTACTCGGCCACCGACATCTTCGGTTTGTCGGTGCTCGACCTGGTGACGATCAACCCGGCGACCGGCGCCGCCGCGGTCGCCGCGACGCTGAACTTCGGCGTCCTGGTTCCGAGCGTCAGGGGGCTGGCTTTCTCGCCCACGGACACGCTGTTCGCGATTTCCCGAACCGCCGGGAACACCACCGATCCGGCCCTCCTCTTCATCGTCAACGCCGCGACCGGCGCGGGGACACTGGTGGGATCGACCGGGCTTGGGCTCCAGTCCCTGGCATTCTCGCCCAGCGGCGTGCTGTATGGCTATGATATCGGCCTTGATGTCCAAGTCGGTCTGGGTCTGGTCATTATCGATCCCGCCACCGGCGCAGTCACCGATGTCAACCCGGCCGTGGGCAGTGATGGCCCAATGCAGTCCATCGCATTTGACGCTTCCGGCACACTGTACGGAATCCTCACTAATAACCTGGGAAATGCTCAGTTGTACACGATCAATCCAGCGACCGGAACGGCGATCTCCGTCGGTGGTGGATCGGTGTTCATCGCCAATGCCGACATTCGCGGCATCGAGTGCGTCACTTGCCCTGCGGCCGCGGCCGCGATACCAGAACCGGCGACGTTGGCGCTGGTGGGAGGCTCACTGCTTCTGCTGGCGAGAGTGAGGGCGCGCAAGACGGCCGCGTCTCAAAAGCCAGCCCCCACGACCACAAACCCCGCCCAATAGAACGGATGCCGGTAGACGCCGGTGCGGGCCGCTTGCAGGGCGGCCGCCCGCAGCGCCTCCGCCGGAGACTGCCCTTGCGACCGAAATCCGCGGTGAAAAGCGAGCATCAAATCGGTCGTGCTGGCCGAGTCCACCTTCCACTGGCTGACCACCGTGGCCGGCGATCCGGCCACGAACAACGCCCAGCTTAGCCCGATCACGCCCTCGCCCGAGCCCGCGCGCCCCCGGGCGGTCTCGCACGCCGAAAGCACCACCAGTCTGGCCTTGAGGTCCATGTTCATGATCTCCCACGCTTCGAGCATTCCGTCCTGCGGGTCGCTGCCACCGCCCGCCGCCAGCGCCAGGTGCGAATACATGGGACTGGCGTCGTTGAGCACTCCGTGCGTGGCCACGTGCAGCACATCAAAGCGGCCGGCTTCCGCCTTCCATTTGGCTTCGGTGGCAAGCGGGCCGGTGTAGGCAGCGCCCCGGTAGAGCGGCTGGATTCCTTGCACTTCGCGTGCGGCGTTTGGCAGGTTGCCCCCGGCGAAAGCCAGAAGCGACGGAGCTTCGGCGCGGGTCGTGCGGCGTTTATTCATCTCCCGGAGCGCGGTCCAGGAGGGGACGTATGCGATCGCGTAGTCCTCGAGCAGATAGCGGCCAGTCGCGGTCTGAAGCGCCTGGAACGGCAGCTCCCACAGCGGACCATCCGGTGCGATGACGAGCCGCGTCACGCCGGCGAGTTGCCGGCGAGCGGGGGCGAGCAGCTTGTCGTACAGTTCTCTCGCCGGCGCCTTCATCGCCAGGTCGCGGTTCGCAAGCTGCCGCCGGAAGCTCGCGGCCTTGGCCGCCAGTTCCACCACGGAGCTTGACAGTGGATACACCGACAGGCCGCCCGGCCGCGTGTACACGAACAGGTAGGCCGCCTCTGTGGTCAGCAGATACTCGACGAGAGCGCCGCGCTCGCCCGGCAGCAGGCCGTCCAGCTCGCGCGGCTCGAGGCCGCGCATCTCGCCGCGCTGGACTTTCAGATCCGGATACTTGACGTAGAGATTCAACTGAAACGCTTCGTAGCCGCGCCGCATCCGCTCCAGTCGCGCCGCCAGGTCCGGGTCGTTCTTCTGACGCGTGACGCGCGTGTTCAACGACGCCAGGTCCCGATGCCAGCGCCGTTCCTGCTGGCGCTCGTCGTCGCTCATGGCCTTGTTGACGCCGGCCCGTCCGCCGCCGAGCACATCCAGCAGCACGCGGGCCTTGGTGCGCTCGGCATAGCCCAGAGCGTCGAAGGCCTGCTTTTGAGCGATCGAGATCTCCGCCATCTGGTGGTAAGGCTCGGCCTTGCCCTCCAGGAACGGTTGCGCCTCACGCTCACCCCCGGCCAGATCGGCGCGCAGCGACTCGATGGTGGCGATGGATTCCTCGAGAGCCTTCCGCGCCTCGGCATGCCGGCCGAGCGCCCTCTGCGCGCGTCCGGCCGAAAGCAGGCAAGCCCATAACTGCTCGCGTGCGCCGATTTCCCGCGCCAACGCTGCGCCCCGGCCGGCCAGCTCGAGCGCCCGTCCGGCTTCTCCATTGAGCAGATGGCACAGGGCGATGTCGCCCAGCGTGCTGGCCACGTCCATCTTCTGACCCATCGACTCCCAAATTGCGAGGCTCTTTGCATACTGCTCGACGGCCTGGGAATATTTCTTCTGCCGCCGGAGCACGCCGCCGACACCGCCAGTCTCCCGGGCGACCAGCTCCCTGACTCCCACCTCTTCGGCTATCTTCAGCGCCTGCCGATAGCAATCGAGCGCCAGTTCGAACCGCGTGCGTGCGGCGTGGATGGACCCGAGGTTGTCGAGCGAGGCGACGACACCCCTCTTGTCTCCCAGTGTCCGGCGCAACTGGAGGCTCCGGTTCAGATAGTCCAGAGCCAGATCGTAGCTGCCCTGCAAATCCAGCACGTTGCCCATGTTGCTGAGGACCACGGCCACTCGCGCCTGGTCGCCCCGGCTCTCGAATTCGGCCAGGCCCATCCGGTAGTGGCGCATGGCTTCGCCGTAGTTCCCTCGCCGATGGTGGACGATCCCGATATTCACGCGGGCACCGGCCACGAGCGCTGGATCCCCGAGTGACTGGCGCAGCTCCAGGCTCTTCTGCTGGTACTCCAGGCTGAGCTCGTAGTCTCCCAGGTTGTAGTGCAGCAGACCCAGGTTGGCGAAGGAGCCCGCGATGCCAGTCTTGTCCCCGATCGCCTCGCGGATGGCGAGACTCCAGCGGTGCACCTCGAAGGCCTGCTCGAAATCGCCCTGGTAATAGCGAACCACTCCGGTTTCATTCAGCGCCTGAGCCGCCAGCTTCCGGTCTCCGGTCCCGGGCCTTGGCCAGCTCCGACGCCAGTGCCAGGACCGCCGCATCCTGGGCGTGCGCGCTCGCAGCCATGGAGAGCCAGGCCATCACAGCAACCAGGCAGCCGCGAGGAGTTCTCACCACACTATGATATCGGGACGCGACGGCGAGACCGGGAGGCGCGGGCGGGAATCGCTCAGCAGAGTGGAGTGCCGTTCAACCGCCACCCACTATGGCGTTGCCGGGATTTGTTGACGCGCTTGGCCGGCCAGATCTTCTCTGCCGATTTCCGAGTAGATGCGGGCGGCCTCGGCGAGTGCAATGGCGGCTGATGGTTCGTCATTCCGGGCCAGAGCCAGCCGGCCTTGTGACCACAATGTGCCGGCTTCTCCCGGCCGATCGCGGATCTGGCGGTAGAGGGGCAAGGCCTGCTGGTAGAGTTGTTCGGCCTCGGCGTAGCGAGCCTGCATGCGCGCCACATCGCCCAGGCTCTTTAGCGCATTGGCTTCGCCCAGCCGATCACCGATCTGGCGATAGACCGGCAAGGCTTGCTGGTAGAGTTGCGCAGCCTCGGGGTAGCGAGCCTGTTGCAGCGCCACATCGCCCAAGCTCTTTAGCGCATTGGCTTCCCCCAGCCGATCACCGATCTGGCGATAGACGGGCAAGGCCTGCTGGTACAGTTGTTCGCCTTCGGAGTAGCGAGCTTGGCTGAGCGCCACATCGCCCAAGCTCTTTAGCGCATTGGCTTGAACGCCCAAATCGTTGCTTTTCCGGCTCGCCTCCAGAGCCAACAATAACCGTTGTTCCGCCTCCTTGTGATCGCTCTCGAATTCGGCGGCGTGCGCCGCCATTAGGTTCACGCCCGCCCATGCCGGAGCGGACTCATCCAGCTCCCCCAGCAGATGCGCCAGAATCTCGCGGCGTTCCTTCCGTTCTTTTGGACTGAGGTTCCAATCGAAGCCAGGCCGCAGGCGCTCGATCGTCTCGGCGGCATCTCCGGATTCGCCCGCGAAGGAATAGGTGCCCGACCGGCCGGACCAGAAGTCCGGGGTCTGCCGGGCCAGCTCGCGCATACCGAACTCCGGCACCCAAAACACGACCGGCAATGGAAATCGCTTCACGAAGTAATTCCGGTTCATGTTGAGCATGTCCATCGCGTGGTTCTGGCGGACACGGAGATCGAACATGGACTCGAGGCCGTAAACGAAGATCGCTGGGGGCCGGTCCGCGCCAATCGCCGACTCGATCTGGTCAACAATGCCCAGGGGGCTATTGGGGTCGAGCGCGATTTCGTGAAAGGCGCAGCCGCGGTTGCGCAACTCGGCCACCAGCCGCTCGCGCAGGCCCGGATGGTTCACGCGCGCAAGCCTAGCGCCGAACCTCGCGCCCGGCTCAGCATCCGCCAAAGCGCGCGCAACTCGACTTCATTTTCGGCGGAAAGCGTTCGCGATGCCGTCTGTTGCACGCTCATGGCCCCTGTTGCTCCGCTACTTCAGCCAGCAGCGGGTTCCAGTCAAACCAGTCTCGCTCGTCCTGCTAGTCGCCCATCAATTTGCCATACGGCTCCAGCTCGCTGACGTTATCGCAAACGGCTTTGACTCCCGCCGTGATGGGGATGCCGAGGATCAGGCCGGCGGCGCCCCATAGCGTCCCCCAGAACATCAGCGACACGGTGACGGCGAGCGGATTCAGGTGCACCCGGGCGCCGACCAGCTTCGGGTACAGCAGATTGAGCGCCAGCAGGTGGAGGAACGCGATGATGCTTCCGATGATGAGATACGCCCCGATCCTGTTGTAAAAAGGCAATGCCGCAAAGAACGGCGGGACAAGAGCGAGCGGCAGGCCCACGTAGGGAATGATGCTCAGGAACGCGCTCACCGGTCCGATGAGCAACGGATACGGCAGATTGGCCCACCAGAAGATCAGCGAGCTGGCGACAGACAGCAGCATCCCGAGGATGAAATTGCCGACGACATAAGCGCGCGCCATTTCGGCGATGCCCTCCCAGCTCTTGCCGGCCACCATGCGATCGGCCCCTTCGAACAGTTGCAGGAAACTGCGGCGCAGATGGTCACGCCAGCTCAGCATGAAATACACCAGGAAAGGCACAAAGGATCCCATCAGCAGCACATCGTAAAAGGAGCGAAGGTAATTGTAGATGGTGTTGACGATCGGCTCGCGCTCCTGGCTGATTCGCACCTCCTGGACGGTGGGCGCCGGCGGCTCCGCCGAGCGGCGGCGCGGAACGGACTTTTGCTGCGACGGCGGCTGGACCGGCTGAGCGCTGATGATCTGCGCGGTTTTTCCATCGCGCTGCAAGCGCTTGGGAATGACGATCTCGGAGATGGATTTCTCGGTCTGCTCGAGCCGCAAGGCGACCACGTCCACCAGCTCATTGATGCGAGAGCTGTAGCGGGGCAGATCAGAGAGCAGACCGGCCGCCTGCGTGTAGAACGCCACTCCGGAGAAGTACACCACCAGCAGCGCGAGGCTGCAAGTGAAAAAGCTCGCTAGCCCGCGCGGCATCCGCAGGCGCATGAACAGGTTCACCAGTGGATCCAGGATGAAAGCCAGAATGACGGCCACCGTGATGGTAATGATGAGGATGCGCCCGAAATACAGCAGGGCGATGACGGCGGCCAGCCCGGCCAGAAACGCGCCGGGGTTTCTGGGTCTGCGGACTTCCAAGGATGGCGTCAGAAGTTCCAAGGCGATGGATACTGTTACCGCTAATCTAACATGTGCGACTCTGATATGGTAGGCATGGACAGCAGGCGGATTCTGGCGCTGGATGTGGGGTTGCGCCGTATCGGTCTGGCGGTGAGTGATGCGCTGGGCATCACGGCGCAGGGACTGCCTACGCTGGTGCGCAAGAATCTGAAGACCGACCTGGCGCGATTGTGCAGCCTGGCTGCCGAGCGCGAGGTGGGTGGATTTGTCGTCGGGCACCCGCTGCATCTGAGCGGCCGCGAAGGGAAGCAGGCTCAGTTGGTCAGAGCATTCGCGGAGCGTTTGAGCCGGCGCAGCGGGATGCCGGTCGAGTTGTGGGATGAGCGGCTGACGACGGTGGAAGCCAGCCGCGTTTTGAAGGAAAGCGGAGTCAGCCTGGAGAAGCGGGCCAGAGCGGTCGATCGATTGTCTGCGGTTCTGATCCTGCAAAGTTATCTGGACGCGCGGCCGGTGGCGGAATGGGGCGGAAACGAATAAACCAGGTCCGGCGGTTGGCGCTGGCGGCGTGTGCTGCCGTGGTTTGCGCTTTCGTCTGGCTGCTCTACTCGCTGGGCAGGCCGTACGCGCGTTTCGAGCAGGAAATGCTCCTGGATGTGCCGCGAGGCGCTGGCACGCGCAAGATCGCGGCGATGCTCGAACAGGCCGGCGTGATCCGCTCCAGGTGGCAGTTGCTGGCAGTTCAGTTATTGCGACCGCGGTCCCGATTGCAGGCCGGCGAATACCGGTTTGGGGAGCCGGCCAGCGCATTCCGGGTCTTCGACCGGCTGGCTCGGGGCGATGTCTTCTACTACGAAGTCACCTTCCCGGAGGGCAGCAACATCTTCGACATCGGCGGGATTCTGGAACAGCACGGCTTGATCACGGCCCGGGAATTCCGAATGGCGGCTGCGAATCCGGCGCTGATTCGCGACCTGGCGGCGGCGCCGAGCCTGGAGGGCTACCTGTTTCCGGCGACCTACCGGATCACCAGACACACCACGGCGATGCAGCTTGCCAGAGACATGACAGACGCGTTTCGCCGCGCGTGGAGATCGCTCGGCGGTCGAACTGATGTCCACCGGACCGTGACGCTGGCATCGCTGGTTGAGAAAGAGGCAGCCCTCGATGCGGAGCGACCGCTGGTGGCTTCCGTGTACCGGAACCGGCTGGCGCGCGGTATGAGACTCGATTGCGATCCGACGACGATTTACGCGGCCATGATCGAAGGCCGCTGGCGGGGGGTGATTCATCGCTCGGATCTGGAGAGCGCGCACTTGTACAACACCTACCAGCATGACGGGCTGCCTCCGGGGCCAATCGCAAATCCCGGCCTCAAGGCGCTCGAGGCAGCGCTCCAGCCGGCCGAAACAGGATATCTCTATTTTGTCGTCAAAGGGAACGGTTCGAGCGCTCACGTTTTTAGCACGAACATCGAAGCACACAACCGGGCGGTGGCGGAGTACCGGCGTGGCCAGCAAAAAGGAAAAACAACGGGCCCGGCTACGGGAGTTTCTCGAGCGCGAAAAGCCCGCGGTGATTGATGAAGGCGTCGCCGGGCGTGCGCGGGCCGAGGTGGCGCCCATCGCCGAGCGGACGTTTCGTGAGCTGCTGCGGTCGGCAGAGCTGCCCCTGGCGCCGCTGGTCGAGGGAGTACGCCAGGAGACTTTCGCCGAGCTCGAGCGAACGCTGCTCGAGTTGGCCCAGGAATACTCCGCCGGGGACGCCGAACGGCGCAGGCGCTGCCGGGAACTGGTCATGATGGCCAAGGATCACGCCGGCTGGGTGGTGCGCAATCCGAAAGTGGAGGCAGACAGACGGGCGGATAAGCAGGAAATGGTCCTGTGGATGATCACGTGGCTCGGGAATCCGCCCGTGTTTGAGACCTGGGTGGCGCTCCGCAAGCACCGTCTCGCCCAGCCCGATACGCAGATTTGAAGAGAATTCTTCGCTGACGGGCGCACTAGTTTGCTGAGGAGCGGCTGGCAAAGTGCCCCAGAGCTTCACCACTCAGATGATTCGCTACGGGAGGCCGCTGCGGTTTCTCCTCAAAATGCTTCCCGAAGACGAGCCTCTGCCAATCCTGTCCGGTCCGCTGCGTGGATACCGCTGGATCCCGGCATCGAGTGTTAAGTCCTGCTGGCTGGGAATCTATGAGTCAGCGAAGCTGCGCCAGATCTGCGAACACGTCCGTCCGGGCGGTGTCTTCTACGACATCGGGGCGCAGGCCGGCTACCACGCTTTGCTGGCTGCCAGATTGGTCGGGCCCGAAGGACGCGTCTATGCGTTCGAGCCGCTGCCAAGGAACCTGGAGTATCTTTCCAGGCATCTGACAGTGAACGGAATCTCGAACGTGGAAATCGTCAGAGCCGCAGTCAGCAGCGAGGGAGGCGAATGCGCGTTCGACCCGGGACCCGGCTTCATGGCCGGCCACCTGTCTGCGGCAGGAACGCTTCGCGTCCCCGCCGTGAGCATGGATTCCTGGATCTGGTCGGCGCAACATCCATTGCCGCCGAGTGTGCTGAAAATCGACGTCGATGGCGCGGAACTGAAGGTGCTCCAGGGGGCCGTCCGGACGATCCGGCAGGCGCGGCCTGCCATCCTGCTGGACACTCACGATTTCCTGGGCGACGCCCACCTGGGGCTTCACGACGCCTGCCGTTCTTTTCTCGAGGCGGAAGGATATCTCCTCCGCTCGGAGATTTCCAAGGCAAAGAACGAAGCCTCCACCATCCTGGCCCTGCCGCAATGAGGGGAAAGTGGCGTCCTATTGCAGCTCGATCGACTCGACGCGAATGAGATCGCCGTCGAGCTTCCCGGTGACCCTGGCCTTCATGTCCTTGTCTTTGGTGGAAGACTTCAGCCTGGAAAGGGCCGTCGCGTTGCCGGTTTCATCGAACTTGACGAACTTACCGTCAGAGAGCACCAGGCCATAACCTCCCCTGGCGCAGCTCAGCGCGCACTGCCGCGTATGATTGGCCACGTCCTTGCCTTTGCACATCACATCGACGATCGTGCCGGTCCAGGAATCGGCAAAGGCCAGCGCTCCGGCAGAGATGGAAACAACCAGCATCCTCTTCATGTGAAACTCCTCCCAGTCGGTCAGAATCTAACATTGTAGCCCGTTTGGCCGAAAGGATCACTTGGTCCGCCGGCAGCGCCGTCAAGAAAGCGCTTGCCAGTAGCCTGGACGCTGTTTATACTGGCTTTTTTTGGCCCTTCTGGAAAACCAATGCGCCGGAACGATGATTTCGATCCGATTTCGACCCGCCGGGAAGCGGCCATGTTTTACGGGCTTTTCCTGCGCGGCCATCCGGCGGATCGGCTGCGCAAAGATATCGCCATTCCCAGAGAGATCCTGAAAAAATGGGAAGTCCACTACCGGAACGACCCGTTCCGCGAGACGTTGCAGCGGGTGTACGAATATCGCAAACAGGTGCTGGCGATCTTTGATGAGCTGGTTACACACGAGCGCAACCGGCCGCGGCTGCAATAGACTCAGCCGGCGTAAGCTCCCTCCTCTTCCTCCTCTTCCAGGCGTGCAGGCGCGAACAGCGGATACAACGCCGGCAGCAGGAACAAAGTGAGCAGCGTCGAGGTGACCAGGCCGCCGATGACCACCGTGGCCAGTGGCCGCTGTACTTCCGCGCCCGTCGTGGTGGCCAGGGCCATCGGCAGAAAGCCGAGGCTGGCGACCAGAGCAGTCATCAGGACGGGGCGCAGCCGCGTGGCCGCGCCGCTGACTACCGCGTCCAGCATCTCCCGCCCTTCTGCTCGCAGCCGGTTGACGTAGCTGACCAGCACAATGCCGTTCAGCACCGCGACGCCAAACAAGGCGATGAAGCCGACAGACGCCGACAGGTTCAGATTCAGGCCGCGAATCCAAAGCGCAGCCACGCCGCCCACCAGAGCAAATGGCACATTCATCAGGATCAGCAGCGACAGCCGCAGGGAACGAAAGGTGGAATAGAGCAGGCCAAGGATGATCAGGATCGAGGCGGGGATCACGATCATCAGCCGCTGCATGGCGCGCTCCTGGTTCTCGAACTGTCCGCCCCAATCGATGGAATAGCCGGCCGGCAAAACAAGACCTTTCGCAATCCGCTGCTGGGCCTCGGCGGCGAAACCGCCCAGATCGCGGCCGCGGACGTTGGCTTGCACGACAATGCGGCGCATGGCGTTCTCCCGCGAGATGACTTCCGGGCCGCGCTCGGAGAGAACTCTGGCCACCTGGCTCAGCTTGACGCGCTCTCCGCCCGGCGCCCACAACGGCAGATCACCCAGAGCGCCGGGATCCTTGCGATATTCCGCCGGCAGGCGAAGCACGATCGGGAACCGCCGCTGTCCCTCGAGGTACTCGCTCACCGGGCGTCCGGCGACGGCGGCTTCGACCAGCTCGCGCACATCGGAGATGTTCAGACCATAGCGGGCCAAGGCTGCGCGATCTGCTTCCACGCGCACTTCGGCCACGCCGGAGATGATCTCCATCTGGGCGTCGGCGGCGCCCGGAATGCCGGACAGAATCCGCAATGAGCGCTCGGCAAGCTGCTCGAGCAAGCGAGGATCATCGCCGAAAATCTTGAGAGCGATATCGGCCTTGATCCCGGAAACCACCTCGTCGAGACGCATGGCCATCGGCTGGGTGAAGTTGTAGGCGACGCCGGGGATCTGCTCGAGCCGGGCGGCCATTTTGTCCACCAGCTCCACCTTGGTGCGCGCCGTCGTCCATTGCTCACGCGGCTTCAGCAGAATGTACGCGTCCGCTTCGTAGATTCCCATCGCCTCTGTCGCCAGGTCGGGCCGGCCCATCTTGGTGACCACACCGGTGACTTCGGGAAACTCGAGGACCGCTTTCTCGACGCGGTTGCTGACGGCGATCGAGTCCGTGAGCGAGATGCCCGGGAGCTTGCGGGTGGTAATGAGCAGCGAGCCCTCGTCCAGACGAGGCATGAACTCGGTGCCGATGAAGGCCAGCGAGCCGAGCGCGGCGGCCACCAGCACAATCCCGAGGATGATCACCGGAGCGCGGTGGCGCAGCACCAACTGGAGGGTGCTGGTGTAGGCGGCCCGCAGGCCGGCGAACCAGCCGTCGGTATGCGGCTTGACGCCGTGTCGCAGTGCGATCACCGTAATGGCGGGAACCATGGTGAGCGCAAGAACCAGAGACCCGGTGAGCGCCGAGCAGACCGTAATCGCCATCGGCCGGAACATCCGCCCTTCCAGCCCTTCCAATGCGAAGATCGGCAGATAGACCGCAATGATGATGGAAACGGCGAACACGATCGGCCGGGCGACTTCATGGGCGGCGTCGCGAACGCGGCTGAACGCGTGAAACGAGCTTTCCCCCGGATGGCGCTCCAGCTTGCGAACGGCGTTCTCGACCATCACCACCGCGCCGTCCACGATCATGCCGAAATCAATGGCGCCGAGGCTCATCAGGTTGGCGGAGACCCCGAACAGCGCCATTCCCATGAAGCCGACCAGCATCGACAGCGGAATCACCGATGCCACGATGATCGCGGCCCGCCAGTTGCCGAGGAACAGGAACAGGATGGCGATGACCAGGCCTCCTGCTTCCAGCAGGTTCTTGCGAACGGTGGCGATGGTGCCGTCGATCACGATGGACTGGTCGTAGAACGGAAGGATGCGGACGTCCGGCGGCAGCCGCATCGAAGCGATCTTCTCCTTCACACGCTGGATCACTTCGCGGCCGTTCTCGCCCTTCAGCATAATGGTCATGCCCGAAACGGTTTCCCCCTTGCCGTCGCGGAGCACGGCGCCCTGCCGTTGCATGGGGGCGTCGCGAACCATCGCCACGCTCTTGAGCAGAACGGGAGTGCCCGCATGGGAAGCGATCACGATATCCTCCAGATCGCGGAGGCCGCGCGCCCGCCCGAGGCCGCGGATGGTGTATTGCTCGGAAGCGTGCTCGATATAGCCGCCGCCGAAGTTCGCGTTGTTGTCGCGGATTCGCTCAAACACCTGGCGCAGGGAAAGACCGTAGCGCAAAAGGAGGTTGGGATCGATCTCGACATGGACCTGCCGCGTCTGGCCGCCCCAGGTGTTGACTTCGTTGAGCCCGTGGACCGCCCGGAGCTGCGCCTTGACCTGCCACTCATGCAGCGTCTTCAGCTCCATCGCCGATCGGGCGGCGCTTTCCAGCGTGTATTGGTACACCTCGCCGAACGCCGTGGCAACCGGGCCGAGGGTGGGATCGAGGCCTTGGGGAATCCGCGTGCGGATCTCCTGAAGCCGTTCGTTGATCACCTGGCGCGCAAAGTAGGTATTCACCGCGTCGTCGAACACGACCGTGACCATCGACAGGCCGAGCTTGGAAATCGAGCGGATGCCCTCCGTGCGGGGAAGCCCCATCAGCGAGACTTCGATGGGATAAGTGACCAGTTGCTCGACCTCCGACGGCGGCATGGCGGGGCATTCCGTGATCACCAGGACCTGGTTATTGGTGAGGTCCGGAAACGCGTCGATGGGAATGCGGAGCATCGTGTAGATGCCCCAGCCGATCAGCAGGGCGACCCCGGCGAGAACAAGAAGGCGGTTCCGGATATGAAAGTCGATGATCCGCGCGAGCATCTATTCGGGGAGCGTGCCTTTCAATAGCTGCGACTTCAACAGGTAACTTCCCTGCGAGACGACCTGCTCGCCGGGACCGAGTCCCTGAAGAACTTCGATCTGGCTGTCCACAACGCGGCCGATCTGGATGGCGCGCGCCTGGAAGCGGTCGGACGTCTTCCGCACAAACACGGTGTTGGCGCCTTCCACCTGCTGCACCGCGGATTGGGGAACGAAGATCGCGGGCGCGCTGAAGCCAATGTCGATCTCCGCGGTTCCATACATTTCGGGCTTCAGCCTCCCATCCTGGTTCGCCAGCTCGACGCGGACAGGAATCGTGCGTGTCGCCGGATCAAGCTGCTCGCCGAGCTTGGTGATGCGGCCCGCAAAAGGCCGGTCCGGGTAGGCCTGCACAAAGACGCGCACGACCATGCCGATGCGCAGCTTCCCGAGAAACTGCTCGTTCACCGAGGCGATCATCCAGAGCGCGCCGAGATCGGAGATGGTGAACAGCTCCTGGCCGCTGGAAGCAACCGACCCTTGCGTCACGTTGCGCGTCAGGACAACGCCGGCGGCGGGCGCTTTCACCGGAATCAGATCTCCTTCGTGCTCGGTGTCGCCCTCCTTGTGATCTTCATTCTCATCGGGATGGACTTGCAGGAACTCGGTGAGGTGACGCCGTGTTCGCTCGGCGTCGGTTTCGGCGTTGGCGACGGCAGTCTGGGCGTTCTTGAGCTCCGTTTCGGCGTGCTCCGCCTGTTCGAGAGAAGCTGCCTTGAGCTCGTACAACCGGCGGGCCCGGTCGCGCTGCCGCTGTGCGTATCCAAGCGCGGTCTTCAAACGCGCCAGTTCGGCCACCGCTTTGCGATAGTCGGCGCGGGATTCATGGATGTCATGGCTGTGCATCCCGGCCAGAAGCTGATTCTTCTGGACGGGATCGCCGGGGTTGACCAGGACGTGAACCAGACGGCCGTCGGTGATCGCACCGACGCGCCAGGTGCGGTTCTCATTGACCGTCAGCCGGCCGTTTGCCTGAATGCTTTGCGCCATCGATCGCGGGCGGACTTCCTCGATGCGGAGATTGGCCTGCCGTTGCATGTTGGCGTCGAGGTTGATCTCGCGCCCGATGACTTCGGGCCTGGCCGGCTCGCTCCTGGCGGCTTCCACCGGGGACGGCGAGGAGCCGTTGCGGGAGCAGGCGGCCAGAGCCAGCAGCGCGAACAGGGCGGCGGCTCTCATGGCGCGATCCCCAATGCCGTTTCCAGCGCGACCAGGCTCTGGCGATAGTCAGCCAGCGCCCGGGAGTAGAGCAGTTGCATCTCCAGGCGGAGCCGCTGGGCATCCAGCAGGCGAAGCAGGTCCGTGCCTCCTTCGCGGTAGGCCGCGTCGGCGATGCGGGCTGTCTCATCGGCTTGCTGGAGCATCGTTTTCAGAGATTCGCCGACCTGCCTGCGCCGTAACTCGACTTCGCGCTGGGCGGCGCTGGCTTCGGCGCGCACCAGTGCTTCAGTGGCGGCCAGCGTGGACTCGGCCACGCGGATCTCGGATGTGGCGGCGGCGATGTTGCCCTGATTGCGGTTCGAGAACGGCAGGTCCATCTGCACCCCGCCGAGCATCGTGTCGAAGCCAGTGGCCCGCTTGTAGCCGAACAGCACATCCACGTTGGGCCTGGCCACGGCCTGCTGGAGCCGCAGATTCGAGCGCGCCTGCTCGATGAGATGCCGCGCCAGTCTCATTTCCGTCCGTTGCTCGACCGCCTGCTGCAACTCCGCAGCAGGGGCCTCCGGAGCGGGATCGAGCGCATCCGCAAACGAAACCGCCGTGAATTGCGATTGTCCCATTTCGCGGAACAGGTGAATGCGGGCGCGCTCGGCTTCAAGCGTCGCCTGGCTGAGGGCGATCGCAATCCGCTCCCCCTCGAGCCGCACTCGGAGCAGATCCGCTTCCGCAATGGCGCCCTCCTTGACGCGGATTTCGTGATACTCGATGATGCGCTGGAACGTGCTCACGCTCTCCGCCAGCAGTTGCACCGCGCGATGGGCGCCGGCGGCCAGCCAGTAGGTGAGCTTCACGCGGCCGGCGATCTGCCGCTCGAGCAATTCACGCTCCAGTTGCGCGCGTCGTACGCCGGCGGCGGCCACATCCACCCGTCTGTCACGTTTGCCCGCGGTTTCGAACGTCTGGTGCAGGTAGGAGAAGCTGTCCGTGTCGCGAGAAAAAACGAACGGGCTGTAAGGACGCGTGTTCTCGTTCTGGAGCACCAGCCGGGGATTGGGCATCAAGCCGGCCTGGCGGCGGAAGCCTTCGGCCACCTGGATGCGTTCGGCGCCTGCTTCGAGGAGCGGATGACTCTTGAGGGCGCTGTCCACGGCCTGCTTGAGCGTGAGATTCGTTTGGGCCGCGGCAGTGACAGCGAAACAGGCGGCGAAAAGATACCGCTTCATAGGGATAGCGCTAATCACCTCTCACTCTAACAAATGAGGGAGCGGCGGGCGCCGGACCGCACCCCTATGTGGCCAGGTCCCACTTCTTGTCCCACACCACCCGGGACCGCGTTCGATACGCCTGGTTCGCCATGAAGCAAGCCACCGAAGAATAGTAGCCTTCTTCCTCGTTGGCAACGGGCTTTTTACGGTCGCGGATGCACTCGAGCCAGTTCTTCAGGATGAGCTCGGCGTTGGCCGGCTTGGCCGCTGCTTTCGCCGGCGGCTCTTTGCTGAACTTGTCATTCGGAGTGTAGATGTAGCCGGTATCCTGAACGTACCGCTCGGCCCACAGTGCGCCGCCGGTTCCGCGCAGCTCGACGCCCGCCGACGTTCGTACGCCCGGAGCAGTGAGGCACTCCGCGGTGAACGTCAGGGTGAGCGCCTGGGGATAATCGAGGATAAAGCTGATCACGTCCGGAGTGTCGCGGCCGTCTTTGTAGAAATACGTTCCGCCGCCCGCGACAGCGGCAACGGGGTTCTTTAGCGAGAGCCAATGGTGGGTCGAATCGAGCACATGAATGGCAATCCCCATGATCATTCCGCCGTCGTAATGCAGCCACTTGTACGGGCTGAAATAGACATCCGGGTTCCAGGGAACTTTTGGGCCGGGGCCGAGCCAGCGCTCCCAATCGAGGCCCTCGGGCTTTCGCTCGAAGCCTGGCGGAGGCGTGCGCACATAGCCGCTGTTGGAGGTATACCAGGTGCGCGCGAGACCCACCTTGCCGATGACGCCGCTATCGATGTATTTCTGTTTGGCCTCGACAAAGTGAGGCAGCATCCGCCCCTGCATTCCGACTTGCACCACGCGTTTGTTCGAGCGGGCAGCCTTGACGATGGCCTGGCCGTCTTTCGGATAGTGAACCATCGGCTTTTCCACGTATACGTCCTTGCCCGCGTTCAGCGCGTCCACCGTGATCGGACCATGCCAATGATCGGGCGTGGCGACGATCACGGCGTCAACATCCTTGCGGTCGAGGACCTGCTTGTAGTCGAGGTATTGCTCGACGCTGCCGCCGGCAATCCGGGCTGCTTCGGCGCGGCGGACGTCATAAACGTCGCACACGGCGACGAAATCGAATTCGCCGGGGGCGTGTTTCTGGAGCGCTTTCATCAGCCATTGGCCCCGCCCGCCCGTTCCGATGACAGCGATGCGGATGCGGTTGTTCGAGCCCGCGCCAGGACCGGCGCCCGCGCCAGGACCGGCGCCCGGCACGAGCCGCGCCTGGAGCGCGGTGGAAGCAATCAGGAAGTTCCTGCGCGATGAGTCCATATAACTTTTCTCCTGTTCATGGGTTGCCGTGAGGTCATTGATCGTTCAACTTTCCCGCCGCCCACAGAATGGTGTTCCGCACCAGCTTGCGATAGACAGGATCGCGATGCGTTTTGGGACCGTGGCCGAGCTGGATCACCACGACGCGCGACTTGTCATACGGGCTGATCCACGCAACCGCCTTGTCCGAGGTGGGATTGTCCGTTTCGAGCAGCACCCGCGACCGGGGCGAGATCCACATGCCTTTGTAGGTTTCATCGTCCAGCCGCATCGCGCCGACACCTTCCAGCACCGGATGTTTGGCCACCGGCCGTACCGCCATCACCTCGTTGTTCCGGGCCGTTGAGCGGCGCATGGCGCCATCCTGGTCCATCAGAAAGCGCCCGCCAACGACTTCCTCATACCACCACTTCCACTGCCAGTTGTCCGCGATGGCATGATGCAGCACGACCATACCGCGGCCGGATTCGAGAAACGCCCGCAAGTTCTTGCGCTCGGATTCTCCCTCGGTGTCGGCGAGGTTGTAAAGCACCAGCACGTCGACGAACTTCCGCAGGTCGCGGCGATAGGCCGAAGGGTGCGGATTGACGGTAATCGCCAGATCGCCCTGGCCTTCAAAAATGCCGTAGAACGAGAGGTCGTAGGGATGGCCGCCGGTTGTGATCTGGACGCGGATCGGCTCGGCGGCGAGGGGCAACAGCAGAAGCGCCGTCAACAGAAGCATGGCGCATTCCGAGCTTATCCACGCTTTACCATGGTGTCAAGCCTGCCCTACCTGGGACAGCCGCCCTTCCCGAATCGTGGCCGGTGATGACTGCACTACACCGTCAGCGTGATCTGTTTCGTGCTGACCCAGGCGCTGGCCGCCGTTACCGTTACCGTGTAACTCCCCACCGCAGCCGTCGAGGGAACCGCTACCGTGCCGGCCGGCACGCTGGACGCCGAGAAGGTCACCACCCCGCCGAAGCCGTTCAGCGCGGCCACGCTCAGAGTGAATTGAGCCGACCCGCCCGCCGGAGTTGTTTGGCTCGATTGCGCCGCCGTGAACGTAATATCCGGCGCCGCCGCAGCGCTATTCTCAATCGCGATCCACTGCTGTCCGGCTATCGCTTTCGAACCACGCGATAACTCCTTTATATTCAGCGACATGAATGAGGTTTGAACTTTTTTCGATTTCAACTCCGGCTGGCGGTTTTCAGCCCTTGCGATGCCACTCCGCCGCCCGAACCGA
>JACQDF010000237.1 GCA_016201205.1 Acidobacteriota bacterium
ATCTCCAAGACGCGAGTAAATGCCGGAAAGCTCGAGATGCAGCTTTCCCTCGCCATCCGCCCAGCTCTTTGCTTGCTCGAGAATCTCAGCCGCCTTGCGAGGCTGCCCCATTTCCACCAGTGCGCGGGCGAGACTGAGCGTGGCCTGCAAGTGTTGGGGACGCCTGGCGAGCACTTGCTCGAGCAATTGCCGGGCCTCGGCGAAGCGGCGCTGCTTCAAGGCGACATCGCCGAGCAGAGCCTTCGGCTGCGGATCATCCGGTGCAAGGCGGATGGCTTGCTCCAGTTGCCGGCGGGCCTCCTCAAGATCACCAAGGTCGCGCAGCTCATACCCAAGAAAGATGCGCACGGCCGCGGAAGCTGGAAAGCGCGTCACCGCCTTGCGCGCCAGCGCCACGGCGGCTTCATGATCGGGCACATCGCCGCGGTCCTGATACGCCTGAAGCAGCAGCAGGTGCAGCTCTTCGTCACGCGGGTTCGAGTCCGGCATGGCCTTCAGGCGCGCGATCACTTCGCCTTGCTCGCCGAGCTTGAGCTGCTCGCTCGCCAGCAGCTTGATCGCGTCGAGGTGGCGCGGGTTGAGCGCGCAGGCCCGTTTCAGCTCAGCGACGGCCTCGGGCGGCCGTTCCAGCCGCACCAGCGTGGCGCCCAGCAGAAAGCGCGCGTCAAAGGAGGCGGGACCGGAGGCGATCAGGCGGCGCAGCTTCTGCTCGGCGGCCTGGAACCGCTCCTGATGGTAGTCGCGCAGGGCCTCTTCATAAAGGTCCGGCGCAAACAGAAGCAGAAGCAGCGCAATCAAAAGACGACCTTCAGCGCGAGCTGCATCTGCCGCGGCACGTTGGATTGACCGCGCACCAGCCCGAACGAGGCCGAGGTGATGGTCGAATTCGGCCCGCTCCAGCGCACGCGGTTCAGCAGATTGAACGCTTCCCAGCGGAACGTCGCCCGCACCTTTTCGGTGATGCCGAAGCTCTTCGCCACGCTGACGTTCTCGTTGAGAATCCAGGGACCGCGAGTCTTGGGGTTGTTGCGCGTCGAATTCCCGAACTCCGAGTTCAGCCGCTCCGTGGAAATGCCCTGCTGGAAGGCGTTGCGGTTCCACCAGACATCTTTAAACGGATCGAATTTCCCGCCCGCACTGCTGGCGCGCCAGTTCTCATACGAAGTGATAAACGGGCGATTCGACGTCCCGATCGGATTGAGGCCGGGACCGACTCCGTAAGGGGTTCCCGACTCGTAGCCGAAAAAGCCGGAGATCCCCCAGCCGCCAAACGCGAGCTCGCGGGCTCCGTCCAGGCTCCAACGCCGGCCTTTGCCGAACGGCAATTCGTAGCTGAACGAGAGACGGAACAGGTGCGTCTGATCGTCGCCGCTGAGCGATTTCTCGAGGCCGCGGTTGTAATGGTCCACTGCGCCCAGCGAAGAGATCACCGCCGTGTCGGCATTCGAGATGATCTTTGAAAGCACATAGGAGCCGAGCAGTGTCAGGCCGCTCGAGTAGCGCTTGTCCAGCTTGAGGATCATGGCGTGATAGGTCGAGTCGCCTGTGCGCTCGCCCACCGAGGACGGCTGCCCTCCGGCTGTCAGCACGCTCTGATACTGCGGGAAAGGCTGGAGCGCCCTCTGCACCGTCGAGTTGAAGCCCGGGTAAGGGATCGGGATGCCGGCGGCGCGGGCCGCCGCTGAAGTGATGTTGCTCCGCAGCAGATTCAGCCCGTACTGCCGAATGTACTTTGGATCCACCTGGTTGATGTTGAGAACGCCGCTGGAAAGGTGCGTTCCCTTGGTGCCAGTGTAGCCGATCGTCACCACCAGCCTGCTCCGCAGTTCCTGCTGGATGTCGAGGTTCCAGGTCGAGTAATCCGGCGGCCGGCCGGCATCCCCGCGCTGCCAGAAATAGGTGCTGATGTCGTTGGAGAAGGAGGGATCAAGGAACGGCGGTTTCGTCCAGGGCGGCAACCCCTTGTCGAGCAAAGTCGGAAAATCATTGATGCTCTGATCGTTCGAGCTCCAGTTGACGTTGAGAATCAGGCCTTCGAAATGTGTCGAGCCTCCGGTCGTCTTCACGGCGGAAAACGAACGGCCGGCGTAAGCGCGAATCACTGTGCCCCGGCGGATCTGATACGCCAGACCCGCACGCGGGCCGATGGCGAAAGGATGGCCGTCAAAGGGCGGATTGACGCGTCCGGCGCCCTCGCCGGAGAACACCAGCGCGCCTGGCAGGTTGCCGGCTTTGGGATTGGGCACAGTGGGATTGAAGTTGGAAAAACCTTCCAGTTTGCCGCCGCTCAGGTCCTCCCAGTCGGCAAGGCCAGTGTATGCGCCGCCCTGGATAGGCTGCGTGTATTCATAACGCAAGCCAAGATTGATCGTGAGCTTGGGAGTGATTTTCCAATCGTCCTGGAAGTAGCCGCCCCAGTAGCGCCATCGCTGGACAACCATGCGCGGAGTCTCCAGGCCGGTGGTGGATGGGTAGCCGAGCAGGAACGAGGCGAAGGCATTGCCGCTCGCCAGCGATTGATCGCCGGGGATCGCGGTGGCGAGCTGGCTGAAGCCGAAGCTGCCATTGGGACGGTGCTGGCCGCCGCCATACCAGGCGTCGCGAGCGTGAAAGAATCCGGTTTTGAAAACATGCGTGCCGCGGATGAGGGTGACGTCATTGTTGAGGTTCAAGTCGCGGCCGCGATCGACGCCCCAGGCATTGCCGCTCCAGCCGCTGTATTCGGTGAAGGTGACGCCAGGCAACCCGCGGTCGGGTCCGGGTGTGTTGGGGATTTTGAGCTTCTCGTTCCAGCGATCCTCCGGGTTGACGGAGTTGATCGAGGTGGTGGTTCCCTGCTCGCGCTGATAACTGACGCGAAAGCTGTTCAGCACGCGCGCGCTGATCGTGCGGTCCCAGGCGAACCGCCCGCTGGTGTTCTTGCGTGTCCACACGGAGCTGCCGTTGAAGGGCCGGGGCAGGCCGGGCGGGACGCCATTCAGGTAGTCGATGTCCCATTCTCCTCGCAAAAACAGAAAGCTGAGCCGGTTCTTCGAGTTGAGCTGATGATCCCCGCGAGCGCTCCATTTGTCCCAGGGCTGGACTTGGGCTCCGGATTGCAGAAAAAGATTGAGCCGAGGGCCAGCCAGGTTGGGACCGAAGCCGTCTGGACGGAGCGCGATGTAGCGGGAAGCGACTTGGGAAAAGCGCCCCTTGGGGAGCTGGTTGTTCGGGAATACATCCCGCACGAAGCCCGAGCCGTTCGGGTTGGGGCGCGTCGCAGCCGGGTCGTAGATCGGAATCATGTTGCCCTGCGCGTTGGTCCATCCGCGAAAGTCGCCTTCATACATTGCCGGCAGCGGAACGGTGAAGAAGCCCGGCGATTGCCCCGTGCGGTTGCGGAAGCTTTCGTAGCTGAAAAAGAAGAAGGTTTTGTCGCGGCCGTTGTAAATCTTCGGGATGTGAATCGGCCCGCCGGCTGTTCCGCCCAAGTCATGCTGCTTCAGGATGGGGCGGGTCTGGGCGAAGAATCCGCGGGCATCGAGTGCGTCGTTGCGCAGGAATTCGAACAGATTGCCGTGGTACTGGTTGGTTCCGGACTTGGTCTCGAAACTGATCATGCCCATGGCGCGTCCGAATTCGGCCTTCATGCCGGTGGTTTCGACGGTGAACTCGCTGATCGCGTCGATGGAAACGCTGCTGATGGGCGCGCGCTCGGTCTGATACTGCGTCGAGGCGCTGGTCAGCGGCATGCCGTCCATCTCCATTTCCCACCCCGAGCCCTGCCCGCCGCCGATGCGAAAGCCATTCGCCGTGCGCGTTTCCGGAGCGATGATGGCAAGGTTGAACACATTCCGGATCTGGCCGTTCACCACCAGCGGCAGATCCTCGACCAGTTTGTTGGTAATGTTGGTCCCGACGCGCGAGCTGTCGGTTTCCAGCGCCGATGGTTTGGCGCGGACCTCGACGGTTTCGGCGAGCGATCCCAGCTCCATCTGAATGTCCAGCCGCAGGGTGACGCCGGAGGTGATGACCACTTCGTCGCGCACCGCCTTCTTGAACCCGCTGGCCTCCGCATCGATGCGGTACCGGCCGATGGTGAGCGAGGGCAGCGTGTAATGGCCGGTCTCGGTAGCGACGGCGGTGGCGGTGAGATTGGTCTCCGTTTGCACGGCGGTAATTCTGGCGCCGCCGACTATGGCGCCGGTGGGGTCCGTAACAATGCCGGTGACGACGCCGCGATTCATTTGCGCCAGCGCAATGGCGCCCAGGAGGTGGAACCCAAGCAACTTCATGGTGGAAGCCCCCTCGGTTGATTTGGCAGCCATTATATACGAAGAGGCGCGGGGCGGCGGGAGCTACTGCCCAAGCTGTTCAAAGCTGTTCCGCAGTTGTTGCCCCGTTGGCGCGAAGGTAGGTCTCGATCCCGGTTTTGCCCGCGTAGATCGCCCAGCCAAGCGGCGTACCCTGATAGATCGTGTCTTTGATATCCAATCTCGCTCCTCGCTCGACCAGCAAGCGGACAACCGCCTCATGTCCGGCTAAGACGGCTTGATGCAACGGCGTCGAGTGGGAATGGTTTCCGTCAGGGTTGTACCGGCTTGGGTCTTCGCCGGCATCGAGGAGTAGCCGTACGATCTCCACGTGCCCGTGTTGCGCGGCCAGGGCGAGCGCGCGATGGCGGCTCTCGGGGCCGGCGGTCGCGAGCAATCGCGATGCATCGGCGAGCCGCCCCAACCCCGCCGCCGCGGCGATGTTCTCCACGCGCGCGCCGCGTTTGACCAGCGCTTCAGCAGCGCTCAGGTATCCGAACGCGAGAGCCGTCATCAGCGGCGATCCCCACTGAGCCGAACCACGCGCTTCGATGGCCGCGCCAAAATCCAGCAGGGTCTCGACCAGCGCGACCTGCACTCCGGCCTTCGCCGGGTGGCAGCTCGATACCAACATGCTCATTGTCGTGTAATGCCCGCCGTACATGTCGGCCAATGCGTCAACTTCGGCGCCGGCTTTGAGCAGGGTTTGCGCAACGGCAACGGCGTTTTGCGGGGTCTTCTGGCGGTAACCCTCGACGCCGTTGGCGCCGACGTAATGAAGAAGCGTGGCGCGATCGACAGGCGGGTTAAAATGGGTGATCCGCGTGGAACGCGCTCGAACCAATTCCGGATTCTCGCGCAGCAAGGATTCCAGCGTGGCCAAGTCGCCTGTGATGACGGCTTCAACGGCCGATTCGAATTGGAAGACCGGCGAACCGTCCCGAGTGACCGCTTCCACGTACTCGGCCAGCGCCGGCCAACTCTGGAAGCTGTACCAGCGGGCGATTGCGAGCTGAGCATCGGCAAGCGAAAGCGCGGCGCTTTGAATTTCGGAGTCCGGCAGATTCTTTGGCAGCCATGGAATCTTGGAGTCCAGGAAACGGGGATGGTTTTCGTGGATGACCCGGATTGCCTCGGAATCGCCCGACCTGTGGGCGTCGAGCAGGTCCTCGGCCTGTCGCTGGTATTGCTCGAGGTTGGAGCGAAACGGCAGTGGCTTGAGATCCATTGAAACGATATTCGCAGGGTTCGCCCTATTGCGCGGGGCGGGACCCTGGGCGCGGATGCGTGGTTCGCGCTGTGCGTGATGTTACCACGGAACTCGTGACTGGCGGCGTTACTTTAGCGCCTCATTGATCTCGATATCGCGCTTGAGGACATCGGTCAAGAGCTCCGAAAGCTCGATTCCCTTTTGTTCGGCCTTGCCGGAGAAGTATTCCCACACGCTTCGCTCAATCGAAGCCGGCAAAAAGACCTTGGCGCCGGCCGGGATGTGATGAACTCCTCGAACACCCTTGCTGAAGTCGATCTCCGCTGGCATCTTGTCATCTTCGATGGGTCGATCATTCATAAACTTTCCTCGTAGGAGCGAATTTCAGTCTGTGTCGCTTCGCGGGCTGAGATGAGGCGAATCTTCGTCGCGGCGGGATCAGACTCCGACCAGAGGTAAACGATGGAAAGCATTGCGCCGCTGCTTCCCAAGCCAATTGAGAACCAGCGCTCCTCGGTTTCGCTATGCTCCAGATCGGCAACGGTGAGGAGTCGCGGATCGTTGAAGACCGTGGACGCAAGCTCGAAGGGGACACCGTGCTTACGCAGGTTCGCGGCTGCCTTGATCTCGTCCCACTCGAACTGAAACTGGCGGCCATTCAAATCGGATCCCTCGTACCATCCTATAGCAGGTCAGCGCCTTCATTTCTTCGAATGAGACCCGCTGGGACTTTGTGGCGGTGGATCATCCTCTGCCACTGGGCAGCGCTTGCCTGCCGCTCAAGATAAGCGTATTGTAATAGTCTATTCAACGCTGGGTCGCAGGAGAACGATATGCTTCCACGGTTCGTGTCACTTCTGTTTCTGTTCGCCGCTTCTGTGTTCGCCCAAGGAGAGCGGGCGACGGTTTCAGGCATCGTGTCCGATTCCTCCCAGGCCATCGTGCCAGGAGCCGCTGTTGCTGTCCGCAATACAGCGAACAACATCACGCATCGCACGGAGTCCAATGTCACCGGAATCTACTCGGTCCCCGCGCTGCCTCCGGGAGAATATGAGATCACCGTCGAGAAGCAGGGCTTTCGTCCGTTCCGGCAAACCGGTCTGCGGCTGTCTGTAGGACTGGTCGCCACGGTCGATGTGGTGCTGACGGTAGGAACGGTTTCCGAGGTCGTCGAGGTTGAGGCGACTGCCGTGCAGTTGGAATCCCAGACCACGGGTCTCGGGAAGACCATCGAGACACGCCGCATCGTGGAGCTTCCACTGCTGGGCCGCAACCCGTTACAACTGGCATCGCTCGCGGCCGGTGTCATCCCGACTCGCGGCCAGGTCGGCGTCGGCGGGGATGCGATCGGACAGGCGGGCAATGCGCGCATCTCCGGCGGTCTGGCCAATCAGAATGCCATCCTGATGGATGGCGGCGACAGCCGCGGTTTCACTTCCGGCGGCCAGAACTATGCGTTTCCCTTGGAGTCGGTGGCCGAGGCAAAGGTGGAGACTGCCACCTACTCGGCGGAGTTCGGGCGCGCGGGCGGCGGCGTCATCAACGTCGCTTCGAAGTCCGGCACCAACTCCTTCCACGGGGTCGCCTACGAATTCCTGCGCAACGATCATCTCAACTCCAATTCCTGGTCGAACAACCGCAACCGGGTCGCGCGGACCCTGTTCCAGCGCAACGAATTCGGCGCGGCCGCCGGCGGCCGGATCAAGCGCGACCGGACGTTCTTCTTCGTTAACTACGAAAGCGTCCGTCAGGGAAGCCCGCGCAACTTCCTGGCGACGGTGCCGCAGGCCGCCTACAAGACCGGCGACTTCCGCGGTGCATTCGACCGCAACGGGCAACCGGTCCTCATCTACGACTACCTGACCACTCGGGTCGACCCCAACGCCTCGGGCAGGTTCATCCGCGATGCGTTTCCCGGGAATCAGATTCCCTCCAATCGCGTTCATGCCATCTCGGCCAACGTCGCCAAGTTCTGGCCCGACCCGAACCGGGCCGGTGAAACTCCGGCGCAAGTCAATAACTACTTCCGCTCCGGGAAGAACGTCACCAACAACGACATCTGGTTCACCCGGCTCGACCACCAGATCAACGACAAACACCGGATCTTCGGCCGCTTTGGCGGTCAGCAGAGCGATAGCTTTTCGGCGGGTTTGGTCGAGCCGGCGTTCCCCGCGACGGCCATCAGTTCGCGCCCCATCCGGAACGCCGGAGTCAGCGTGACGTCGACCTTCTCGCCGAATTTTCTGGGCGAGTTCCGCATCAGCTATACGCGCCTCCAGTTCAACGACGCTCCGGTAAGCGAGGGCTTCGACCTGGGGTCCCTGGGATTCCCGCAGAGTCTGGCCAACTACGTTACCTATCGCCAATTCCCGCAGGTGCAGATCCAGCAATACGCCACCGGCACCGGACTTGCGGTCGCGACGTTCGGCGCCGATGAGTACACGGGACTCGGTGGCGCAGGCAAGAACCTGCTCCCGCAGGATACCTACACCGCTCAATACCACGTCACCTGGATCCGCGCACGCCACAAATTCAAGTTCGGCGTTGAACTGCAACGGCAGAAGATGGCGGCATTCAACTCGCGGAACTCGGGCGGCCAGTTTACCTTTGACCGCACGTACACTCAGGGTCCGAATCCCGCCGTGACGGCCATCAACTCGGGCAATGCCTTCGCCAGCTTTCTGCTGGGCGTGCCGATCACCGGCGCGATCGACACCACACCCTTCATGGCTCTGCTCCAGCGCTACAATGCCGGTTACTTTCAGGATGACTGGCGTGTCACCAGCCGCCTGACGCTCAACCTGGGTTTCCGCTACGAATACACGTCGCCATACGGCGAGAAGTTCGGCCAGATCGGTTACATGGATACCCAGGCAATCGATCCGACCACCGGATTGAAGGGTCTGTTCAAGTGGGTCCCACCCGGCGGCTACCACAGCGACCCGAATTATAAGACCTTCGGCCCGCGCGTTGGCATTGCCTATCAAGCCACCAATAAGACCGTCGTCCGCGTCGCCGCCGGCATGTTCAACGCGTCCAACAACGGCCTGAATGCAGCGGCCAGCGATTTCGGCAGCGGGCTGTTCACAACCAATGCCCTGTCCCTGGGCGCGCCGAACCCGATCTCGTTCACGCCGCCGGTGGGCGGCTCCTGGTCCAATCCGTTCGCCGCCGGACTCGTCTTCCCGCAGAAGGGAGTCACCACCTTCGTCGGCCAGAACATCCGCGTCGATTTCAAGGATCATCCTCTCGCCTATCTCGCCAACTGGACCCTTTCCGTTCAGCGGATGATCAACGCCGATACCCTGGTCGAGGTCGCTTACGTGGGCACCAAGACCACGCACTTGTTCTGGAACCGGTTCGACAACGCCAACGACCCTCTGCTCCTGTCGCAATGGGGCTCGAGATTGCGTGAGGCGGTTCCGAATCCGTTCTTCGGCAAGATCACGACCGGGGCGCTCAGCTTCCCGACCGTGGAGCGGCGTCAGTTGCTGCGGCCCTTCCCCCAATATCAGCAGATCCTGGCGGTCCGCCGGCCATACGGCGACGCGCAGTATCAGAGCATGACCGCGCGGCTCGAGAAGTCGTACAGCAGCGGATACACGCTGTCGGCCAACTACACGCTGTCCAAAATGATCGCCTCGACCGCTGAATCCAATACCTGGGTCATCGGGCCGTCCAACGCGCTGTACAACCCCAAGTACAATCGCGGACTGGATGCCAATGACACGCCGCACCGCCTGGTCATCAGCCATCTTTGGGAACTGCCGTTCGGATTCGGCAAGACCCGGTGGTCGCGGGGCGTAGCTGCGCGGGTTCTGGGCAACTGGCAGTTTTCCGGCGTCACCGTGCTCCAGGCCGGCCGCCCGATCCTGATCAGCGCTCCCGACAACACGGGGCTTTACGAGTTCGCTTACACCAATGGAAGGGCGGACCGGCTCAAGAGCGCCGTGATCGACAATCCGACGACCTCGCGCTGGTTCGACACCAGCGCGTTTCGGCCGGCGGCCGCGTTTACGGTCCCGACCGACAGCCTGAGCCAGCCTAATCTGCGGACTCCCTGGCGCCGTGCGGTCAACTGGTCGTTCTTCAAGAACAACCCGATCAAGGAACGCTACAATATTCAGTTCCGCGCGGAGTTGTTCAATATCTTCAATAATCCCCAGTTCGAGATGACCGGTGCGTCGACCGACGTCACCAACGCCTTGTTCGGACAAATCGTGCAGGGCGCTGGGGAGCGCAATGTCCAGCTTGGACTGAGGGTGATCTTCTAGCCATGAACAGACGCCATTTATTGCGAATCGGAATGGGCGCTGCCGGCGCGGGATTGTTGCGGTACGCGGCCGCGCAAGCGCAAGCACCGGACGGGATCAAGCTCGGGACCTTCTTTACCGACAAACCCGCCGAGAACGACCTCACCATGCTGCGTCATGCCGGCGTGGATGCTGTCTCCATCTGGACTTCGATCGAGAACAATACGGCCGAGTGGATGATGGCCACGCGCAAAAAGCTCGAAGCCAACGGAGTGCAGGTCTACAACATCGGCATGATCGATCTGCACTGCGATCCGGCGCTCGTCCTGGGCTTGCCTGACGCCGCCGCCAAGACCGAGCAGTACAAGACCTACCTCACCAACCTCGGCCGCGCCGGAATCCGCTACACCACCTACGCGCACATGTCCAACATCAAGAACCAGCCGACGCCTGGCTTCTACCAGACCTCGATCGCCAAGACACGCGGACAGGCCGATACACGCGAGTTTGATCTGGCCGTCGCCCGCAAACTGCCCTGTTCCTTCGACAAGCAGTACAAAGAGGACCGGATCTGGGCGTCGTTCACGACGTTCATCCGAGCCGTGATCCCTGTCGCCGAGAAGAACAAGGTGCGGATCGGGCTTCATCCGGACGATCCGCCAGTGGATTCACTCGGCTGCGTCGCACGCGTGTTCCGCACGTTCGCGGCCTACGAGCGTGCCTTTGAGATCGCCTCCAGCGACAACTTTGGCGTCTGCCTCTGCATCGGCACCTGGGGGGAAGGCGGCAAGCAAGGCTTTGGGAAGGACCCCGTGGAAGCAGTGCGCGCATTCGGCGTGAAGCGCAAGATATTCAAAGTCCACTTCCGGAACGTGAGCTCGCCGCTGCCGAAATTCCGCGAGACCTTCGTCGATAACGGATACCTGGACATGTACCAGGTGATGAAGGCGCTCCGCGAAGTGAACTTCGACGGCATCGTCATCCCCGATCACGTGCCGGGCGGCGGGTACCCGGCGGCCAACAACACGTTCACGCTCGGTTACATGAAGGCCCTGCGCGACCGCGTCAACGCTGAAGCCAGGAGGGCGTAGAGCTACTCATCCAATTGCAGCTTCTGTCGCGCGCAGTGCGGGCACCATCCGCCGCGACGGTATCATCATGCCCGATCACGTGCCGGGCGGCGGGAGTATACTGGCTGGCAGCCGGGATGGCAAAATGGAAATCCTGGTTAGGAACGTGAGGAGCGGATAGGAACGTGCCCAAGAACAAGAAGCGCTTGCTGTCGTTGGTTGGAGCAGTCCTGCTTTTGGGTGGCCCGGGGGGGTTCGCCCAAGTAACTCTGTCCACGGTTCGCGGAACGGTGGCCGACCAGTCGGGAGGAGTTCTGCCGGGTGCGGAGGTGATCCTGGTCGACAGGGCTACCAACGTCGTGGCTCGAGTCCTACCCTCGGCCAGCGACGGGAGCTTCGAGATCCCTGACGTGAGATCGGGCACCTACCGGCTTACGGTGACCCGCGCGGGCTTCAAGACCTTCGTCGCCGACGACATTCGGCTGGATGCCGGTCAGATTCGCCGCATTCAGGTAAAGCTCGATCTCGGCGCCGTCGCGGATGAAGTCACGGTGACTGCCGGGGCCGCCGTGATCACCACCGACACCGCCACCATTTCCAACGCCATCACCAACGTCAAGATCAAGGACAGCCCGCTCAACAATAGCTACCCCAAACCCTGGACCTTCATGATTCTCCTGCCGGGGGTTCAGGCGCAGGGAGGAAACGCGCAGGTTGCAGGCCAGCCGAACACGCAGGTGTCCCATGGCTTCGACGGCGTCGAGAACGACCGGAACGGCAACCAGATGAATAATGTCTACTTCTTTGAAGAGCTGACGGTCGGGTCGGTCAACGCCGGTGCGGATCAGTCGCGGGTCGCCAACTACCAGTTGACCTCGAAACGAGGCAGCGACCAATTCCACGGATCGCTTCTCTATCGCCACTTCAATTCCGGCCTGGAGGCTCGCCTGTTCTTCGATCCCAAAAAGACGCCATTCTTGCAGCACGAGTGGCAGGTGGAAGCCGCCGGTCCCATCGTCAGAGAAAAGACCTTCTTCTATGCCTCCTGGTTTGCCCAGAGGCTGCCGCTCGGATCCTACCGGATCGCCAACGTGCCAAGCGTGCAAATGAGGCAGGGCGACTTCTCTCAGATCACCGCGGCAATCAGAGATCCCCTGACCGGGCAGCCGTTCCCGGATAAGAGAATCCCTGCCCAGAGGACTAACCCGGTTTCCCAGAAGGTCCGGGACCTGTATATTCCGGAACCGAATCTGGGGGCCCCCGGCGCCTTGACGAACAACCTCGGCTTCGCCCACGATTACCCCGACGATCTCTACAAGGGAGACTGGCCCTTCGTCCGGATCGACCACAACCTGTCACGCAAAAACACCCTTTACGGGCGGTTCACGCAGAGAAAGACCCCCTATGTGCTGAGCGGGGGCATGCCGGGTTTTGAATGGACCCGGACGCGCGACCACCAGCAAACGGTCATCTCCGACACGCACATCGTTACCCCCACACTCATAAACACCTTCCGGTTCGGGTGGGCTCCCGACAAGATCGTCGATGGAGAGGAGGTGGACGGACGCACCCCCAGGAAAGCCGACGAAGTGGTCAGCGCGATCGGCCTCCAGGGAGTCAATCGGCAGAAGCTGAGCACCATGGGTTTTCCGACGATCAGCATCACCGGATTCACCACTCTGGACGTGACCAATGGAGGCGTTGGCGCCAACGACCACACCGTCACCTTTGACGAAGGTCTGACGTGGGTAAAGGGCCGGCACATCTGGAAGTTCGGCGGCGTGCTCAGAAGGTTCAGCGCGTTCAACTCGAAGATCCCCAACAGCAACTACGGTAACTTCACTTTCAACGGCGTCATGACGGGTCATCCCTACGCCGATTTCCTCCTGGGCCTCCCGCGGAGCGGTGTACGGCTGGAGCCTTTCACTGGTCGCACGCAGCGCACTTACGAACTGGGACTCTTCCTGATGGACACGTTCAAGGTTTCGCCCCGGTTGAGCCTGGACTACGGGCTGCGCTGGGAATACTTCGGCTCTCCCACCTATGACGACGGACTCCAGTTCAACTGGGATGCGTCGACCGGGAACGTCGTCGTTGCCCCCGGAAGCCTGCGTGCCGTCAGCCCCCTCTATCCCAAGACTATCAAGGTTGTCGAAGGCAAAGTTGTGCCCGATCCCGACAGGAGAAACTTCCTTCCCCGCCTGGGGTTTGCCTACCGGATGCGCGAGAATTTCGTGGTCCGCGGTGGGTATGGTGTGTTCACGTACCGCATCGACTACTTCGACCTGGTGTCGGGGGGTGGTCCTTTTCAGATCGCTGAGACTTACTTCAACGCGATCGTCGACGGACAGCCTATGTTCAGCTTTCCTAATCCCTTCCCGACCGATCTGGCCTCCGCCGCCATACCTTCCCAGAGCGTGAGAGGTTATCCCCTGCAAACCAACAACGGAGGCATTCACCAGTTCAACATCAGTCTCGAGAGGCAGATCGGCGATATCGGGTTCCGGCTCTCCTATGTCGGCTCCCGCAGCCGGGGCTTGACCTATGACCTGAGCACGAACAAACCGCAGCCCAGCCTGATTCGCTTCTCCGACGCGCGGCGTCCCCATCCTCAGTTTGTGGGGACCACCGAGGTTCGTGAGGATGGAGAGTCGAAGTACGATTCGCTCCAATTCCAGGTGCAGCGCAAAGTCGGAGCCATCACCTTTAACGGCCACTGGACCTGGGCCAACAACATGCACAACTGGCTGAACCTGGAGAATCCCTATGATGTAACCCGTCATTGGTCCCGGGATAGCCTGACCCGCCGCCATCGGGCGGTCATCGCGACCGTGATCGATCTGCCCTGGGGCCGGGGCCGCAGGTATCTCTCCAACACGCACCCGGTGGTGAATATGATCGTCGGCGGATGGAATCTCCAGACCATCAGCATCTTCTCGACGGGTGTCTACTTCAGTCCTTCCTTTTCGGGGTCCGATCCTTCCAATACCAACACCGTAGGAGGCCTTCCGGACCGGATCGCCGACGGCAATATCCCGCCGGATCAGAGATCAGTGGACCGCGCGTTTGACGCCTCCGCCTTCCGGATTCCGGAGCCAGGCCGCTTTGGAAACTCGGGAGTGAACATCATCGAGGGGCAGGGGGTGAACCTTCATCACCTGACGCTGAGCAAGGGATTCCAGATCACCGAGAGGTTCCGGCTGTATTACACCGGCGCCATATCCAATCTATTCAACACCCCTCACTTCCTCGGCATGAGAACCAACATCTCGGCGGCGGGAACCGGGCAGCTCACGTCTCTTGGGGGCCGGCTGGCTCCGGAGCGGTCTTCTCACCGCCACGCCAACATGCAACTGAGACTCGAGTTTTAGCTCGGCAACCCGGGGCAGAAAATTCCCGGAACCTGCCCCCTCCTCAGTGCGTTGTTCTCTTAAAGAAAGGGAGGTGGCATGCCTGTCGTGTATTCCGACGCCGGCTTTTCCTCCGAGGTGAGCCGGTCGATCGTCAAGGCGCTGTTCGTCGCCAGTTGCCTGCTTTCGGTGGTGTCCTGGTACACCACGCAGCAAGGAATGGCTCTTTATCTATCCCCGTGGTTCGCGTTCATGGCGTCGCTGGGGATCCAGTCGGCGCTGGTGCTCACCGCGTGGCTGACCGGCTTTACGCGCACGCGCAGGGGACTGCTGATCACCGTGTACGTGGTGACGGCAATCGTGTCGATTGCGTTCTCCTACGTGAGCCTGTACACGTGGTTTTCCGCCCGCGAGCGTCCGGCGCTGATCGAGCGCAGGCTGTACGATGCGCTGACGGACGCCGCCGGCAAAGTGGACTCGCTGCAAGTGGCCGCGGCCAGTGAAGCGCAGAAACACGTGCTGGCGCTCGATGAGATGACGGCGGCGGAGAAAGCCAGCGGGTACATCTCGAGGGCGCAGGATGCCGACCCCTATCTCGGCCGGGTCAGGGAGGCGGTGGCCCGGGAAGCGCAGACGTACAACCCCTTGTACAAAGAAGGCACTGGCGCCGGTTTGCGCTACACCGCGTTTGACCGCTACACCAAGCTGGCGCGGCAGTCGCTCGATCGAATCCAGGAGTCGCAGAGCAAGCTCGGCGGATGGCGCGCCCAGCGCAAACCGCAGGATGCAAGCGAAAAGCAGTTGCGCGATTTTGAGCAGGCGTATGCAGCCGTGCCCTGGATGGAGATCGACCAGGCGCTGCACCGCGGAAATCTCGAAAAGCCCGCGATGCCTGCTTTCAGCGATTTCGTCGACAAGACGGTATCCGGGCAGGAGGATCTGCTGGTCGCCTTCCAGGAGCTGGCCAGATCGGCGGGCGGGCGGCCGCTGTTTTCACTCGCGCTGGCGGCGTTCCTCGACGTCGTGATTTTCCTGGTGGCCTATGCCGCCGGGCCGCTTTTCGCCGGCCCGGCTGTCGAGCGTTGGCGCCGTGCGGCGGCAGCGCTCGATTCGGCCGATCCGCAAGTATTCCTGCGTGGCTTTTTGCGCAAAGTGTCGCCCGACGCGGCCGGTGGAGCGCGAGTCGAGGTGGATTCGCTGACTTCGGGCGAGAGTCAGTTGTGCCTGGCGCTGGCCAGCCAGGGGCAGGCGGTGATGGCGGCCGGCGAGGGACGCCGCTATTACTTGCTCGAGGAAACGACGCACCAGGCGTTGCTGGATGCCATGGCTTCGCCGTCGTTCCCGCTGAAAGCAGCGCAGCGGGCGGCCGCTACCGGCTGAAGAATTGTTTCACTCGAGTCAGAAGCGACGGTTTCTCCGGTCCAGGCCCGGGCGGCGGCAGGATCTGAGCCGAATCGACTGAAGCCGGAGAGGGCTGCACCCGTCCGGCCACGGCTTCCTTTTTCACCGTTCGCAAGCGGTATCCCTGAAACGCAAACGTTCGCCGCCAGCGCTGTCCTGCTTTGTCTTCCGTCACCAGCGAGAAGCCGGCGGCCTGAACCGTCTTCTTGTTCTGAATCACCTCGACCGGCATGGTGAGAACCGGGTGATAGCCGCGCACGTCGTGCTCGATGTACGCCGTCTCGTAGCGATGGCGGCGCGCATTGTAGATGAAGATTCGAAAGCTGTCGAAATCGTGTTGTTGCAATGGCTCGGAAATTGTCGTCCAGAGCCAATGGTGTTTGGTCTGATCGCCGTCTCTCAATTCCCCGAGCGGAAAGTAAGCAGTGATGCGTTTGCCCTCGGCGTACTGTGCCACTTCATCCGGAATCGCCATGATGAGCATGCGCGTCAGCACCCAGCCCACCTTCCGATCAGGCAGGCGGATCAGCGACCAGTCGTCGTACTTGAGAGCAGGGTTGCTGCCGGGCAGTTGCAGTTTCGAGAGCTCCTCCCAGTTCTCGGGCAGCTTCGGCGCGGGCGGCATGGGGGGAGGAGGCGGCCCCAGCGTCTCTTCCTCTCCGGCTTTTTCTTCCTGGCTCTGGCCTTTGGTTTTCTTCCTGACCTTCCGGGGCGCGGAAGATTTCGGTGCGCTGGTGATCAACGGCGTCATGCCCGGCTGATAGGGGATCCGTGGCGCAACCATATGCTCCAGTACGTCGACCGAGACGCCGGGTGCGATCTGGTGCGGACTCGGAGACTGCCGGTTCGGCTCCGTGTGCACATTCAGAATCTCGTACACCGTGGCCCGGCCTTGTGAGGGCGCATTGGCGGCGCGTGCGCTGGCCCGTTCCATCTCCGCCATCTGTCCGGTGGAAAGCAGATAACGGCCGTCCACCCAGCCCTCGACGCCGCCCAGATTCCGTACTTTCAGAAATCGCCGCCGCATCTGAAGAACTTCGAGCTTTTCGCCGTGTCTTAACGTCGCCACCTGTTCGGAGCGTGCGGAGAGATCCGATCGCAACGCCAACGTAGCCGGGCCGACGAACGCTTCTCCAATCGCCCGCGCCTTCTCAGGCTCGGTGCGGCAAGCGGCCAGCAGGCACACCGCGGGCGCCAGTATCCGGAAACAACGATGGTGCATCAGCGAAGGCGGAAAACAGCTCGAGCGTGTCTTAGTCTAGCAACAATACTGTTCAGTTACCCGTGTGGGGCGGTCATTCTTGGCCGCCGCCGGCTTTCCAGCCGGCGCTAGCAAGGATCAGCTACGGGATGTACGTGCGAAGCAGAACGCCCTGGCCGGCCAGGTTCACCGCCCTCGCTGGTGGGATCTCCCACACGGCGCCCGGCAGGAAAGGTTCCTGACCGATCAGACCCTCCCCGCTCAATACAATGAGCGCGGACGGCCGATCCAGCGGCTCGAGCGCCAGCTTCTCCTGCAATTGCAGCCTGTGGGTATAGAAGTGAGGGCAGCACACAGGCAACGTCGAGCGTCCGGGGCACGACCCCAATTGCGATACAGCCAGCGCCTGATCGAGGTGCAATTCACGAGGACGGCCGTAGTCGTAGATCCGGTAGGTGATATCGGAGTGCTGTTGGATCTCGCACAATGCCATTCCGGCGCCGATGGAGTGAACCGTGCCGGCGGGAATAAACAAGGTGTCGCCGGGGCGGACGGCGATCCAGTTGAGCAACGCCTCGATGGTCCCGTTCTCGGCCGCGCCTCGCATGTCCTCCAGTGTGACAGGCTCGCGAAAGCCGATCGCCACCTGCGCTCCCGGCGCGACCCGCAGGATGTGCCACATCTCCGTCTTGCCGTTGGAATTCTCGTGCTCGCGGGCGTAATCGTCGTCCGGGTGCACCTGAACCGACAGCCGTTCGGTGGTGAACAGGAATTTAATCAGCGGCAGGCTCTCGGCCTCAAACCAAACTTCACCCGTCCTGTTCTCCGGGTTGGGAAACCACGGTGCGAGCCCTGTCGATCCCCAAGCCTTCTCGTGAAACGAAGGGGCGATTGGGATAGCCGCCGTCAAACTCAGTTCAGCTCCTTCAAGAAGTTTTCAATGCGGTCCAGGCCGCGCTTCAGCTCCTCCATCGAAGTGGCGTAGCTGATGCGGATGTGGCGATCGGTGCCGAACGCTTCGCCGGGCACCACGGCTACTTTGGCCTGGTCCAGCAGCTTTTCGGAGAAATCCATTGCCGAGCGGATGCCGTTCTTGCCGAAGGCCACTCCGATGTTGGGATAGGCGTAAAAGGCGCCCTTGGGCTCGACGATGCCCACACCGGGCATGGCGCGAAGCCGGCTGATCACGTAGTCACGCCGGCGGCGGTATTCCGCCAGCATGACCCCGACCGAGTCTTGCGGCCCGCGCAGCGCCTCGATGGCCGCTTTCTGGGAAATCGAAGTCGGGTTCGACGTCATGTGGCTTTGCAGCTTGTTGATCGCGTTGATGACCGGCGCCGGCGCCAGCCCGAACCCGATGCGCCAGCCGGTCATGGCGTACGTCTTCGACAGCGAGCCGGCGACGATCACGGTTTCTTTCGCTCCTGGCAACGAAGCGATGGAAAACGGCTCCTCGCCGTACAGGAACCGGCAATAACACTCGTCGGTCATCAGCCAGATGCCGCGCCCGCTGGTGAGGCGGTAGATCTTCTCGAACTCCTCGCTGCTCAGCACGCCCCCGCTCGGGTTGGACGGCGAGTTGATCAACACGACCTTCGTTCGCGAGGTCAGATACGGCTCGATCATGGAAGCGCTCAGCGTGAATCCGGCGTCCTCGTCGGTGCGGACAAAGACGCACTTGCCGCCGGCGTAATTTACAACGTCTTTATACGTGACCCAGTATGGCACCGGGATGATGACCTCGTCGCCGGGGTTCACCAGCACCTGCATCAGGTTGAAGATGACGTGCTTGCCTCCCACGGTGACGATGCACTCGTTGGGTTTGTAGTTGGTGCCGTAATCGGTCGCGTGACGCTCCGAGATCGCCTCTTTCAGCTCCTGGACGCCGCCGGCCGCGGTGTACTTGGTGAAGTTCTCGTGGATGGCGCGGATCGCTGCCTGCTTGACGTTGTCGGGAGTGGGAAAATCCGGTTCGCCGGCGCCAAAATCCACCACATCCAATCCCTGGCGGCGCAGGCGGTCGGCTGCCGCCGCCACCTTCATGGTGGACGATTCGCTGATCAGGGAGATGCGTTCCGCGAGTGCTGCAATTGCTGTGCTCAACGTAGGTACCCTCTTAACTTAGGCCTTGACGGGCTGTTTTTCCAGCAGACGCTCCTTGAGACGAGCTTCCACGCCGGGCGGCACCAGGCCGCTGATGTTGCCGCCGAGTTTGGCCACTTCCTTCACCAGGCGGGCGCTGATGAAGGAGTGAGCTTCGGAAGCCATCATGAAAACCGTTTCGATATTGGGCCGCAGGCGGCGGTTCATGAGCGCCATCTGCAATTCGTATTCATAATCCGAGATCGCCCGGATGCCGCGGATGATGAGCGACGCCCGGCGGGCGGCGGCGAACTCCACCAGCAGACCGTCAAAGCTGTCCACTTCCACGTTCGGGTATTCGCGCACTACTTCCCCCAGCATCTCGACCCGCTCTTCTACGGAAAAGAGCGGCTGTTTCGATTCGTTCCTCAGGACGCCGGCGATCAGCTTGTCCACAAAGCCGGACGCCCTGGCGATCAGGTCCAGGTGCCCGTAGGTGATGGGGTCAAAGGACCCGGGATAGACAGCGACAAGATGATCCGGCTTGAGCCCCACGGGATGCAATCCTTGATTGTAACGGAAAGCGGATGGCGATGTTGCCTTCGGCGAAAGCTCATGACATGGCTAAACCAAAGCGCAAAGGCCGCGGCCCGCGGCGCCATAGCCTTGAGGAACACCGAAGTGTCCCTGCCGCGGGCGCGGTCCGTTTTGCGCGTGTTCCTTAGGAGCTATATGATGATCGTCGGCAAGGAGGTTTTATGGGAACCGGACTGGCAACGTCGATTCTGGCGGTATGGATCACCTTGGCGGCCTCCGTTGTACGGGCCCAGGAGGTCAGTGCAGGCATCACGGGACGGATCACGGATCCGTCGGGCGCGGCGGTTGGCGGCGCGTCGGTGACTGCCCGGGACGTCGATCGCGGCACGGTGTGGCCCACCCAGTCAAACACCGAGGGCATCTATGCGTTCCCGCGCATCCCGTTGGGGAACTATGAGCTGAAGGTGGAAAGCAAAGGATTTCGGACCGCCGTACGATCGGGCATCCGGCTCGAGCTCAACCAGCGTGCGCGCATCGACTTGCAGCTCGAGTTGGGCACTGTGACCGAGACGGTCGAGGTCACCGGAATCTCCGCCGCCCTGCAAACCGACACGACGCAGGTCGGCTCGGTGGTCAGCGGCAACACCAACGTGAACCTGCCGCTCAATGGGCGCAACTTCGTCTCCCTTACCCTGCTGGCCCCGGGTGTGACGACAACCGACCCGCGCAGCTTCACCAACGGCGAGCGCACGCGCGGCGGCGGTCGCCCTTACGTCAACGGCAACCGCGCCCAGGCCAACAACTTCCTCCTGGATGGAATCGATAACACCCATGCGTCCAACCAGTTCACGTCCTACCAGCCCAGCCCCGACGCGATCCAGGAATTCAAGATGATCACCAACAACGCCTCGGCCGAGTTCGGCAACTTCCAGGGAGGGATCATCAACATCAGCATCAAGTCCGGAACCAACAAGTTCCACGGCGCCGTCTTCGAGTTCCTGCGCAATGACAAGCTGAACGCGAACAACTGGGCCCGGAACTGGCAGGGAACCCCCCGCCCGGCAATCCGCCACAACGTGTTCGGTGGGGCCATCGGCGGGCCCGTGCTGCGCGACAAGCTGTTTTTCTTCGCCGACTATCAGGGAATCCGCCGCGCCAACCCCGGTGCGCCTGGCGCCATTACCGTCATTCCGTCGGAATTCCGCCGGGGGGACTTCTCACGGCTGCTGACCGAACGCCAGACGCAGCTTTACAATCCCTTGACGCTGACGGCGGCGGGCGCCCGCGATCCTTTCCCGAACAACCAGATCCCGCTCAGCCTCATCAACCCCGTCACGCGGAACCTGTTTAGCGACGCGACCCTGTACCCGGCGCCGTTGAACCCGGCGCTGCGTTTCAACCAACTGAACACCGGCAGCACGTATGTGTTCACCGACCAGGGCGACATCCGGGCGGACGCGAAACTCACCAGCCGGGATGACTTGTCCGTCCGCTACTCCAACAGCCGTCAGGACAGCCCCAACCGCAACAGCTTCCCGCTCAACTTTGACGGCTTCTACCGGGCCCCGTTTTTGGCCGGCGTCGTCAACTGGACCCGCACGATCAGCCCGACGCTGGTGAACGAGTTCCGCGCCGGGGTGAACCGTATCGTGTTCAGCGACGGCGGTCTGGACGAAGACGTGGGCAACGTGGCCGAGAAGCTCGGCATCGCGCGGGGAAACGAGCGCGGTCCCGGGCTCATGCAACTGCAGTTCACCGGCGGCCTCGCCTCCAACATCGGCGCCACCACCATCGGCCTGTTCCGGACCAATGTGAATAACACCTATCAGTACACCGACAACCTCACCATCATCCGCGGCCGGCACATGATGAAGACCGGCTTCCAGTTCCTTCGCCAGCAGATGAACGTCTTCTATGCCGGCAACAACGGCCGCACCGGCTTCATCCGCTTTACCGGCCAGTACACGCAGGGGCCCAACGCCAACGCCCCGGCGCGGTCGACCGGCTTCCCTGAGGCCGACTTCTTCTTGGGCTTTCCCACCCGTCTGGGCCGCGGCCTCGACACCGGCACCTGGGGACATCGCAAGAACATTCTCGGCGCCTACTTCCAGGACGACTGGCGCGTGACCGATTCGTTGACGCTGAACCTCGGCATCCGGTGGGAGTACCACAGCCCGCTCTATGAAGTCCGTAACCGCCAGTCCAACGCAGAGCCGTTCACTGGCAAGTTCCTGCTGGCCGGACAGGATGGCGCCAGCCGCGGCCTCTACAACGGCTTCTATCGCGATTGGCAGCCTCGAGTCGGGTTCGCCTGGACTCCGCAATTCCTGGATAAGAAGACCGTCCTGCGCGGCGCTTACACAATTTCGTCCTTCATGGAAGGAACCGGCGTGAACCTGCGGCTGCCGCTGAACCCCCCGTTCGCCACCGAGTACGAGACAATCTACGAAGGTCAGGCGAGGATAGGCTCGACGCTCGACCAGGGACTCACCGTGCTGCGGGCTCTGGATCCGGTGGCCGGCGCCAATATCCGGCTGTGGGACCCCAACGTTCGACCGGCCAACTCACAGCAGTGGAGCTTCATCCTCGAGCGGCAGGCCCCCGGTGAGAACGTTCTTTCCGTTGGCTACATCGGCCAGCATGGCACGCACCTGATTGTGCCCATGGCGTATTCCCAAAGGCGCCTGCTGCCCGGCGGGCGAACCGAGCCCAGCCCGTACCTGGCGGGCAATTCCATGTGGGCGCGAATCGCCCAGATTTCCGGCACCGAGGCCAACGGCAATCAGCGCTACGACTCACTTCAGGCGAGTCTGCGCCGGCGGTTGACCCGCGGGCTGGAATACCAGCTCTCGTACACCTTCTCGAAAGGGCTCAGCGATGCGGTCGGCTTTTTCGGCGAGGGCGGCCAGGCAGCCAACCAGTCCGCCTACTGGCAGAACGTTTATGACCAGCGGGCCGAGTGGGCTCTCACCTACTTCGATGCCACTCACATTTTCGTTTACTCGGCGGTTTGGGAGCTCCCCGTCGGCCGAAACAAGCGGTTCGGCGCCGGCTGGAACACGACACTCGACCGCATTGTCTGCAACTGGCAGTTGAGCGGAATCCTGAATCTGCGTGGCGGTTTCCCGCTGACCATCACGGCGCTCGACCGTTCCGGCACCGTCTCGCGTGGGCCGCGTGCTGATCGAATCGCGGATGGCAAGGGAAAGGGCGAGGTGGGCCCAGGTAAGTCCTGGTTCGACACCAGCGCGTTCCGCCAGCCGGTCGCCGGCGCCCATGGCAGCTCCGGCAACGGCGTCGTGCGAGGGCCGGGGTACAAGAACTTTGATCTGTCGGTGCAGAAGGTCATCCCCATTACCGAGTCCAAGCGGCTGGAGTTCCGGACCGAATTCTTTAACCTCACCAACACTGTGGTGTTCAACACACCGGTCACCGCCGTGCAGAGCGTCACCTTCGGCGAAGTAGCCGGCTCGCAGGGGGAGCGCGAGATCCAGTTCGGATTGAAGTTTTACTTCTAGCGGTCGCGGCTTCACTAGAGAGCCATTCGCTCACGAGCGTAATGGAGGCATGCCTTCACGTTGTCCTCTTCCAGTTGCCACTGCGCCTGCTTGGGAAGAGTGCTCAGCATCGGGAGAGGCCTGGTGACGCGCGCTTTGCGCACCATGCGCAACGTCTTGGACAGCCGGCGCGCCGAAGCGTCGGGGAACGTCACCCAGTATTTCTCGCTCAGGCACGGCACTTTCAGTGGATCGCGGGTGATCATCTCGAGCGTCATCCTGGTTTGGGGCCGTGCCTGCGCGATCGTTTTCACGATGCGCGGCATGTCGAGCATGCCCTCACCAAAAGGCACTTCCGCCAGCAGGAAGCCGTCGGCGTATTCTTCGACGGCCATGTCTTTCAGATGCGTCGAAAAGGCAAAGGGCGCCAGGCGCTCGACGACCTCCATCGGATCGTCGAGCAGCGAGATGTTGTTGCCCGTATCGAGGCAGACGCCGAGGTGGCCGCTCGAATACCGCTTGAGGATGGCGACGAATTCCTCCACCGTCCAGTCCTTGTGATTCTCGAGCGCCCAGGGCATTCCGGCCTTCTCGGCTAATGGGACGCCGCGCCCGATCGCCTGGTGCGAGTTGGCGACGAACTGCTTCCAGTCATCGGGCGTGTTGAAGGTCTCATAGCGGCGGCCGCCGAGACAGGCGGAGCGAACGCAGAGCGCACCCGCTTCTTTGGCCGCGGCCAGCGTTTTCTGGAAGGCTTCATCGGCGTCCGAACGCGGCAAGCCGGCCATCACCTCGATGTACATGCCGTACTGCTAGGCCTTCTGCCGCAGATTCCGCAAATAGTCAGGGGCTTGCGAAGCAAGCGACGCCTGGATGCCGCCGGAGCCGAGCGAGTGGCAGTATTCGAGAAACTCGAGCGTGTCTTTGGGGCGGCGCACCGACAGGTAGGAGGTGGTGGCGATGCCCATCTTCGATGGCGACGTCGCCCCGGCCAGAGGCGCGGCCAGAGCGGCGAGAAAGGTGCGTCGAGTGCTCATGGGAGAATAGCCCATAATCTATCACAGCTCGCTTCGAGTGCTGGTGGCTGGAATCGGTCATAATCTATCATGTCCATGGGGAGACGGGTTTGACGGACCAAGTGGTGCTGTTCTTCGGCCTGGTTGCCGCATTCGTGGCCGGTGGCGCGCTGGTATGGCTGCTGTTGCGGCGTGGCGGACGGCACGACGCGCTCGCGGAAGGCTTGCGCGACTCCTTGAGGCAGTTGGAAGAGAAGCTCCATCAATTCGAAGTGGCCAGAGAAGGCGCCCACGCCGGCTTGCGCGAGCAGATCAAATCGCTTGCCGCCAGCGAGCTCGAGCTACAAAGGGAAACCGCGCGGCTGGCTGGCGCTCTCCGCTCGCCCGGGGTCCGCGGGCGATGGGGCGAGATGCAGTTGCGGCGCGTGGTCGAGCTGGCGGGCATGGCGCCGCACTGCGATTTCACCGAACAGCCCACCTCCGGGAACGAAGACAAACGCCTGCGGCCGGACCTGGTGGTGCATCTGCCCAACCGCCGCTCGATCGTGATCGACGCCAAGACCTCGCTTTCGGCCTATCTGGAAGCGACCGAAGCAATCGAGGAAGCGGTGCGGACGGCGAAGTTGAAGGAGCACGCCTCGCAGATCCGCGCCCAGATTGTGCGGCTGGGGACGAAATCATATTGGGAGCAGTTTGCCGATGCGCCGGAGTTTGCGGTGCTGTTCCTGCCCGGCGAAGCGTTTTTCAGCGCGGCGCTGACCGAGGAGCCGGATCTGCTCGAATACGGCGCGGAACGCAAGGTGATCCTGGCCACGCCGACGACGCTCATCGCGCTGTTGAAGGCTGTAGCTTACGGCTGGCGGCAGCAGCGGGCCGCCGACCGCGCCGAGGAGATCCGCGAGATCGGCTCGGAATTGTACGAGCGCCTGCGGGCGATGGTGGTCGAGCTGAGCGTTCTGGGGAGCCAGCTCGAGCGCGCCGCGCACAGTTACAACCGCGCGGTGGCCGTATGGGAGTCGCGGGTGGCGCCGGGCGCGAAGCGCATGCATGAGTTAGGCGCAGGCGGCGGAGAGCAAGCGGAGTCCCCGCGGCCTGTCGAGACGCCGCTGCGAACCCCGAGGAGCTAGAGAGGAGCAAGCGTTGTGTCTTTCAATATCCATCGTTGGATCTTGTGGTTCGCCGCTGCTGCTGCTGGCGCTCAGACCAGCTCGCAGCCGGTCTACGTGAGCTTCTTCATCCATTGCGAAGCATCGCCCATCCGCGGTGTGCCGATGGACGTGCAGTTTGAGCCGTATTCCGGCCAGGGCATGCCGCCGCGCCACCAGTACATCGACAAGATCCTCGATCTGTGCGAGCGGTACAGGTTCAAGTTCGAGCTGGCAACCACGCCGCTGTTTGCCCAGCAACTTCGGGAAGACCGGCCCGAGGTGATCGAGCGCATCAAACGGCTGAAGATCCCCATCAGCCGCTACCCGTCCATTGCCGGTCATGTGTTGCCGCCGCCGATTGGCGAGCTGCGCCAGATGCCCGGGATGCGGTTGCACCAGTTGCGCAACCGGCAGACCAGTTGGGAGCGCTATCTGGAGAATGAGTGGCTGGCAGAGACTCGCACGCTGGTGCCGGGTTGGAGGCTCGAGGGCGAGCGGCTGATCCTCGACAATCCGCGCGTGGGCACGCCGGCCGCGCTCGAGGAGCTGCCGGAGTACCGCATTCCCAAAGACGAGCGCCGGATGTACAGCGGCACGTTGGCTCTGGAAGAAGTGTTCGATGTGATTCCGCTGCCTGCGTTTCCCCCGCTATTCCAGGGAGACACGACGCGCTTCAACCCGAGCCCCGTGCAGCGCGCTCTCGGCATGAACTCGTTTCGCCCCAGCGTGCAGCCATTCGCCGCTTTCCCAGCGCCGTTTCAGGCGGGTGACCGGCGCATGCTGGATTGGTTCAAGCAGCATTTCCCGGCCACGCACCCGCTGCACGCTGACGCCGCTTTCATGTACACACACGATTATCAGGGGCGCTACATCGGGCTCAACCTGCACGAAGATCTCATCCAATTCATCCTCTCGCATCCCGATCAGTACCGGATTGTCTGGCCGGATCCGGAAGAAGTGCAGTACCGGCCGGAACACCGGCCCCGAGCCTTCTTCCAGCAAACCCATGGCGTCTCTTCGCTCGAGCAAGTGCGCCAGATGCCGGCGCCGCTGGCCCTGATTCGTCAGATGGATCCTTCGATCCCGATCCGTGAAGTAACCCGCAGCGAGACGGCATCGCCGGGCGGCTGGCAAAAGGAGACGCTGTTCACGCTTTCTGAGTTGGGGATCTCCAGCGCCGGGAACCTGCCGGACTTTCTGCGCCCCCGCACGGAGTGGGTGAGCCGGGAAGCGGTGTTTTCCGCCGCCCGCGATCTCCTCGAGCGCACCCGGTTCAGGCAGGCGATGGGAGTGTTGCCCCTTTCGGTGAAGGCGGGTGGCCAGACCTGGAGCCTCAACCGGACGTTTGTCGCGCTCGCCTCCTATCTCGAGCAGTTTGCACTCTACGAAAAACTCCCCGCGGGATTGAGCGTGATCACCGACGTTTTGGGACCCGTGCAGGCCGAGCCTGACCGGGAAGTGGACCGCTTGCAGGGCGTGCCTGACGAGCCGTTTCTGAATGAAGTGAACCTGCTCCATGCCGTTTACGAAACGGCGGAGCAGGTGCGCAAGGAACTGAAGATCCCGGCGAAGATTGCGATGCAGATCTCGCGAGGCCGGGCAGGCAATTACTCGGGGCGGCGTTCGCAGGTGAATCCGGCCGAGATGTTGTACGCAATGGCGGAAGAGCTGGCGTTGATGGAGAAGGTGGGCCTGCCGGATGAAGTCGAGTTCAAGCGGGTGAGGGTGCTGCCGGAGCAGGCTGGATCCGGCCCGCCGGGCTGGGTGATCGAGCAAGCCTGGAGCAAGGGACTCGCACGGCCGGCGCTCGAGAAAACGATTGCCCGCGAAGAGATTCGCCATGCCGCCGATTTCCTTCTCTCCGCCTGGACCGCCGGCCACCTGGGCCACACCGAAGATATCGGCGGCCCTCCGTACGGCGTTGCGCTCGCCTCGGGCAAACGATTTTCGTTGAGCGATGTGTTTCAAGCGCTGGCTTTTTCCTTAGTCGAGCAGAAAAAGACCGGCCGGATGCCGGAGGGGGTGGCCATCGGCGAACTGCTCGGCCCGCTCGATTACCCGATGTACGCGCTGCGCAATGAGCCGGTCTACAACACCAGGCTGTTGCGTGGAGGCTGGCAGCCCTATCAAATGGATGTGCGCGATTTTCCCGCACCGGACCTGATCAACGTGCAGGGATTGCCTGGACCCGGGCACGGCGGCTATGAGGGATTCCTGGGAGCGGCGCCACTGATGGCCAGTGTCGAGAGAGCAGTGGAACGGCTGCGGGCGACGGGAATCATTCCCGGCTCGGTTCCGGTCGAGTTGCCTCAGGGTCGAAAGTACCCGCAGGCATCGGCGCCGCATGCTTACATCAACGCCGCGGAATTGTTGTGGGCGATGGCGCAGTTGTACCGATTCCAGGAAGTGCTGGGCAAGCAGGATGACGTGCTGCTGCGATCCTGCCGGCTGATCAAGGATCAGCTTCACGCATACATCGTCGGCCTCACTCCCGTCGGCTTCACGCGCGCCGTCTACGAATACCGGCGGGACTCGTTCGATTGGATCGAGCAGACGCCCGCCTGGCGCATCGAACGCACCTGGAGCTACCGGTGAAGTTTCCTCAGCGCCGGTAGTCCACCCAGATAGGGGACGACCAGGCCAGCGCACCGTTGGTCTGCTCCAGCCGCACGTACGTCCAGGTCTCGCCCTGGACCGCTGCGGGCATGTAAGTGAACTTCGTCCGCTCCGTCATCGGGCTGCTCGAGTAGACCACTTTGCCGTTGGTGATCACATCCACCCGCCGGATGGGCGTCGTGCCGGATGCGAAAACCTCGAAGGGCAGCGGCTTGTCAGCGCGCATTTCATCTCCCATGATGCTATCGGCGACGCGGACATCGAGTACGATGTTGTCCGTGGCGGCGTAGGTGTGGCGTCGCCGCATCGCGTCCAGAATGCCGGCCCTGGTGAACTCCTCGGTCAGCACGCAGGCAAACGATTCGTGAGTGGCGATGTGATCGGAGCTGCCGATCACGCCGATCCGGATTCCCTTCCCCCAAGCCGTCGAGACCCAGCCCGCCTTCTCGTAGGCGCCGTGCATGGGCAGGCTCAGCTCTTCCTTGGAGGCCCGCGGCGCTCCCTCATATTCGTACGAGCTGTGCAGCCCCTGATAGAGCTCGACCACGGGCTGCACCTGCGGATCCACGTCGCGCCAGTCCGTTCCCTGGCTTGTGGCCGGAGTATGGGGAATCGCGATGCCGCCTTTTTCGCGGGCCAGGGGAAACACCAGCGGGCCGCTGTTCACCGCACCCTTGGCCTCTTCGGGCGCGATCCGCAGCAGGTTGTTTCCACGCTGCGGGAACACCAGGTTGCGATGGCCGTTCGGATACGGCACGCTGCGCTCGTAGCCATACATGGGCACAAAGCGGCCGGCGGCAAAATACAAGTCGGCCGCCTTCTCGGTGCGCCACCAGTTAAACTCCTGGCCGCCGTAGTTGTGATCGGCGGGCATCACAAAATCCAGACCGGCGGCGTCGATCGAGTAGCGGTAGAGATCGGCCAGTGATCCATCGCCGGCCCCATCGGGCGAAATGTCCGTATGCCGGTGCAAGTCGCCGCGCAGGATGCGCAACTGCTTGCCGCGCCAGTTGAGGCGGTACGAGCGGATGCGCTCCAGGTCCTCGGTTTCCCGCGCATGAACCACCGGCGCGGGCATGTCGTCATCCGCATACGCAGCCAGTGCGGTTGCAGCTCCCTTCGCCGCCGGAGGGGTGAAGCTGGTGGCGAAGACTTGATACTTGAGCCGCGCGGGAGGCTGTTGTGCGCGGAACGGCCGGCCGTCGGAGGACCAGGCCAGGTGCGCGTTTCCCGCTTCATCGAACGCGAGCGCCGCGCGGCTGTTGTTGCGTCCCGTGCTGGACGGCATCCACAGCGGCTCCGCCCATCGATTCCCCTCGTAGTACGTGAGCAGCACTTGCCATCTCGCGTTCGTACCCCAGTTGTTGCTGGTGAGAACGCCGGCATCGGTGAGCACCCGCAACGCAGCCCACACCCTTCCTTGCTGGTCCACACTGAGCCGGGGCATCTGCACGAATTGTTTGAAGCGCGGCGGAATCACCGAGTCGAGGTCTTCCACCGGCCGGCGGATCGGACCGCCATCGACCACCGCGAGCTGCACGCGCCGCTCGCGGTACAGGCCGTTGCCGCCCACCGGCGGATAGCGAAAGCTCGACCAGTCCTTGCCCCAGTTCACTTCGCCTTCGTCCCACCCCACCCAAAGCCGGTCCTGGCGGTCGCACACTGCGCTTGCGTGCGCCTGAAAGCGCGAGGACTGAGTGATGCGGCGGACCTCCTCCAGCCGGCCCTCGCGCCACTGGCGGACGTAGATGTCGTAGCTGCCGAGATCATAGCCGTCCCAGACAAACCACATCGCGCCTTTGGAATCGGCAGCGAGATCCGGCTCCCAGTGATTGCCAGCGCCTTCGCTCACCGTGAGCGGTTCGCTCCAGCGGTCGTTGTCCAGCCGGCGCGCCAGAATACGGTTGCGCCCGCCGGGCATGGTTGCCTGCCAGGCGACCCACAGGCGTCCGTTGGAATCGCGGGCCAGCCGGTGGTGCTTGGCGATGCCGGAATTGGAAAGCGCTTGCGGTGGCGACCATCCCTCGGGTCCCCGCCATCGTGCCTCGAGTTTCCACTGCTCGCCATCTCGCGCGCTCCACACCACCCACAGACGCCCGCTCGAGTCTTCGGCGACTTGCGGCCCGAAGCAGGCGCCGCGCTCACCCGACACGATCTCCGGCTCGCTCCATTTTCCGCCCGCAAACCGCGCCGCCAATACCTGATCGGCCGAGTTCTCGTAGCCGAGCCACGTAACCCACGCCTCACCGCCTTTTCGAACACAGAGCTCGGCTGCGTCGTCCTGCCGCGATCCGGGCTCAGCCACTGCTTCCACCCACGGCAGCGCCTGGACCACGACGCTGCCTCCCAGGTGTCTGGATGAGGCAAACGGCCGCAACGCGTCTCCCGCCAGCTCAAACGACCCTTGCCGCGTGGTGACCGAGACGCTGCCTCCGCTTTCCGGAAGCCGCAGCCACGCAAGGACGCCGTTGGCGACCAGCCGCTGCACCGGCGGCATCATCGGATGGGGAATGCGCGGATAGCGAGCATCCCAATACACCGTGAGCCGCGTGCTCGCCTTCCAGCTTGCCGGGCCTGTGATCGCATCCGCATCCTGGAAGCGCAGTCCCTCGACGCGCAACACGGTTCCGCCTTTGGCCTGGATCTCGCCGTCCCAGGCTGTTGGCTCGGAGTCCCGAAGCCCGAACTCGATCCTCAAGCCGAGGGGCCCGGCGATGGCTGGGGCGGCGAGCAGGAAAATGCAAAGCGCCGGCAGTAGGGTTGTCATGGATGCATGATATCTCGGGCTCGCGGCCGGCCGCCTGCCTGGGCCTCTACCGGTCGTCGTCGTCCACATCGAGCGACAGCGGCGCAAACACCGCCCGCCTCGGAGCCGGGTACGGCACGCGCGGTCCTTTGATGACGCTCCACAGGATGCGGTTCAGCCGTTCGGTGGGCGCGGCGTCGGGCAAGTGCCATTTCATCTTCGCCGACGCCAGCGCATCGCGCCGTTCGGAGCCGTTCAGCGCGCTCAATGAAGGGTTGCGCTCCGTCAGCGGCTGCCGCGGCGTCACCGCCTGATACGGCGCGGAATCCGGCGTGTCCGTGAAGCTCGGACGCATGTCATTGGCGATCAGGTCGAACAGGGAAAGCGCCGGCAGGCCGAGAATCAGCCCGATGGTCTTGACCATGCTCTGATTTGAATAGAAGGTCGAGTCCACGTGGCCGCGGCGGATGTAAGGGCTGACCGCCAGCGCCACCGTCCGGTGACCGTCGACGTGATCCACTCCGTTTTGTGCATCATCTTCCACCACGAAAATCGCCATCCTCGGCCAGAAGCGCGAGCGCGAAAGGCCCTCGACGATCTGGCCCAGCGCCAGATCATTGTCGGCGACCATCGCTTTCGGCGTCGACACGTTCGGCGACGTGCCGGCCGTGTGATCCGAAGGCAATTGCAACAGCACCAGATTCGGCATGCGCCCCTCGGCCTCCCACTGCTTCAGATCGTTGAGAAAGATCCTGGCGCGCACCACGTCGGGGATCGAGGTCGAGTAAGCGGGGAATTGGCGCGCCAGCACTTTATGGATCGACGCAATCGGCGCCGTCACCTGCCACTCCTTGGAAAAATCCTCGCCCCGCTGCCAGCGCTCGAGCAGCTCCTGCCTTCTGCTGAGCGGCGTCCGGGTAAGACCCGCGTATTCGCCGTAGATGCGCACCGTACGTCCGCGGTTGAGCGCGGCGTCCCAGAGAAAACCGCCGTCGGCGATGGCCAGCGGGTCCGAGCCATCAAACGGATAGCTGCGTCCCGTGTAGCCCGGCCACATGGCGTAGGCGGTTTCACTCGCTTGCGTCACCCACTGGTGGCCGTCGGCGCTGTTGCCTCCGGTCGCGTAGAAATTATCGAGCAGCACGAACTGGTCGGCCAGCCGGCGCTGATTCGGCGTGACATCTTCGCCGAACATCACCAGAGAAGCGTCGCCATTGCCTTTCGCCAGATCGCCGAACAACTGGTCGTACGTGCGGTTCTCCTTGACGATGTAAACAACGTGCTCGATGAGCGAAGGCTCGCCGGCGCGCAGCGGAATCGCCGCCGGCTTTCTCGCCGGATCGGGCTTCGGCGGGGGAGCCGGTGCGCCGAGCGAAAGATGATTGTTCCCGGCGACGGCCGTCGTGAAGCCGGCCAGCGACGCGGCATCGGGCACATCCACGACGTGAACCGCGCCACGGTTGGCATGCACGAAGCGGCGTCCGGGCGAGTCGCGCCAGCCGGAGCCCGCGCCCAGCAGCGAGCCGATCGCCAGACGCTTTCCGTCTCCGCTCAATGCCAGTGAGCTCGGATACCACGCGGTGGGGACAAGACCCTGCACGACGCCGGACGCCGTCTCCACCAGCGCGACCGCGTTGATGCCCCCGCAAGCCACAAACAGCCTCGCGCCATCAGCGGAGACAGCGAGCGCTGTGGGCGCGATGCCCTTCACCTTTTGCGCAAACGGCTGAATCGGGACATTTCGCAGCAGACGGTTGTTCTTCGTATCCACCACCGCGACACTGTCGCGATTGTTGCTGGCGACATACAGCCGGTCGCGCTGCTCATCCCAAACCAGCGCCGTCGGATGCGGCTCGACGGATACCGCGTGCGTGGCCGCCTGTTTGTCGAGGTCGATTCGCAGGACGGTGCCGGAAGCGGCCACCCCGCGTGCGTCCACCACGACGCGGTCGGCATCGGGATTGTAGCCCATGGCCGCGCTGAGGTCTTTCGGCGAAGGCACGCGCCCGCCCCAATTGCTCACCCAGGCCACCGTGCCGTTGCGATTGACGGCGGCGGCGAACGGCGCCACATCTGTCTTCACCTTGCCGAGCAACTTGCCGCTGCTCGAGTCGAGAATCGCAAGCTGGTTGTCAAAGATCAGCGGAACGGCAGCGATGCGCACGCCTTGCGGATTCGGCGACCCGGCCAGAGCCATCGCGCCCGCGATCTGCCTGCCGAGCTCCGCATGCAGCACTTCAAAGCGGCTTGCGGAAACAGCTCCGAAAGCGATCAGGCGGGAATCGCGCGGAACGCGTGTCGCCAGCGCCCGTCCGCCCGCGGTGTCCACTTGAAGGCCCTGCAATCCGGGCGAACCGCCGAGCGGCGCGTTGTCGAGCACGCGGTTCTGACGCCAGTCGAGCCGGTACACGTTGGTCGAGGTCAGGACCCAGATTTCACCGCCATCCTGTCCGAAGGCGACTCCATAGACACGGCCCGCGAAGACAGCCGGAACACCGGCCGGTGTGATCGTCTGGCGCGTGGTGACAACGCCGGGATCGGTGACGGCGCGGACGGGACGCTCGACCGTTTGCGCGCAAAGCGCGGGGAAAAAGAACACAAGCAGCACGGCAGGCATGTTCTATAAGGATGACAGAATTCGGCCGATTAGAACACCAGCTTCAGCCCCATCTGGATCTGCCGCGCCGTGCTTGCCGTGCCGGTCACCTGGCCGAACTGGACGTTGGTGAACGCCGCCTGCGGGATTCCGAATGTCGGGTGATTGAAGGAGTTGAAGAACTCCGCCCGAAACTGGAGTTTCATCCGCTCGCTGATCTTGTCCTCGCGGAACAGCGACAGATCGAAGTTTTCGAGCGAATCCGAGCGCAGGATGTTGCGGCCTGCGTTGCCGAAGGTGAATTGCGCGGGCGCCGCAAAGGCGGCCTTGTTGAACCACGCCTCGGGGCGCGGATTGCCCAGACGCCAGTCCCCGACGACGTTCGGGCGCGCCCGGTTGGCATTGTTCACCGCGCCGATGTTGGCGATGTCGGCGTTCATCTGCGGCGTGAACGTCTCGCCGTTGCGCAGCGTCACGATCCCGTTCATCTGCCAGTTGCCGAAGATGCGCGAAGCGGCGCCGCTCGACAGCCACTGCTTGCCATGTCCAAACGGCAGCGTATAGACCACGGCTGTCGAGAACAGGTGCGGGATATCGAAGCCGGAGACGGACTTCGAGCTGTTCGGATCGTACGGATTCTGGAGCGAGATATTTTCGCTCGAAAAGCCGGACGAGGACGTGTCGATGGACTTGCTCCAGGTGTAGGCCATCAGAAACGAGAGCCCACGCGCCATGCGCCGCTCCGCTTTAACCTGGAGCGCGTGATAGCTGCTTTGCCCAACGCTGCGGTCCCAGGTGGTGACCGGCGCGTGCGACCAGAGTTGCCGCGGCCCGATAGGACCGGGACCCGGGAACTGCGCCGTGTTGTAATCGCCGCCGACCGAGAGCCGGAGGCTGTGCGAGCCGACGTAAGCGACACTGAATGCGAGATTGCCCGCGAGTTCCCGCTGGATCTCGAAGTTCCACTGCTCTGAGTACGCGTTCTTGAAGCGCGGTCGTAGTACGGGGCCTGGCTCGACGGCGCCGGCGTCGGGATGAAGGGACTGGCGTTTCCGAATGGCGCGTCGGCGGTGTTCTCGACCAGTGTGCTGTTGCCGACGACGGTGCGTCCCGCCGAGCCGGGCCAATTGGCATTGTTGATGCTTCCATTCTGCGCCCGCTGGCTCATGCCGGCCATCAGATCATAGAACAGCCCGAACGAGCCGCGGATCACCGTGCGTGGCCGCGCCTGCCAGGCGAAGCCGAAACGCGGCCCCGCCAGTGTCCACTGATCCGCCAGGAATTTCGACGAGCCGGTGAAGACCACGTACCGGTTGATGTAGTCGCTGTTCGGATCCGGCAGGCACGGCGCCCTGCCTGCCTGGCTGCACGCCGGCGGCTTGTGGATGCCAACCAGGAACTTGCCTTCGTAGAAGTCCCAGGTGGAGGCGAAGTCGCGCGAGAAATCGGGCGAGCGGAAGATGTCCCACCGCAGCCCGAAGTTGAGCGTCAGCTTGCCGGTCGCCTTCCAGGAATCCTGCGCATAGAAGTTGATGGTCTGCGATTCCAGCGTGAAATCGGCCTGGCTCAACTCGGTGCTTTCCATCAACCCCATGACAAAAGACGCCATGGCGTTGCCCGTATTGCCGAGGCTGTTCAGATCCGCGCTTTGGCGTGTGTTGAAGGTGAGCGTCTCGGTGACTTGCGTGTTGGTCCACGGCTGCCGCACCAGCTCGCCGCCGATCTTCAGGCTGTGGCGGCCGAAGTTGTGAGAAAGGTCTGCGTGCTGCTGAAAACCGCGCTGCGGGCCGAGCTTGCGATTGCGCATGCTGAGGCTGAAATAGCCGGGAATGCTGACGCCGGGCGTCAGCGTACGCGGATCGTTGAGGAATCCCTTGAAGAAGCCGTCGGCGATCAGGTTGCGATCGGTAAACCGCGGCGCGTCCAGGAAGGTGGTCGAGCTGAAGCCGAACAGCGCAGTCAACACCGTGTTCGGCCCGAACGTGCGCGTGTAGCCGGCCCCGAGGTTCTTCGCCGGAATGTCCGTGCTGATCTTCGTCCCCACCAGCGACAGCGCGGCCACCGAGTTCTGCTCGCTCCATGTGTAGCGCGCCCACAAGGAGTCGCGCGCGGAAACATAGTGATCGACGCGGATGCTGTAGGCGTTCGACGGGAACGTCTGCGGATCGCTGTTGCGGGAGTTGGAGTTCAGAAAGCCCGTGTCGATGGGCTGCGGCACGATCGTATCGAGGAAGGCCTTGCTGGAGGGGCTGATGCGCGCTGGCGGAATGCGGTTGCCCGGAAACGGATCACGCAGGAACAGGTTTGGGTTGTCGGGGCTCCGGCGCGTCGAATAGGGATCGAACAGACGGCGGGAGAGCGCGCTGAAGTCGCCCGTCCGCTCGGCCGCTGTCGGGACCAGAGCGAGGGAGGACGAAGCGTTCACCTGCCGGTACCCTTCGTAGGAGGCGAAGAAAAACGTCTTGTTGCGCAGGATCGGACCTCCGACGGCGGCGCCGAACTGGTTCTGGCGCAGCGGCGGTTTGGCAGCGGTGAAGAAGCCGCGCGCGTCGAGCTTGTCGTTGCGCAGAAACTCGAACAGCGTGCCGTGCAGCTCGTTGGTTCCGGTCCTCGAGGCGATGTTGACCACGCCGCCGGTCGCTCCGCCGAACTCGGCCAGATCGCTGTGCGACTGCACCTTGAACTGGTTCAGGCCGTCGATGTTGGGCGCCACCACGTAGGTGCCCGTGAAGTGCCCGTTGTTGTAAACACCATCGAGGGTGAACGAATTGCTTCGGTTCGACTGCCCGTTGATCGCCGGGAAGACCAGCACGCCGATGCGCGGCGTGGTCTGGCCGCCGCTGCGGTTCTGGGCGACGCTGATGGGAGAAGCGCCGGGGGTCAGCGTGAGAAGCTGGCTGAAGTTGCGCGCGTTGAGCGGCAGGTCGGAGATCTTTTCCTCGGTTACCACGGTTCCAAGCTGTGCGGTGTTGGCTTCGAGCAACGCGACCTCGCCGATCACCTCGATCCTCTCGGTCAGTTGGCCCACATCGAGCGCAAAGTCGAGTCGCAGCGACTGGTTGCAGCCTCGCCACCGGCAACTACGACATCACCGCGCGCAGACGACTGCCGAAATCACCGGCCGCATTACCGATGCCACCCGCGCCGTGGTTCCCGGAGCCGCGATCACGGCGCTCAACACCGGCCGGGCTACGGAGCGCACCACCACCTCGAACGAGCAGGGCTGGACAGAGCACACCGTAGCCGCGAGAAACAAGCACAGCGATCGAAAACGCATCAGACCCTCCGGTAGCCGTGATTATCTCCCAGCGGCGTGCAGGTGGCAACCGAAGTGGCATGTGCCCCAAGGCGGTAATGCTCTGAACCGATTCGAACAGCGAGTGAGGGATTTCATCTTCTGTTTTCCGCGTTCATTGGTGCAGACCATTCACAACGGAGGAGTCCCATGAGCCTGTCACTCCGCTCGCCAGTCCTGACTTTGGTGTGGCTGGCCACAGCGGCCTTTGGCAACGAAGCAATCGTTGTCAACTCAAAACTGCTGTCCGACGAAGAGCTGGCGGCTTTGCGCTCGCTGGCCAGGAGCTATCACACCTGGGTGCTGCCGGGGCGCTACTGGTATGACTCCAGAACAGGGCTCTGGGGGTACGAAGGTCAGCCCGCCGCCGGATCCATCCTGCCGGGTTTGCGGATTGGAGGAGCGCTTTCCGCGAACGCGTCTGGAGGGAACACGCGCGTGTTTGTGAACGGGCGTGAATTGCACCGGCTGGAAGTGCAACTGATCAGCCGTTGCACCGTTGTGAGGCCGGGCCGTTACTGGTTGGATGCTTACGGAAACGGGGGCTACGAAGGGCAGCCACCTTCGTTCAACCTGATCGCGCTGTGCCGCCAGAATGCGCCGCACCCTGCCGGCAGGCAGGGAAACCGGGGTTGGTATGGCAGTGTGGGCGGTGATGGCAGCATGGTGGGCGCTATTTTTTCCGGCGGGACAGGAGTTACATGCGGTCCGGACGGCGGCTGTGTTTATTCGCGCTGAAGGGCCGGATCGAGATCACGCGGTCTGAAAGCCCGCCCCGCGTCCAGGCCTTGTAAACTGTCCCTATGGGCGTCACAATGCTGGTTGTTCTCTCGGCTTGCAGCCTCTGGGCATCCGATCCTGGAATGAGCAAAGAAGAGCGGGAAAAACTGATCACGCTGCTGCAACAATCGCGGCAGGAGTTTCTCGAATCCGTCGAGAAGCTGACCGACGAGCAATGGAGCTGGAAGCCGGCTCCGGAGCGCTGGTCGGCCGGCGAGGTGGCCGAGCATATTCTGCTCTCCGAGGGGGCGCTCTTTGGCAAAGCGCAGGAAGCGCTCGCCAGCCCGGCGAATCCGGAGTGGGAGCAGAAGACGGCCGGCAAGACGGAGTTTCTCGAGAAAGTGATGCCCAACCGGACGGGCAGGGCGCAGGCTCCGGAATCGATCCAGCCGCAAGGCAAGCTGTCGCGGGCCCAGATCATGAGCCAGTTCGCGGAGGCTCGCGGGAAAACGCTCAAGTTCGCCGCCGAAACCGAAGCGCCGCTGAAAGCCCACACGTCGGAGCATCCGTTCAAAATATTCAACACGCTCAGCGCCCACCAGTGGCTCCTCTACATCCCGCTGCACAACATCCGGCACGTGAAACAGATTGACGAGGTGAAAGCGGCGGAAGGTTTTCCGAAAGGACGCTAGCTTCTAGATTCTAGAGGAAGCCACAAAGCTGTACCAGCAGGAGATTCGTAACTCGCCCCTTTGGGATGAGATGATCAGGGAGTTCGGCCAGGAAGAGGCAGAACGGATTCTTTGTCAATTTCGTGTTGAGGTACGATGAGGCCAGCGTCTAACGCGGCGCTGCAGGCGACGGCCAAGAACAGGCCGCGCCTGGTGCATGGCGATCTTGGCGAGTGCGACGTAGCCGCTTTGCTTCAGGGCCTGAAGCAACAGCGCGTACGGTTTCTCGCCGGCCTCGTCCGGAGCCATGTAGTACGAGCTCTCGTAATAGTGTGCTTGACGCGGGAATGGTCCGCACGGTGGAGCTGGTTGAAGCTGACCGATTCAGCGCGGGCGGCGGTGAACAGCTTCACCGGCAACGAAACGACTCCGCTCGACTCCGCTTGCCTCCGGACGCATAACCCGCTATGATGCCAGACACTGGGAAAAAACCATATGTGGATCCGAAAAGGCGAACGCGACCGCAAGAAGAATGTCATTTCTCCCATGCCGACGCAAGTCATCTCGAACGAGGAGTTTATCCCTCGCCCGCAGACGGAAAAGCAGAAGCATGTCGAGCATCTGATCACCGAGATGTCCGAAGTCCGCGCCGGCAAGCTCGGCATGGACCGCCGCGCTTTCATGGCCACCTCGATGGGCATGGCCACCTGCCTGCTCGCCTCGAACAAAGTCTGGGGCAACAGCTTTGAAGTCACCGAGGCGGAAGCGTGGGAGCCGGCCGCCAGCGAGGAGAAGTGGCCCAAAGGCGAATTCTTTGTGATGGACGTGCAGGGGCATTTCACCGACGGGTACGCCCTGAACTTCCGCAACATGGAGTTCGTGAAGAATATGGGCTTCCAGCTTTCCAACGACAAGGAAGCCTACAGCTTCAGGAATTTCGTGAAAGAGATGTACTTCGACAGCGAGACGGACGTGGTGGTCATCTCCGGCGTGCCCGGTCGCGAAATCCAGCGTGATGAGAAAGGCGCCATGCTCGAAGGCCGCCAGCGCCGCGGAGGCGTGTTGCCGAGCTGGCTGATGGCCTATGCCCGCGACGAGATCAACCGCCTGGCCGGATCCGCGCGCGCCTTCTCTCAGGGCAACCTCGCCCCCAACCACTATTGGGATAAGGTGAACAACAGGCCGGACCGCAAGGCGATCCTCGAGCAGATGGATCGCGAGATCAGCCAGTACAAGATCGCCTCCTGGAAATGGTATTGCCACACCGATCCGGGCGGCTCGGGAGGCGGCTTCCAGATCGACGATGAGAATTCCGCCTGGTTCTACGACGAATCGAGGAAGCGCGGCATCAAGACCTTCAGCGTGCACAAGGGCTACTCGTATCAGTCGCGCACACTGGGCCACCTGGCCAATCCCAAGGACGTTGAGAAGGCCGCGCTCAACAACCCCGACCTGAACTTTGTCATCTATCACTCCGCCATCCAGCACGGGCCCAACGAGCCTGATTGGGAAAAGGCGAATCAGTACGACCCGGCCACCGGTGATTTCGCCTGGCACTCGGTGCTGATGGACATCAGGAAGCGCAATCCGAAGATCAACAACGTCTACTGCGAGATCGGCAGCTTCTTCGGGCCGCTGGTGATTTCCAACCCCGTCATCGCCATGCACGGAATGGGAAAAAACATCAAGCACTACGGCTCCGATCATGTCGTGTGGGGCACGGACTGCTTATGGTGGGGGTCGCCGCAATGGCTGGTCGACGCCTTCAAGCGTTTCCAGATTTCCGACGAGATGTGCGACAAGTTCGGCTACAAGAAGATCACCAAGGAGGACAAGGCGAAGATCTTCGGGCTGAACGCCGCCAGGATCTATGGGCTGGATCTGAAGAAGAAGCGCACGCCGCTTGGCGCCGACGCGCTGGACAAACTGAAGATGGCCTACCTGGAAAGCGGCCCGCAGCCTTCTTTGGAAGCCGCCGGCTGGGTGCGCGCGGGCGACTGATGCGCTTTCTTGCGCTTATTCTGGCTGTGCCGCTCGGCGCCCAGCAGGCGCATTTTCATCACGTGCACCTGAATTCGCTGGACCCCGAGGCGGCGATCCGGTTTTACACCGCCAGGTTTGATTGCGAAAGGGCGGCATTCGCCGCCAGACCGGCGGTGTGGGCGCAGAAATCGTGGCTGCTGTTTGACAAAGTCAAAGCCGCGCCTCCGCACCAGACCGATTCGCCCATCTGGCACATCGGCTGGGGCGCCGAGGACATGCAGGCCGTCTATAAGAAGCAGGTCGAGAGCGGAACCAGGTTTCACACGCCGATCACCGACATCAGCGATCTGGCCAACTTCAAAGGATTTTATTACGCCTATGTCGATGGGCCGGATCATGCCTTGATCGAGCTGAACACCGCCCGGCATCACAACTTCGGCCATCTGCACACCTTCAGCGCCGATCCCCACGCGGCCGCGGACTGGTATGCGAAGTATTTCGGCGTCAAAGCGCGCAAAAGCCCCTCGAAGGAGCCTCGCATGTACCGCAACGTGCAAGTTGGGCCGTCGGCTTCGTTCACCATGGACAACGTCAACGTGATCATCTATCCGGGGATGTATCGCGGGCACACCCGCTTCCGCACGACGCGGGGCACGGTCTTTGATCATGTTGCCTATAGCGTGGACAAGCTGGATGAAGTCATGGCTCAGATGACCAAAGACGGAGTGAAGGTGTTGCAGAAACCGAAGAAGATCAAGGGCTCCGCCCGGCGCTCGGCCATCGTGGAAGGCCCCGACATGATCGCCATCGAGATCGTCGAGGGCCACGCCGCCAGGCCATGAAGCTGGCGTTTGCGGCCCTCCTCGTGTGCGGCTTTGCACAGGCGCAGCGCAAACAGCTTCCTGAGTTCGTGGCCGGCGACCAGTGCCTGTTCTGCCATCGCAACGACATCGGTCCCACCTGGCAGAAGAATGCTCATAATCTCACCGTGCAGCCGAAGGCGGGCTCGGCCGATGAATTTACGCTCGGCAGCCGCAAACATACCCGCCAGCTCAGGAAAACCGGCTATGGCAGATTCTCCATTCAGGAGAAAGACGGGGCGTGGAATGGGTCGAAATTCGCCGAGCGCTGCGCCGGGTGCCACACTACGGCGGTGAACGCGGAGACGAAAGTCTTCACCGAATTCGCCATCGATTGCTATGCCTGCCACGGCGTCGTGGATCTCGAGCACACCAACGACACCAGGCTCATCCTGCTGTCGAAGAAGAACCGCGGTGGCGCCAGCATGATCACTTCCATCTGCTCGTCCTGCCATCTGCGGGGGGGCGAGTCGAAGGCAAAGGGCCTCCCCTACGCTTATCACTTCGTTCCAGGGGATGATCTGTTCGCCGACCATGCGGCGGATCTTAAGAAAGCGGAGGATCCAGCGCTGAACGCCGGCGACCGCCATGTCTGGCGCAACGTGCGCGACGTGCTCGAAAACAATTCCGAGACTACCTGCCTCAGTTGCCATCAGGTGCACGCCAATTCAGCACAGAAGCACCGGCGCGTGCTCACGTCGCCGGCGTGCCTGGATTGTCACTACGAAAGCGGCCCCAAGAAAAACGTGAAGGCGTATGCGGCCGCCAGCGTGGTTTGCGAAGTTCCCTGAAAGCGCACCGCTTGCTCACGCGCGCGGCTCAGAAAGCGCTTCCGAGCCGCGACCGTGAGGGGGCGGTCGCTTATTATTCGTACCTCAGCGCTTCGATCGGATCGGTGCGGGTGGCCCTGCGCGCCGGCGCGTAGCAGGCCAAGGCCGCCACCATCAACAGCAGCACGGGGACCAGGATAAAGGTAGCGGGATCCAGAGGACTGACCTGAAAAAGCAGCCCGGCCAGCAGTTGTGACAACGCGACCGCAGCCGCCACACCGGCTGCCAGGCC
>JACQDF010000238.1 GCA_016201205.1 Acidobacteriota bacterium
CGCCCGGCTAAGCGCCGTTGCGAGGCACATCGCTGAACGGCGGCGCGCTCAGGTCGGTGAGCCCATCGTAGATGGATTCGGCTTCGAAGGGCGAGCGCCCGATGACCAGGCTGCGGTTCTTGCGCAGCGCTTCTCCGCCCCATGCGCCGTCTCCCCAGCCGGTGATGCCGGCGTCGGTGGCAACCTCGACGACATTGGCGCCGCCGGCGGTCATGCCAAGCACGCCGCCAGACGCGCAGCAGTAACCCATGGGCTCTTTGAGCTTCTGGCTAAGGCGGTGGATCTTGACGCCGGTGACCCTGAGATCGGGCGCCGCCGAGCCGAAGACCGGCATGGCGGAGGCGAGCATGGTTCGTTTGAGGAAATCTCTGCGGTGCATCAGCAATTCTCCAAATAGCGCAAAGGCCGCGCTCCGCGGCGCCATAGCCTCGAGAAACACCGGACCGTCCGTCCCGCGGGCGCGGTCCGTTTTGCGCGTGTGTCTCAATAGTACGTTACGATATCCAAGGCTTGGAGATTTCGAAAAGTGAGACGTGCTCTCGTTGCCCTGGGGTTTGCCTTTCTCTTAGGGATCGCCCTGCGGGAGGCGGCTTCTCAGAGCGCCGTTTCTCATTCCCGCCCAGGGCAGGAAGATCTCACCTTCTGGGTGCACCGCCGCGGCCTCGAGCAGATCGACGTCGAAGGCGAAGTAGGCTTCGGCGACATGGCGCGTATTCTGCTCCGGCGGCGCGAGAACGCAACCCGGATCGCCGAGATCCGCGACCGCTTCACGTTCCGCACGCTGGACCTGATGAAGCTGGAGACGCCGGACAGCGTTCGCATCGAGATCCACGATGACGGACTGCGCTGGGTCAACCGGCCGGAGCGCTTTGTGGCCGCGGCCGGGCGCGTGTTCAATGTGCCGGTGATCATCGCCAACCGCACCAGCGGGGAGGCTTCCGTTGCCGTGGGCGCGCTTCAGCGCCAGATGATCCCCGCGCGGCAATCCTCCGCATACTTTCTCAAGTTCCGGCAGGAGAATGCGGGGCAGGCGAAGTGGCCGTTGCTCGTCGAGGCGGGTGCGAGCCGGCTGGCAACCCAGATCGAGTTTGACGTCCGCCCGCTCGTGAATCTGCGTGTCCGCCTGCTCGATGAAGGCGGCTTGCCCGTTGCCGCACGTGTTTATGTCACCGGCTCCGACGGCCTCGCTTACGCACCGCGCGGCAGCATGCCGCGCATCACTGCGATGAGCGCGGAATATTACTTCCATTCCGACGGCGGATTCTCGCTGGATCTTCCGGCGGGTCCGGCCAGGATCGAGGCGACACGCGGGCAGGAATACGAGATGGCGGCGACGCTCGTGGATTTGCTTCCGGGGCGTCCCGCGGAGGCGAGCCTGCGTCTTCGACGTTGGACGCATGCGGCCGCTCGCGGGTGGTATTCCGCCGACTCGCACATTCACGCCAACTACGTTGCCCCGCATCACCAGGTGATGACGCCGGAAGACATGCGGCTGATCGCGGCAGCGGAGGATCTGAACAACTCGAATCTGCTGGTGGCCAACTCGGGCGGCGACTTCATTCATGACCGGCAATATTTCGAAGGCAGGCCGCACGCCCTATCGACGCCGAACTACATCCTGTTCTGGAATGAAGAATTCCGCAGCGCGGGCATGTATGGGCACATTGCGTTCTTCCAGTTGAAGTCGCTGATCGAGCCGTTCTACACAGGCTTCCGTAACACGCCCCACGCCGACGACTATCCGCCCAACTACACGGCGGCGAAAGCGGCCAAAGATCAGGGCGGGGCCGTCACCTATGTGCATCCCGGCATGTCGCACGGGCTGGACGTGGCCAGCCTTGGCGCGGGCGCCAAAGAGCTGCCCGTGGATCTTGCGCTGGGCGTCATCGACGCCATGGACGTGATCAGCAACAACGACGAGATGGCGGGAATGCAGTTGTGGCACCGGCTGCTCAATTGCGGTTTCCGTATCGCCATCTCCGCCGGAACGGATTCGTTCACCAACGTGAGCGACCACTACACGCCCGGCGGAGGCCGCGTCTATGTACATCTGAATGGGCCGCTGCGCTACGGCGATTGGGTCGATCGCTACCGGAAAGGCTATTCGTTCGCCAGCAACGGCCCCATGATCGAGTTGCAGGTGGATGGCAAGGAGCCGGGAGACGAGATCCGGCTCGCGGGACCGGCGAAGGTGCGGGTGTCGGCGAAAGTGACCACTCAAGTGCCCCTGGATCGCCTGGAGGTGGTGATGAACGGTGTCTCCGTGATGACTCGCAACGGCGTTGCGCGCGGAGAACTGGCGGTGTCCGGCGAGTTGCCCGTGAATGGCGGCGCCTGGATCGCCGCGCGAGCCTTGGGACCCCGGCATCGGCTGATTGTGAACGACTGGGGCGCGTTCGCGCACACCAGCCCCGTCTACGTGACTCTGGACGGCAAGCCTGCGGCGCGGCGCGAAGACGCGCAATTCTTCCTTTCCTGGATCGATCGGCTGACCGAGATGGTGGAAACGCGCGGCCGCTTCAGCACGCCCGAAAGAAAACGCGAAGTGCTCGAATTGTTTCAGCGGGCGGCTGGGGTGTATCGCAAGATAGCCGCCAATTGAGCCTGGCTCAAGGCCTGACGCAGGTCCGGAAAACTGGGTTGATAGCGATGCCGGTCCAGGGTGAGAAGTTGGTCAGCCATTAGCAGCGCGTGAGTTCCTATCAGGAAATCGACAAGAAGCCGCTTTGGGCCGGCGCCCTTGGCGCGGCGCCGCCGCTCGCAATAGAGAGCAAATCGCCGGCCGGCCTCTCTCCAGACCGGCTCGGGAATGGAGAAGTCGCAAACGATGCCGGTCTCATTCAGAAACGCATCGATGAATTTGGCGCTCGCTCCTGGATACGCCAGAAGTTCGGCGTACACCGGCGCCGCGATGGCAAGCCCTCCCTCCTGGCTGGCCGAGGCGAGGGCGGCTGCAATCGAACTCCGGGAAGGTTCGTGCGACCAAAGGGCTGAGATGACATTGGTGTCAATCGCGGTTCGCACGGTCTACTCGTCGCGGAGGCTGCGCACCCAGCGATTGACCTCCCTCGCGCTGCGAAATCCGCCCAAGGCTCCGGCGAATTTCTCGAAGGGGTTGGCTTGATCACGAAGTGGGCGGATGTAGGTCCGTGTTCCTTCCTCCAGAAACTCCAAACGGTCTCCCCGGCGAAGGCCGAGCCGCTTTCGGATCCCGCTGGGAATCGTGATTTGGCCCTTGGCGGTGATCGTCGCATTCGCCTTCATACACTACTCTCCTTACTATAAGGATAGCAATCCTTACAAGCGCAAAGGCCGCGTCCCGCGGCGCTAAGCCGTTGAGGAACAG
>JACQDF010000239.1 GCA_016201205.1 Acidobacteriota bacterium
CGGACATATTCTCCATTGGACAGCGCGAACACCACGCCATTGGCGATCACCACCGGCTCGGGCATCTTCATATCCACCGAATTCCACACCGCCGCCGGCGCTGGCTTGCCATCTTTCTCCTCGATCTTGAAGGCCATGATGCTGCCGTTCGGCGTTTCGCCATATGTCTGTTCGAACTTCGGCGCCGTGGACGCCGGCGGCCCGTAGGCCGGCAGGTAAAGCCAGCGCGCGCCCCCGGGATCTTCCCAAGTCGAGATCGAGCCCCAGAAACCGCGGCCTGCAAAGTCGACGTCTTCATTTGTGATCAGCTCGCTGCGATACAGAGGGGTGCGATGATCCTGGCCGCCGGGCGATTTCGCATCCAGCACGTACAGCACTCCTTCCTTACCGGCTCCCGCGATCAGCTCCCACTTCTTAAACTGGAAGACCACCGGCGAGATGCATCCCATGTCGAGATCCTTTTTCGTGATCCAGGCGCGGTTGGCGGGCGTGTAGTAATCAGCCAGCTCGAGCGTTTTCGGCTTCAGCGAAAGGAACGTGTCCGCCCACTTGCCGGCGCGGGGATCATAGGGGCCGTCGCCAGTCTCCACATAGATCCGGCCGTCAAATCCGATGGCCACTCCGGCTCGGCCCCAGATACCGGCGCCGCCGGTGGTGGTGGAACGGAATTCGGCGACGGGCCGCTCGGGATCGTTCAGATCCATCGCAAAGACGCCGTTCTTAGCGCCTCCGCAGCCCTGCGCGGTGGCTGCGTACAGCACGCCACGGGAAAGATTCAAGCTGTATGGCTTGGAGAACGGCGGCACGAACGCCTTCGGAGGCTGGCGGTCTTCGCCGTTGACCACGTTCAGGGAATGCAAATAGCCGTCGCTGGTGAGGACGTACACCGTGCGGCTCTGTTTGTCGATCACCGGCGTCGCGTTGAGCGCCACCGGGCACAGCCAGTTCGGCTTCTGCTTGCCCTCGCCGTTGATGGTGAATTTTTTCTGCCAGAAAAGCTTGCCGGAGTCCGTGTCAATGGCGTACAACACATCACTGGCGCCGGCGACGAAGGCCAGCTCCTTGAAACCGCGCGGGGTAATCACGGGATTCACGACCACCGGCACGGTGAGCGAGTACATCTCTTTGGCCGTGTTATCGGCCTTGATCTTCCATTCCAGCTTCAGTCCTTTGACGCTTTGCGCGTTCAGCGTTTCTTCGTCGCGCGCCCAGCCCGAGCGTTGCGGATCGCCTCCAAAGGTGAGCCAGTCGGCCGCGGCCAGCGGCAGGCTGAGAAGGAGCACAGCAATCATAGAGCGCAAGAGCATAGGTGGATTGTATGTCGATTCAGTTCCTTCCTGCTGATGACCGGGGGCGCGCCATCGATGCTGAAACTGGCTGCTTGAATTCCGCAACAGAACCCGATAGGTTGTGAACATCATGCTGAAACGCCGCCAATTTCTGCAACGCGCTCTCGCTCTTCCAGCCGGCGCCTGGCTTGCCCGTTATCACGCATTTGCTCAGCCCCATCGCGGCAAAGTCAAGATCAAGGCGATTCACGCGATGCAGATCAGGAATATCGCGGGCAACTGCCTCATCAAGATCGAAACGGACGCCGGAATCACCGGTTACGGCGAAGCCGGCTCCTCCGGCCCGATGGCGCGCGCCCGCATCGACCTGATGAAGCAACACCTGGTCGGCCAGGACCCGCTCCCGATCGAGCGCCACTTCCACAACCTCATTACGCTGATGCATCCCTACATGGCGCACATCCCCACCATCAGCGGCATCGACATCGCGCTGTGGGACATCGCCGGCAGAATCACCGGCCAGCCCGTCAACGTACTGCTGGGCGGGCCCTTCCGGGATGCGATCCGCATGTACTCGCACGGCATTGGGCTCAAGACCATGCAGGATATGGGCGAGTGCCGCGCTTTCATCGACCGCGTCAGGACAATGCCGGAAGGCTTCACCGCCTTTAAGATCGGAATTGATCCGGTCATCGGTGTTCCGGCCGGCCGCTATGCCGTCACACTCGACAGCGACCAGCTTCGCCGTGTGGCTCGCGGCTTCCGCAATCTGCGTGAAGCTGCCGGCGAGGCGATCGACATCGCTGTCCACTGCCACAATGAGCTGGACACGACCAGCGCCATTCAGGTGGCCAAAGCGGTCGAGCCGATGAACCCGCTGTTCTACGAGGACCCGCTTCACGTGCCCTTCTCCGAGGCGTGGCTGGCCTTGCGCCGCTCGACTCGGATTCCGATTCTGACTGGCGAAAAGCTCGAACTGGTCCGCGGCTTCAAGCCGTTCCTCGACAGCCAGGCATGCGACATCATCCATCCCGATCTCGCCTTCGCCGGCGGCTTCACCGGAACCCGCAAGATCGCCGATTACGCCCAACTGATGCGGACGCCGGTGGCGCTGCACAACGTCGGCAGCCTGGTGCTCTGCTACGCTTCCGCGCACTTCGGCTCCGCCATTCACAACTTCTATCGCTCGGAAAGCGCGCTCGGCCGCGCCACCCGCCACGTCGAGCAGATGTCCGCCTCCAGACCACCGGAAGTCAAGAACGGGCACCTCAAAGTGCCCGAAAGCCCGGGGCTCGGCTTTGAGCCGAACGACGAGTACCTGCGGTCGCAGCTCATGCCTGGGGAGCCATTCTGGGCGTGATGGGCCTTCAGAATTATGAAGCGTCGTCAATTCTTCTCTCTCCTGGCCGCGGGCAGCGCATTTGCGCAAGGTCGCGAGTTCCGCAAGAATCCGCCGGTCCCTCGCCCCGCATCCAAACGCATCATCGACCTCCACGTGCACACGTTTTTCCAGCGGGAGAAGCCTTCGCAGCCGGTCTTTTCTCCACAGTTGAACAACAGCCGCCCTGACGGCGTGTATCAGATCAACGCATCCTGGGAGCAGTTCCGCCACGACATCAGCGCCGTTGACAAAGCGGTGATTCTGCATGTGGCCCAGAATGACGTCGGCCGCAAGGGCAACGACGAGACCGCGGCCATCGCCGGCAGGTGGCCGGAGAAGCTGGTCCCGTTCGGTTCGGTGAATCCCCTGTTTCCGGATGCGCTCGAGGAGTTCGAGCGTGGCGTGAAGCAGCTTGCGCTCAAAGGCTACAAGCTGAGCCCGATTTACCAGCGCTTCGAGCCGATGGATGCACGCGCCTGCCGCATCTACGCGCGCGCCGAAGAATGGGGCATCCCATTGATCTTCCACACCGCGACGGCGCAGGCCGCCGACGTACCGCTCAAGTGGGCCAATCCTGTTCTGTTCGACGACGTCGCCTACGCCTTTCCGCGATTGAAGATCATCATGGCCCACCTGGGACACCCGTGGCAGCGCGAGTGTGTCGTCATGATGCGCAAACACCCGAATGTCTACGCGGAGCTGTCGGGCAACTTCTACCGGCGCTGGGATTTTTACCAGGCTCTGCTGGTCGCCCTCGAGTGGGGACAAACGCACAAGATCCTGTTCGGCAGCGACTGGCCCATCACCACGCCCAAAGAAACGATCGACGGCCTGCGAAGCGTGAACCAGTTCGCCGCCGCCGGATTGCCGCGCATCCCCGACGAGGTGATCGAGGGCATCGTCTATCGCGATTCGCTGAAGCTTCTGGGAATCGAATAGCTGATACGTAGCTTCAGAACACGCTCCGAATCCTGTTGCGAAGCTCCTGTTGAAACGCCCGCGCCTCCGAGGACGGCATCTGCACCAGCACCGCCGCCGCCAGCCGTTTCTGATTGTCGATCCAGATGTCCGTGCCATAAGCTCCGCCGTGCCCCACTACGATCGCCTCCCCCGCCGGCGTGCTGTCATGACGAAACCAGCCCAGCCCGTACTCCGTGCTCAAAGATCCGGTCTGCTTCTTTTGCATCTCCCGCACCAGCGATTCCGAAAGGATTCGTCTCCCCTGGAACGCGCCGCCGTTCAGGTGCATGGTGAGGAAGCGCAGCACGTCCTCGGCCGTCGAGTAGATGCCGCCGGCGACCAGCACGAAGCCGTCCGGCCGCGGCCCGCGGCGTCCGGGCCGCTCCATCACGGCCGGCATCGGCTCGAACCCGCTGGCGGCGCGCCTGTAAATCACCGGGATACGAGCGCTCAAGTCCTCCGCGCTGCGAAAGCAGGTGTGGCGCATCCCCAACGGATCGAGCACCGCTCTCTTCATGTACGCTTCATATTCCGTCCCGCTCAGCATCTCGACAATGCGGCCGGCCACGCCAAAAGAAGCCCCGCCATAAGAGAACTTCTTGCCAGGCTCGTATGCCAGCGGCTGCCGCAACGTGCCCTCGACGGAATCCTCGAGGCTGCGGTCGAAGTCGCGAATCCACCGGACAGCTTCCGGAGGACCGTCGTTGCCGAAGATGCCCGAAGTGTGCGAAAGCAACTGGTGGATGGTCGACGCGCCCTTGAATTCCGGAAAGAAGCGCGATACCGGATCCTCGAGGCGCAGCTTGCCTTGATCCACCAGCGTCAGAATCGCGGTCGTGGAAACGGGCTTGGTCGAGGAGGCCATCATGAAGATGTCGTCCGCGCGCATCGGCCTGACGGCGGCGATGTCGGCGAACCCTGCCGTCGCGGAAAACACCGTGCGGCCTTCCCGCTGCACCAGGACCACGGCCCCGGGAATCTTCTTCCCGGCCGCTTGCGCCTCGATCCAGGCGCGCAATTCCTCCGGCGCACCGCCGCAAAGCAGCTTGGCGCAAACAAGAAGCAGAATCGAGATCAGCATGTCACGTCAGGATGTCCTTCAGAGGGACGCCGCCGGTATCGGTCAGGCGCTTGTAGCGCCCTTCATGCAAGTACGTCAGCGCCATCTGATCCAGGCCCAGCAGATGGAGCAGTGTCGCATGCACATTGCGAATCGGAATCGGATCGCCGGCAGCCTTGAGCCCGAACTCATCCGTTCCTCCCGCCGTCGAGCCCGCTTTGACGCCGCCCCCCGCAAACCAGTTCACCAATCCGTACTGGTTGTGATTCCTGCCCACTTTGGCGCCGGCGCCTTCATTGAAAGGAGTGCGCCCCATCTCCGATGTCCATACCACCAGCGTGTCCTGCCACAGCCCTCGCTGCTTTAAATCTTTCAGCAGCGCGGTGACCGGCTGATCCACTTCGCGAACCCGGGCAGGCAGCAGCGTGTTCAGATCCGAATGGTGATCCCAACTGTAGATGCCGTTCTCCCATCCGTGCACCAGCAGCACAAAACGCACGCCTTTTTCCACCAGCCGCCGCGCCATCAGGCATTGCCGCCCGAAAGGCTCCGTCACCGGATGATTCAGCCCGTACAGGCTGCGGATGTGCTCCGGCTCCGTGCCGAGATCCACTACGTCGGGCGCTTCGCTCTGCATGCGGTAGGCAAGCTCATACGCCTGAATGCGCGCCTCGAGATCATCGCCGCCGCCGCGCTCTTCGGCGTGCCTGCGGTTCAGCCATTGCAGGTAATCGAGCTCCGTGCGCGCCCGCTCGCGCGAAACGCCGGCCGGCGATTCCAGATTCAGGATCGGCGCGCCGGACGAGCGGAACTGAACGCCCTGATACGTCGCCGGCAGATATCCGCTTTGCCAGACCGCGGAGCCGTTCACCGGCCCGCCGCGGTGATCGTGCAGCACAATGTAGCCCGGCAGGTTCTTATTCTCCGAACCCAACCCGTAGGTCACCCACGCGCCCACGGAAGGGTTGCCCTGAAACACCGATCCGGTGTTCACATGCATCGTGGACGGCGCATGGTTGTTGCTGTCGACCTTAATGCCGTGAATGAAAGCCAGCTCGTCCATCATGGCCGGCAGATGCGTGAACGCCGTCGAGATGTAGCGCCCGGCCTGGCCCACCTGGTTCATCGGGAAGGGCGTAGGCACCGCCCCGTGCGGCTGTCTCAGAAAGGAGCGAATCTCGCCCTCGACACCCGGGATCTCCGGCAGCCGCTTGCCTGCAAATTTCTGCAAGGCAGGTTTGTATTCGAACGTGTCCACCTGGCTGACGCCGCCGGAGAAGAACAGAAAGATGACGCTCCTGGCTTTGGGAGAGAAATGCGGCCCCTTGCCTGCGCCTCGCGCCATATCGCTGAGCAGAAGGTCGGCGAGCGCCAGTTGTCCGATGCCGTTCCAGCAGCGCGCCAGCAGTTGGCGGCGTGAAAATCTAGTCGACATACACAAACTCATTCGCGTTCAACAACGTTCTGCACAGCCCTTTGAGGCCCTGCTGCGGATCGCGTCCGAGAAGCCGCAGCGCGCGATCGAGTTCCTCGGGCTTCGGAGGCCGAGCGAGCGCGTGCCGGAAGGCCAGGCCAGCCTGCTCTCGCGGATCGGGGCCCGCTTCCCTGACAACACGCTCGGCGAAGTGCCCGGCCTCGCCGGCCACGAAATCATCGTTCATCATCGTCAGCGCCTGTACCGCGGTGGTTGAGATCGCACGGCGCTCGCACGACGACTGAAACACCGGCGCATCCAGCAAGGATAAGAATGGCACCTCGAGCTGCCGGCGCTGGAAAATGTAGATCGAGCGCTTGCGCGTTTCCGGCCCATCGGTTGGCGTCCAGCTCGGCAGGTTCTTGATCGTCATCCGCTCCCTGATCGCCTCCGGCAGACGCACAAAGACTCCGGGCCCGCCGCGCTCGCTGTTCATACGGCCGCTCACCTCCAGAATGCTGTCGCGAACAGCTTCGCCTTCCAGCCGCCGCCGGTTCTGCTTCCACAACAGATGATTCTCCGGGTCTTTTTCCTGCTCCGCTGCCGGCGAGCGGATCGACGTCTGCCGGTACGTGCCGGACATCATGATCAGCCGGATCATGGACTTGACGCTCCACTTGTTCTCGACGAACCGGACCGCCAGCCAGTCGAGCAGTTCCGGATGCGTGGGCCGTGCGCCGTTCCTGCCGAAATCGCTGGGCGTCGCCGCGATCGGCGAGCCGAGCAGGTGCTGCCAGATGCGGTTCACCATCACCCGCGCCGCCAGCGGATTCTCCGCGCTGGCGATCCAGTTGGCCAGCGGCGTCCGCCACGTTCTCACATTGCCGAACTGGTCCGAGGGCAGGGTCGCAGGATTCGGGTTCCCCGTGATTGCGCTGAGGAATCCGGGGGCGACTGCCTCTCCAGGGCGGCCGAAATCGCCCATGATGCGCACGAACGTCGCCGGAAACAGAGGCCGGTTCGGATCGTTCGGCACATTGCGCACCACGTGCGCCGTCGGCGCATAGCGGCGGATCTCGCGTTGCAGGACGCCCAAATCGCGCCCGCCGCGGTTGCCATCGACGTAGCTGAGCAGCCCGAGGTATTTGTTCTTTTCCTCGAGCGTGAATGTCTGATCCTCGGTGTTGGGGACCACGCCGTTGGCGATCGCCCGGCTGATGCGGCGCTCGAGTTCGAGCAGGCGCGGCGTAAACCTGCGCACAAAGCCTTCGCCGAAGGCCTCATCGGCAGCCGCTGCCGCCGCCACAGCGACCGGCGTATCCCCGGCCGGCAGCTTCACTCCTTTGGCTTCCAGCCTGGCGAGCATTTCGCGCTGGTACTCGTCAAAGCGCTGCTGCGCTTCGTCCAATCGACGCTTCGTGTCCGCGTAGGCCGCCTCCACCCGCGCTTTCATGGCGGCGTCCGTGAATTCCGCCCGCGCTTCCGTCATCTCCATCGGCGTCAGGAAGGCCTGCATGCGGTAAAAATCCTTCTGTGGAATCGGATCGTACTTGTGGTCGTGACATTGCGCGCAGCGCATCGTCAGTCCGAGGAAGACAGATCCGATGGTGCTGGTCAGCTCATCGAGCGTGAGCTGGCGCAGTTCCTGAATGTTGGTTGTCTGAAAGCGAGGCGTGAGCCGCAGCAAGCCAGTGGCGATGCGCGCCTCGACGCCGGCGGCCGGCATTTCGTCGCCCGCGATCTGCTCCTTAATGAAGCGGTCGTACGGCTTGTCCTGGTTGAAAGAGCCGGTTACGTAGTCGCGGTAACGCCACATGTGGTAGTTTTCGCGATCCGCTTCAAAGCCCTGCGTGTCGGCGTAGCGCGCCAGGTCGAGCCAGTGGCGGCCCCATCGCTCGCCGAAGCGCGGATCCCCAAGCAGGCGGTCCACGAGTTTTTCGTAGACGCCCGGGGTTGCGTCGTTCAAGAATGCTTTCGCTTCTTCTATCGAAGGCGGAACGCCCAGCAAATCGAAATACGCGCGGCGGAGAAGCATTGGCCTGGGCGCTTCGGCAGATGGGCTCAGATGCGCCGCTTCCAACCGCGCCAGCACAAACGAGTCGATTTCATTGCGCACCCAGCCGGTCTGCATCACGGCTGGAGGCGCTGCCGCCTTTGGCCGCTCGAATGCCCACCAGCGCTCGCTTTTCGCCGCCATTTCCGGCTTCAGCTCCGTGATCCAGCGTGCGATGAGATCAATCTCTTCCTGCGCCAGCGGCGGCTTGCCGAACGGCATCCGCGGCGTCAGGTTGCCGGAAACGATCCGCACCAGGACGCTTTCTTGCGGCTTGCCTGGAACCAGGGCGGCGCCATGGCGAGCGCCGCCGGCGATCAGTTCCTTGATCGAGAGCACCGAGAGCCCGCTGGTGCGCGTCTTTTCGTCGTGGCAGGGAACGCAGGAGCGCTTCAGCAGGGGCGCCACCTGGCGCTCAAACACGGAAGGGACATCTTGGGCGGCGGCCATCCAAGCCGTCGCCAGAGAAACCAGCACCCAGGCCCGCATCATCTGGCTGACTCCAATGATATATCAGATCAGTCCTGATCAGCCGGCAGGATCACAAACGGCTCGCCGCGCCGCGTTCGCATCATCCGGAAGTCGCGTTCATCCAAGGTCAGGATGCGTCGAATGCGCAGCCGCTCGGCGATGGCGGCGACAGCCGCATCCGCCAAGCCGAGGTCCGCGCTGCGGTGCCTCTCGATCAGGGAGAGCGAACGAGTCAGATCCTCAATGGTGAAAGGCTCCACGGTGAAGGACCCGCTTTGCAGTGCGGCCAGGAAATCCAACTCCGCATCGATTCCCAGAAAGCGGCGCAGCATGTAGTCGATTTCGGCGAGGATTACGGATGGAACCACGATCGGTCCGGATTCGCTCTCCAGAACCGTACGCACGGCAAGGTGGTGGCGGTCGTCTGCGTCGTACGCCGCGACGATTGCGCTCGTGTCGGCGACTAATCCCACTGTCTTGCCTTGGCGGCTTTGGCAAGAATTTCTTCGGTCCGCCGGGACAGGTCGTGACGCCCGCTGCGGTAGGCGCCAATGCCTCGCGGCAGCGGACGTTTCGCCTGCTCCGTGTAGAGCATCAGAGCTTCGCGAATAAGCTCGGCCTGCGGCCGGCCTGATACTTGGGCCATTTGGCGAAGCCGGAGGGCGACGTCTTCATGAAGATACACGGTGGACTTTACCATACATGGTAGATTGTACCACATATGGCATGGGACAAGCGACGCCTCCATCAACTCGGGTCAACTCGGGGCCGCCAAAGGCACAAAGCCCTGCGTGTCCGCCGGGCCTAGCAGCAATACTGTTCAGTTACCCGTGTGGGGCGGCCATTCTTGGCTGCCGCCGGCTTTC
>JACQDF010000240.1 GCA_016201205.1 Acidobacteriota bacterium
CCCTGCACCCGGAAGGCGTAGGACAGGGTCACACTGCCGCCGGGCGCGAGCGCCGGCAGCGCCGCAGTCACCAGATTGTGCTGGCGGTCGATCTCCACGCCGTGGCTGTACGGCGGCTGGAAAACCAGCCCGTCGGGGATGTCATCCGTGAAGGCCGCGCCGTCAATGGTCTGGCCGGTGGCATTGGTGATCACGGCGGTGTAGGTGACCAGATCGCCGGCGCTGGCGCCGCTCGGGTCCACCTGAAAGGCAAACGTCAGGCCAGAGCCGGGCGGGGGAGTGGGCGGCGGCGTGGCCGTGGCAATCACCACCGGCGTCTCGGTCGGCGCGGGCGACGTCGCGGTCACCGTGGGGGCCAGTGTCGCCACTTCCGTCGGCGTGGGTGTGGGAGTTGGGGTGGGCTGGTCGTGCGCGGCAGGTGGTTGGTGCGGGGCCGAGGCCGCTGCCGGCAGCGCCGGAGAGACCATCTGGGTGGCGAGAACGAGGGCGAGAGCGATCCGGCCGGAGATGCCGGTCAGGGGGCGCGTGTGATTGGGCATGATCCCCTTCACGAGTGGAAACACGGCTATTGTACATCATGACGCTTAAGGCTGCCCGCACAAACTGACATTAGATCCATGCACCTGCTCGCCAGTGAGGTTGGCTCAGGCGTTCGGGAACGACCTGCGCGAGCGGGGCGAATCGGGCGCTCATGGGGATGGCAGTGAGCAGCGCGACGGCGGAGGTCACCGGGGCCGGCGCTGGGACGCGGTCAGTCGCCGGTCTGGGTAGACCGGGCACGGTATGCGCCCACGCGATGCGCAGTTCGCCCCTGTGCGCCCCCGCACCCTATCGTTGATTTCGCTCAGCCGACGCCGCCCGGGATCAAGACCGCGCGGCAGCCAGCCCGCACAGAGCAGGTGGCTTCGCTGAGAACGCCCTGAAGCCTGTCCCACTTTCGGAGTCCACCACAAACACCCGCCGCCACGAGCGCCCGGATCAGCCCGCGACCTCCTCCGCTCCCCGGCCCATCTCCCGAGCGTGGCGATCCTCTCCTGCCCTCTGGCGCCGATCCAGCACGATGCCGGCAACGTCCTCTTCTGGCGTGCCGTCCAGATCCACCCGCAACCACTGGGTGATGTAGGCGGCCAGCAGCACATGCGCGGAGACGATGTCCTGGGCTATCTTCCGGTCCGGCAGCCGGTAGATCTTGAACTGGTGCCGGATGCCCTTGATTTCGTCCGGCCACAGGATCAGCCCCTTCCCCATCAGTTTCTTCAGGATGATCATGTAGTACATCTTGAAGTTGCCGGACAGGTCAATCGGGATGACCGGCAGATGTTCGGGAACGGCAATGTCCTTGCCCTCGCCAAACGCCTTCTGCGCCCCGGTCGCATCAAAGCAGCCGGCACAGTTGTACAGGATCATCTGCTCGCTGAACTGCCGATAAAAGGGATCGTACTTCCCATCCCCGAAACCCCACCAGAACCGGCGCATGGCCGCCGGCGTAGCCGGGAAGTCGGTCACGTCATAGGTCATCACGACCGGCGCATTCCGATAGGGAGCATTCCCCTGCCCCGGATCGCCCAGCGTGATATACAGGCGTCCACTGTCGGGGGGCAGAACCCATTCCACAATCCCGCAGCGGTCCGCACTGCGCTTGAACGCTACACCACCGGTCATACTGCTCCCTGTTTCGCCAGCAGTGCCTGCATGATTGCCGTCAGGCCGGGATCAACGCACATATCCAGCAGGCTGTTGGGAAACTCCTGCCCGCCCCCCTCCGGCCTGTCACCCCCCAGCGCCTGTGCCCGTTTCCCCTCCGGTGTTCTCAACTCAAACGCTCGAATCTGTTCTGGCGTCAGATTCCTGTTGGAATAGGTGCTGACCTGAACGCTCAGATAGTCGTTCGGCAGTTCGTTGGCAAAGTCAAAGCGATACCAGAGTTGAGGGTTGTCCTCGGAGTTGGCCGTCAGAGACAGTCGGCCAAGTCTCTCCCGGCCGCGGATAAGACCTCGCACGCGCGTACCCAATGCCTCTATCGTCTCGTCAAGTTCATCCACCTGTTCAGCCTGATCGAGGTTGACCCAATCGCCCTCCCACGTTTTTACCTTTGAGGCGTTCTTGTCGGCGCTCATGAACTCCAGGGTGCTGGTGTTGGTCGCCTCCCCGACCAGGTATCGGAGCGTAATCTTCGGGTAGGGCTTTTCGACTACCTTTGCTACGAAACGCTCGTGAAAGGGCGTGCCCTCCATGATCTGAACCAGTTTGTCGAAGGCGACCTTGGACTGCCACGCCACCGGGGCAACGTTCAGGAACTTGAAGAAACTGGTGGTCGCAGCCCACGTGGCTGCGGACACAATTATTTGCTCTGTCTTCCCGGACCCATAGCCGCCAATGATGGTGATGTCTTTCTGCTGCGCGTGATGCACGGCCAACTGGTAGGGCGGGTCGAAGTTGTGGTCGAGCACCCACCCCTGCTTTGCGCCCTCTGGCCGGAAGTAGAAATCGCCGAAGGTACTTGTTTAGCGTCAAGATGTATCCAGCAAGGGCGGGGCTAAGGACTTGAGCGTACTGCCCGCGTTCCGCTGGATCTTGACCAACGAGTCCCGGATGGAGAAGCCCTGTTGACGACAAGTCACCAGAATACTGGCCAGAATCGAGTGCGTCTCGGCGCCGCCCGTCGTGCGATTGCACCCGCCGGTCTTGCGTGTGATCACCGCCGGGCGCACCATCCGCTCGGCCTGATTGTTGGTCGCGTCCAGACCGTCCACGTACAGGAAGCGCAACAGGTGCTGGCGATGTTTTCGCAGCCGTCTGGCAAAGCGGGCATTGTCCGGGTCGGTCAACTGCCGGGTCGTCGCGATCAGCGCGTCCAACCGGCCTTCGAGTTGAGCGGCTTGAGCTGCAAAATCGGCGACGGGCAGGGTGCGCTTCTGGTCGCGCAAGGTCAGCGCGGCGCGCAAGGCCGCCGTCACGTCGCGGGCAAAGCGCACCGCTGCGCCCGTCTTGCTTTCATTCAATTCACTCAGGTCTTTGAGCAGATGGCCCACGCATTTCTGTTTGAGCCAGGCGGCCAGGGCCTGATGGTCGTAGGCGGTGAAGCAATCCGAGACCAGAATCCCCGCGAAGGCTTCGCCCAGAATCTTGACCACGACCTCGTGGCCGCGCCCTGTGGCGATGGTGTAGACCGTCAAGTCGCGATTGGTGAAGACCCACAGCCAGGCGGCCAGTGTGCCGATGCGCCAGCCGGTTTCGTCGGCGTGGGCGACGGCGCTCTGCCGAATCAGGTCCAGCAACTCGGCATACACCGGGCGGGCTTGCCTGGCCAGGCGGGCATCCGCCTGGCACAATCCGCCCCGACTGACCGGCAAGCCCCATCCGACCCGCAGCATTTCGGCCACCTTGCCATACGGCACGCCCAGCCGGTGTTTCAGGTCGGCGGCCAGGGCTTTCGCCCGTGGCCCGATAACCACCCCCGCCGCGCCCGTCGCCTGCGAAATCTGCTCCGGGTGCCGCGAACGGACACGCCGACCACACCGCGCGCACTGCCCGCTGTGCGTCCGGTAGCGCGTCACCGTCGGCTGGACTTCGGGAAGGTCCACCACGAATTGCTCGTGGTCTCTCACGTCGGTCACCGGGCCGCCGCAGAAGGGGCACGCCTCCAACGCCTGCTCTTTGGTCTCCGTCACCTGCTCGGGCGTCGGCCGGGCGCGCGAGGTGAATGGCCCCTGCCCGGCCTTGCGCCCCGGCCGTTTCGGGTTCGCTTTCCGTTGTCGGCGCGCGAAGGGCGTGGCTTGACGCTTACCCGTGCGCTCCAATTCGGCCAGCCGTTGTTCCAATTCAGCCACCCGCTGCTGCAACTGTTCAATCCGCGCATCCCGTTGCCGGAGTTGGATTTCCAACTCGGCCACGCGAACATCGCGCGCATCCAGCAACTGTGTCAAAACGCTATCGGGCTCGGCCATCTCAGTCACTGTAAATCACCCGGTGCCGCCTGTCTACTGTCAGAAGGATGCTCTTTTCCGGCTCTTCGCCACTTGCGGACACCACCGAGCCGGGTTGAACGCTAAACAAGTACG
>JACQDF010000241.1 GCA_016201205.1 Acidobacteriota bacterium
CGTGCGTGACACGCTGGTGAGGCTGCTCAAAGAACTGCTGCCGCGGCTGGAGGCGGCTTGAATGGATGCTCTGATTGAAGCCGCCTGGCGCGCCAGAGACAACGCGAGCGCGGAATTCTCCGGTTTCCAGGTGGGGGCCGCGCTGGAAGACGAATCAGGTCGCATCTGGGGCGGCTGCAACATTGAGAACGCCAGCTATGGGCTGACGGTCTGCGCCGAACGCGTGGCGCTTTTCAAAGCGCTGTCGGAGGGCGTGCGGCGCTTCCGCCGGGTGGTGGTGGTCACCCAAGCCTCCGACCTTACGCCGCCTTGCGGCGCCTGCCGCCAGGTCCTTTGGGAATTCTGCCGCGACATCCCGGTCACAGCGGTGAATCGGCGCGGCGAGTCGAAGACGTGGCGGATGGCGGAGTTGTTCCCCGATCCTTTTGACCGCAGCAATCTCGAGTGAACCTATGCGTTTGGTCTGGCTCCTGTGGACGTGCGCGTGCCTGGATGCGGCTGAGCCGGTGGACTGGATCCTGTCAGCGCGATACGTGGTGACGATGGATCCCCAGCGCCGCATCGTCGCCAACGGCGCGGTGGCGATCCGTCGAGATCGCATCCTTGCCTTGGGTCCACGCGCTGAAATTGACAAGCATTACAAAGCGCGACGGAGGCTGGACCGGCCGCAGGCGCTGATCGCCCCGGGTCTCATCGACACGCACACCCATGCTCCCATGTCGTTGTTTCGCGGCCTTGCCGACGACCTGCGTTTACAGGAGTGGCTCGAGAAGTACATTTTCCCCGCCGAGGCCAAGAACGTGAATGCGGAGTTCGTCCGCTGGGGCACGCTGCTGGCATGCATCGAGATGATGCTGAGCGGCACCACCACTTACACCGACATGTACTATTTCGAGGAGGTGATCGCGGAGGCGACCAGGCAGGCGGGACTGCGCGCGGTGCTCGGTCAGACCATCATCGGGTTTCCCGCGCCGGACGCCAGCACGCCGCAGCAAGCTCTGGCGCGGGCGGAAAAATTCCTCGAGCAATACCGCAACGATCCGCTGATCGTGCCCGCGCCGGCGCCGCACGCCATCTACACGACGCCGGACGATGTCATTCGCTCGGCCCGGGCGTTAGCGAACCGGTATGGCGTACCCATGCTGATTCATCTCTCCGAGACCAGGCGTGAATACGACGAGGCGCTGCGGAAGCGCAAGATGACGCCCGTCCAGGCGCTGGACTCTATTGGCGCCTTGAACGGGCGCACGCTGGGAGCCCATGGAGTGTGGCTGGATGACGCCGACTTGCGCATCCTGAAGGAGCGCGGGACGGGCCTGGCGCATTGCCCGTCGAGCAATTCGAAACTTGCCAGCGGGCTCGCCCGCGTGCCGCGCATCCTGGATGCGGGTATTGCGATGGGCCTCGGCACCGACGGGTTTGCCGGCAGCAACAACGACGCGAATCTGTTCGAGGAGATGGATCTGGCGGCCAAGCTGCAAAAGGTGGGAACGCTCGATCCGCAAGTGCTGCCGGCCGTGCGGGTGCTCGAGATGGCGACGATCACCGGCGCCCGCGCTCTCGGCCTGGACAAGCAGATCGGATCGCTCGAACCGGGCAAGCGAGCCGATCTGATCACCGTGCGTCTGGATGCGCCGCACGCCATCCCCATGTACAACGTCGTGTCCCAGATGGTGTATGCGCTGAAAGGCTCGGATGTGAACGACGTCATGGTCAATGGGCGTCTGATCGTGCGTGACCGTCATGTGTTGACTCTGAATGTGCGGCAGGTTCTGGAGAAGGCGGAGCAATACCGGCGGAAAGTGGCGGCGTCGGTAGGCATCGGGCTTTCTCCTAACCCATAACAACGCATCCCTTATCCCCTTCATTAAACCTGCCTCTAAGCCTGAGATAGTTTGTGCCCTCCCGCAACTATCCCTGTGAAGCTGCAAAGAGGCTGAGTCAGAGTCTTCACGGCGTCTGAAGTGCTTGTGAGACCGCTTGCTGACGCGCGCGGCTCCGAAACAGAGCCGCGACCGTGAGGGAGCGGATGCGCAAACA
>JACQDF010000223.1 GCA_016201205.1 Acidobacteriota bacterium
CCTCACGCTGCTGCGCATCGCAGAGAAGGCCCGCAGAGAGCCCAACTTTCGGTTCACCAGTCTGTTTCATCTGATGAACGCCCCCGGCGCTCTCCAAAACTGACCCACCTATGCTCTCGGAAACTGACCCAGGGTGGGGCTGGCGATCAGCGCGTTTGTCGCGTCAGGAGTTCGATCAGCTGAGCTTCGCTGAGATCGGCTGGATCCAGGTTCGCTGGAGGGTGAATGACGCGAATGCAGGGGTGAAACTTGGAGGCGGCATGTCGCGCACTTGCGTGGATGCCGGCCTCGTCGCCGTCGAGAAACAGGAGGATTTTTCTGGCCCGGAGCAGCATCTGGAGCTGAACGGAGCTGATGGCCAAGCCGCAGAGAGCGACGGCATTGTCGAAGCCCGCTTGCGCAAGCTTCATCACTGACCAGGGGCTCTCGACAACGATCAACCCTTTGGCGGCATCGGGCCGGAGTCGGTGCCAGTTCCAGAGGATGTGAGTTTTCGGTAACTTCGGCGGCCACTTCCACTTTCCCCACCGTTCGATCGCGGCTCTATCGAGTCGGCGTCCGGCGTAGCCGAGAGGTCTTCCCTGGGCGTCGTGTACCCGCACGGCAACGGTTGCTTCGAGGAAGCCGGGACCGTACCAGGCTCCTGCCTCGAAGCGACGAACTGTCGTCGGCGTTAGCCCCAGGTTGCGAAAGAAGAGATGGGTGCAGTCGAGTCTCAAGGCCCGTCTGAATGGTCGAAAGTCGGGTGAGACGGCTGCTGGTATGCCGCTGTCTTCTTGCGCCCGGCAGCATCCTGTCGGCTCCAGATGCGAGAGTTGCTCAAGCCATCGAGCTGCGCGGCGCCAGCAACCAGCTGAAAGAAGCCGGGCCAGGTCGATCACGTCACCGCCCCGTGCACATTGCGTGAAACAGAACCACAGGTCTCGCTCGAGGTCGACTTGAAAGGCGTGAGGGTTATCGCCCCGGTGCACGGGACAGGGACCCCAGAGGCGCTTGCCGACGAGACGCAGCTGCTCGGTGTGGCCAGCGGACTCGAGAAGCTGGGGAATGCGAACGTGTTGTTTCCAGTAGCGCCAGCCGGTTGGAGCAACCATGGCAGGCCTCCAGGAGATTCAAGCAGCTAGCCGGGCGAGCGGCCGGCCTCAGAGTTCGAGGCGGCCTGTCCCTTCTTCCTTTTCTGGCCCGTGGTCTTTTCGACGGGTGCATCGGTAGGCTTCGCGTGGTCGGTGAGGCTGGGTCGCGGGCCAACCCGCAGGCTGGGGCCTTCGATACGCACGACATAACACTGATCGGTGAGCCGGTCGGTGAGAGAGTGCTTCAGGGCCGGTGTCTTGAGGAACTGCCCCCAGTCGTCAAAGCCCAGGTTGGTTGTGAAGATCGTGGCCTTGCGGTGATACCTCACATCGATGAGACGGAAGATCAGGCTGGCCTGCTGTTCCTCGAGCGTCACGTGGGAGAACTCGTCGATGACGAGCAGGTCGAGTCGTGCGAGACGGCGGATGAGGCGAGGGTGGCTCCTGTCCAGCAGCGAGGCGCCGAGGAGGTCGAGCAGTTCGCAGACCTTCAGGAACAACACGGTGTAGCCGGCCAGTACGGCCTCCCGAGCCAGGCCGATGGCCAGACCGGTCTTGCCGACACCGACCTCTCCGATGAACACGACGTTGGAGCCGGTAGAGACAAAGTCCAGCTCGGCGAGCTGGAGAATCTCGCGGCGGTCGACACCGGGCTGTCGCTCCCAGGGGAAGCTCTTGAGCGTCCAGTTCTCCGGTAGCCGGGCGCGTTGCTCGCGGTTGAGGATGGCTCGTTGATCGCGGGCGGCCAGCTCATGCTCGAGCAGTTTGGTGAGCAACCAGGTGTAACTGTGTCGCTGGCCTTTGGCTTGTTCGATCAGGGCTGGAAGAACCGAGGCCGCGTCCTTCATTTTCGCCCGGCAGAGCAGTTCTCGGATCTCGTCGGATGAGTTCATTCTTCTTCCTCCCGTCGGCGAGCGGGTCGCGCCGACTCACCTGGCAGACGTGCTGGCGATTCAAAAGACTGCTTGACTCCAGGGGTTTCCTCGGACGACTCGGGGAGTGGACGAAGGCGGTGCGGCGTCACCTGGCCTCGGCGGTAGGCGGCACGGGCCTCGAGCTGGGGCGCCGGCGGCAGGCAGGCATCGCGAATGCGCTCGCCCATTTTCTCTTCCAGTACGGCTTCGAGTCGATTGAGGTCAAAGGCGCGCCGGGCCAGGGCCAGATGCAAAGTCGGCAGGAAGATCTCGGCCGGATACTCGCAGGAGAAGCGATACAGCCGGCGCAGTCTCGCGTAGCAGTTGCGAAGAGGTCGGGCCTCGAGGGCATCCAGGTAGAGGGAGACTTCTGGCCCCAGAGTGCGCAGGTGAACTTCCTCGGGTGAGCGCTTGCCGGCGGGGGCTCGCTTGCTTCGGTTCTCCCGATAGCCCGGTAGCGGGGAGTGCTTTCTGTCGCACTCGGGGAACCGCATGTGGCGGCAGATTTCCTCGCGTCCCGAGAGCACGACAATCTCGTCGGCGGTTTCCTGTACGGTCAACCACTGGAGCACGAAGCGGTCCGGTACGCGGTACGTGGAGTGGTGAAGGCTGATGCGCCCCCGGTCATCGACCCGGCGCTTCCAGAACTGGGACGGCTCCGTGATGAAGACGGGCAGGGCTTGTAGATGGGCGTTCTCCTGCTCCCAGCGGTCGGCCGGAGCGAAGCTCTGTCCCCGCACCTTTCGGGCGAAAATCTGCTGACACCACTCGGCGGTCTGCCGGTTGAGGTCGGCCAGGTCGCGAAACCGGCGCCCCTTCAAGAAGTTCTGCTGGACGAACTGGTGCGCCTTCTCCACCTTGCCCTGGCGATCCTTGTCGCCGGCCTCCACGGCGGCGAAGCGGAATCCGAGCCGGCTGGCAAACCTCTCCATTTCCATGGCCACCACGGCATCGACACCCGAGCCCAGAATCACGATCTCGCGGCCGTTGTCGATCTGGACGACCTTGCAGACGCCGCCCAGGGCTCGCAGAGCGCGAACCAGGAACACCTTGACGTGAAAGCGCCTCCAGCGGGGGAACCACTCGGCGTGGCGGTGGCGGGAGAATCCGCAGATCAGATTCGCCAGGTAGAGTTTGACGCGAACCGAGCCCAGCTTCACCCAGATGGGGCTGGTGTCCAGCTGCATCTCTTCTCCGGGCCCCGTGAGGATCTCGGGATGGGCCCGGTTGCCCCGATGCCTTGGCCGAAGCCCCAGCACACGCACGAAGCGGGTCAGCGTCGAGTAGCCGATCTCGAGCGTGTAGTCCTTCTGGAGACACTCCTGAATCCGCAGAGCCGAACCCGCGCATTCCTTGAAAAGGTAGCGAACCAGCAGCTCCAGACGCGACTGCCGCGGCTGCTCTGCAGGCGGTGTGCCCGAGGGCGCAGGTAACGTTGACGCGGAGGCTCGCAGCAGACTTCTCACGCTATTGCGGCTGACCACGAGCGCGCGACTGATGGCTCGAACCCCCATGCCGCGCTGGCTCAAGGTCCGCACCGTTTCCTGCAGTTCCTTAGACAACATGACGGCTCTCGTCCTCCTTCGGCGCTCGGGCGCCGGCCGTTGCCATCGGGCGGCCACCGTCAGACAGATGGGTCAGGCCATCCAACTCCTGGATCACGGCATGCGCCGATGAACCGTTCTGCTTCCAAACGAGGATGAGCCGTTCCAGAACATCCTCGCTGGCCCCTTCCTCCAGCAGATGTCTCAGAGCGCCGGCGACATAGGAGCCCAGCCGACACCAGCGCTCCAGCCGCCGCACGGCCTCCAGCCCCTGCTGCGGTTGACTGCTCTTTTCCAGCGTCGTCAGCACCCGCTCGGGGCGAGCCAGGATCTCCTCGCGGATCTTCGGGTCGGCGGTCTGCTTCAAGTACTGGTAGACGACACCCGCCTGGCGAGTGGACAACCCGTGTGCGATCACGCTCTCGCAGTAGCCAGCCACCAGCTTGCCGTCGTTGGCGCGCGCCAACGGAACGGCATACTTCGTCGCCACGTAGCCCGTCAGCTCCCCGTTCAAAACCCGTTCGCGCACCTCTGCCGGCAAGCAGCGAACCAGCGAGAGTCGGCGATGCACCCAGCTCTTGGTCCGGCACAGCCCGAGCGCGATCCTCTCCAGCGACAGCCCTTGGCGCTCCACCAAGGCCTCGATCAGGAAGCCCTCTTCCAGGGGGGCGGCTCGTGAGCTCGTCTGCAGCCGCCGCGTGAAGAGCAGCCCGTCCACGACGGTGCCGGGCCAGACGAGCGCTCGCACGCTCGGGATGGCGAGCTGGCGCAGAGCACGCAATCGCCGGAAGCCGTCGAGTACCTGGTAGCCGGAACCGTTCTCCCCTTCAACGACCAGGATCGGCGCGTTCACGCCATGTCGAGCAATCGAGGCCAGCAGCTTCTCTTCGGCCGCAGGGTCGGCTGCTCGAATTGCTCCGTACTCGGTGGCGAGCTGCTCGACAGAAAGCTCCACTTGCGTCATCCGGCTTTCATCCGGCCAGCTGGACGCAGCGGTTCTCGGGCCTTCAGAGACGTTGAGCGCCGGATCGATCTCGGCATCAGCCTGGTGCTTGGGGCTTCGTTTCATCCGACTTCTTTACCTGCCCGGCTCGAATACGTCTGCCGTGACGCAACACGGAAAGCCCGGGCTCCACTCGCCAGACCACTCGGCCCACGCGGCCGCATCGACAGCAACGGGCCTGTTTACCCAAACTGACCGGCAGCAGCGGTGCAACGGGTTGGACAACCGGAGCCACGGCTCTTGCCGGCTCGTTGAGGGGATTCTGGCAACGTTCGATGTTCGCACGAGCTGGAAGGTTCGCACGCGCACCCAGCTCCCGTGGAGTCTGATCCGTCACGTTTTTTCGAGGGCCGTGCCGGTACTCGTTCTGCCGCTCTCGGTGCCCGTCGCGCCCCGCCTGCGTGGCCTGATATAGGGCCCGGGCCCGGCGCTGAGAATCCCGGCGGGCTGCTTGTCGGCACGCCATACCGCAGTAGCGATGACCGCGGTAGCAGCTCCGGCACATCGTGAACCGGCCCCCGCATCGCGAACAGATGATCTCGACCAGTTCCACCGAACTGCCGATGGAACAGTCGGCCCGTCTTCGATCTCGGCATCCACCGGAAAGAACTCAGCGAGGCCACTTCAGAGAACTCGGAGCTACCGGCTCCGGGTTCTCGCCCTGTTCGGCGACCGGCAAGACTCCCGTCGGCAAGCAGCCGAGCCCCCGTGACTCTGGCTCTACCGCCGACGCAGCTCGCCGGCCCCAGCCCGGTGTCAATCCAGGACTGGCCTTAGCCGGTCATAACTCCGGCGCTCGCCAGCGTCGCAGGGGCCGACGAGAGACCTACGCCACTTCTGCCTCATGACAACGTGGGTCAATTCCCGAGAGCAAAAGTGGGTCACGTTCCGAGAGCGCCAGGGGATTCGGTGACAACCGCGCCATACCGGTCCGAAACGGGTGGGGAGGAAGGCGGGAAATTACCAGATGGGGTGTCTCGTGTCAAGGGTGATTCCCGGTGAGCAGCGCTGACGCATGAGGCGCCCGACGTGACGTCGCCGGCTGGCTGGGCCACTTCAGATAGTGGAAACAGGCGCTCGGC
>JACQDF010000224.1 GCA_016201205.1 Acidobacteriota bacterium
ATCTCGGGACCATCGATCTCGATGCGGTGGTGCACCACCGGGTCATAGAGCGAAATGATCTGCCCGTCCACTTCCACCGCGTAGGGGATGAGCACGGCATCCTGATACACACGCAGCATGCGCTCGGCCAGGCTGGTCTTGCCGTTCCCCGTGGGGCCGTAAATGAAGATCGAGTTCTGCGAGATGAGCGCCGGCCCAAGCTGATCCAGCATGCGGTCCGTGACCACCAGGTCGGAGAACGCGCTTCGAAGGACGCGCCGGTCCACATGGATCCGTGCGGCTTGCATCTTGGTCGCCATGCTGTAGTTCTTCAGGGAAACCGGACACGCGCCCGCGTATTGGGACACCTGAAAGCGCTCAGAAGCCAATTGCTTGCCGGCCGTCGAGAGCTGGAAGTGGTAGTCGTTGCCAATCATGCCCCGAACTTCCACCAACTGCTGCTGGCGCAACTGGCGGAACACCAAATCCACGATCGGGACAGAGATTCTCAATTTCTGGCCCAGCGCTTGCAGGTTGCTGAATCCTTCCAGCATCAGGCGCCGGACCACCAGGTCCGTAACCAGAGGCAAGGAAATCTCCAATTCTTCAAGAGTTAACGGAACAGGGGGGGCAAAGGCAGACCGGACCGGAGTGGTGGACATAGGTTACCCCTTACATATCGGCAGGCGAACCGCCGGAGTTTATCCACGCGGGAAGGGCGGATGGCGTCATACCTGCTTGGTGGCCCGAATCGCGCTGCTTGCCCTGCTGGGATTGTCCGCGGGTGGTGTGTGCGGGCTGGCGGAAGCGGCCGGATCGCTTGCCAAACAAGCCCGCAAGGCGGAGCAAAGCGGTGACTCGCTCAAAGCGTATCTGCTTTATTCTCAGGCGGCTGCGGCTGATCCGAAGCATTCCGAACATTGGGTGCGTGCACAAGCCTTGCGCACACGGGCCCTCCGGCAATCCAAGTCCCTGCCGGCCTCGCTGACAGTGGCACAGGACAGCGTTTCCGATGCCGGACCATCCGGCTTCAGTCTTTCCATCACCCGGGAAGAGATGGATGAGGCCCGCCGCCCGCTCCCTCCCGTCCTGGTCCGCCCCCAGCCCGGCAACCGCGACTTTGACTTGCGCGGCGACGCCCGCAGTCTGTTTCAGCAAGTGTTGAAAGCCTTTGGTGTCGACCTCGTGTTCGACGCCGATTATCAGCCCGGGCCTTCCTTCCGGTTCCGCCTGGACGACGTCGATTTCCGCACCGCCCTGCGCGCCCTGGAATCGGCAACATCCTCTTTCGTGGCGCCGCTGGGTGAGAAGCTGCTGATGGTCTACAAGGACACGCAGCAAAAGCGGGCCGAAGCCGAACCCACCGTGGCCGTCACCATCGGCCTGCCGGGCCCGGTGACCATACAAGAGGCCCAGGAGCTGGCCCGGTCCGTGCAGCAACTGATGGAAATCCAGCGCTTTGCCATCGACTCGGGGCAGAGGCTGGTGCTGATCAAGGACCGCGTCTCGAAGGTTCGCGCCGCCCAGAATGTGTTCCTGCAATTGCTGACCGAGCGTTCGCAAGTGATGGTCGAGGTAGAGCTGCTGGATTTTCATAACAGCCGCGATCTCAAGTATGGCGGTATCCTTCCCACCGCGACCGCTCTTACTTTTCTTGGGCGCGGTTCGGTGGTTCCGCGTCCCGGCGGTTTTTTCCGAATCATCCCCGAGTTCGTCCCCGGTTTCACCAAGTACGTCGTGTTCGGAGGCGGGTTGTCGACGATCGCACTGGCCATCATGGACTCGCAACTGTTCGCCAGCATTTCCTCGAGCCAGTCACAAGCGTTGTTTCGCGCGCAGGTCCGATCACTCGACGCGCAGACGGCCACCTTCCACGTCGGCGACAAGTATCCCATTGTTACCCAGCAGTACCTCAACACCCCAGGCAGCGTTTCACCCCTGGCCACGCCCACTTCATTTCAATTCGAGGACCTCGGGCTTTCGCTGAAAATCACGCCGCGCATCCACGATGACCGGGAGATCTCGCTGCAGGTGGAGGCGGAGTTCAAGTTGCTTGGAAACGGCTCCTACAACGGGGTCCCGGTGATCGCCAACCGCAAGTTCGCTTCCAGCGTGCGGTTGCGCAACGGGGAGTATGCGGTGCTCGCCGGCCTTCTGTCCTCGGCGGAAGCTCGTGGGATCTCGGGCCTTCCCTGGCTCGGCCAGACGCCCTTGCTCAGCAGCCTGACGGCAAACAACACCCGCTCGAAGGAATCGGGCGAAACGCTGGTGGTCATCAAGCCCCACATCCTCGATTCGCCTGCCACCGAGATGGCGACGCCAGTGATCTATACTGGCACGGAGGCACGCTGGGTCACCATCCCCTGATCGAGCAGTTTTCCAGGGATGTCACCGTGGTGCGCTCGTTTCCGCGCCCGCTGATGATGATGCAAGGCATCGACTCGGGCTTTAGTAGCCTGTCCCCGGTTTTAGTGGATGCCCGGAACGATGCGCTCCGCGTTCTTGTAATACAGCTTCTTCAGCACTTCGTCCGGCAGATCGAGGCCGTACATTTTCCACGTCCCGTGGTGCTTCCGGTCGTGGTCGAAGTATTCGTCCGCGGTTTCGAGCGTGCGGAAGTAGGTCCAGTATTCCTGTTTGCGCCAGGTGTCTTTGCCGAACAGGACGCGGTCCTGGTACTGAATGAGAAACTGGCGGGCGAAGCGAGGCTGGCGGCCGAGCTCCTCGATGACGGCGCCGATCTCGGTATGGACATTGGGCAGCCGGTCCAGCAGCCTGCCGAGCGCGCCCAGATCAATGCCAAGCCAGCCGAGATGGGCGTCGATGAAAGTCGTCTTGGGGTGCCGCGCAAACAGGCGGTGCTGCTCGGCCATCAGATCCTCCCACGGCGGATAGTGATCGCGCAGCCGCCCACGCATGGGGAATAGTTTCAGCTCCAGCCACCGCTCGTTGCTGTGATCCATCGGCAGAAAGAGGCCTTTGGGCTCAGCGGTGTGGATCAGCACCGGGATCTTGTGCCTGGCGCACATCTGGAAAACTTTGTCAAAGCGCGGGTCGTCGACGGGAATGCGCTGGCCGCGGGAATCCTTCAGATCCATGCCGAAGTTCTTGAAGATCTTGAGTCCCTGGGCGCCGTTCTTGACGTCCTGTTCGATCTGGGCGGCGGCACGGTCCGGATAATCCGGCGAGTCGAGATTCTCGAAACTGATATTGGCGAAAATGGCGAACCGCTGCTGGTATTTGCCCTTCTGCCGCTCGACATTCTCCCGGAGGCGCTCGCCGGAGCCGCCGCTGAGGTTGACCATGAGGCGCATGTTGATGTCGTCCATATCGCGCACCAATTGATCGAGGGCGCCGCCGGAGGCGCGGTTCTGATGGTTGTGGATATCCACGAACGGGTATTTGGCGCGTGTCACCTTGTGCTCGGGGACGACAAGGAGCGATTTGGGATTGTACTCCTCGATGGTCATCGTCTGCTGCGATTGGGCCGCCAGCATCCCGGTAGCGGCAAAGCAGAGGGTGGCAAGGGTCATATTAGAGTCAGTTTAAACCGGTCAGGCAGAGTTGCGCGATTTGGTCGAGCATGGAGGATACCGAGTTGCGCACTTGCTGGGTCAGCCGGCCTCGATCTTTCCTGGTAAGGCCTGCGGTGGGGATGGGATCGCCGATGAGCACGTCGACCTCGCCCGGCAGCATGTGGATCGAGCCCTTGGGCATCACTTCGTGCGTGCCCTTCACCGCGACCGGCACGATGGGGACGCCGGCGGCAATGGCGATCATGGCGGCGCCTTCCTTGAATCCGCGCAACTCGCCGTCGCTGCGGCCGCCTTCGGGAAACATCAGCAGCGAGACGCCGCGCGAGCGGATGATCCTGCCGGCTTCGGAAATCGCCCGGCTGGAGGCGCGTGTGTCTTCGCGCGGCACCTGGATGTGGCCGCCGCGGCGCAGGTGAAAGCCGATGAACGGGATCTTGTACAGGCCGTGCTTGGCCAGGAAACGGAATTGGCAGGGAATGTGAGCCAGCAGGACGGGCGTATCGGCAAAGCTCAAATGATTGGACGCGAACACGTAGCTGCCGTCCGGTGTGATTCTGTCGAGGCCGTGGACACGCACCCTGACTCCTCCTATCAGCAGCAGGACGCGGGACCAGCGCTGGGCCACGCCGTGCTGCCAGTCGCCCGAGGAATCCAGAAAGCTGGCCAGCACGTCGAGGGTGCCGTAGAACATGGTGGCCAGAACCACCAGCGGCCCGGTCCAGAACAGCGTCCTCAGATAACTGAGCAGCATAGGTCGATTGTGACGCAGTGCGAATGCGTTCCGCAGCGCCGCCCGGGAGAAGCTACGATAGGCGTTATGCCGCGCTACGCCGCGATCGACATCGGGAGCAATTCCGTGCGCATGCTGGCGGCCGATGTCGGACCGAACGGGGAGCATGAAATCCTGGCCGGCGACCGCCAGGTGACCAGGCTCGGCGAGAGCGTTTTTCGTGACGGGGAAATCAGCAGGGACGCGCTGGACAGCCTGTGCGGGGTGCTCGAGCGCATGAGCGAGGCGATCGGCAAGCTGGATGTCATGGGCTTGCGCGCGGTGGCGACCAGCGCGGTGCGCGACGCCGGCAACCAGGCGGAGTTTCTCGAGCGTGCTTCGGAGGCGATTGGCTCGCCGGTGGAAGTGATCTCCGGGCTGGAGGAAGCGCGGCTGGTCCAACTGGGCGTGCTGGCGCGGTGGCCGCACCCCTCGCATCGAGTGCTGATGGTCGACGTGGGCGGAGGAAGCGCGGAAATCATTTTTTGCGATCATGGCGGACGGCGGGAGGCATTTTCCAAGCCGCTGGGAGCGGTGCGGCTGACGGAAGTGTTCATGAAGAACGATCCACCGGAGGAGATCGAATTGCATCGCCTGGAACAGTACATCGCCGAGAAGATCGCGCCGTGCCTGGAGCGGATCGGCGTGCGGAGGTTCGACCGCGCGATCGGAACGTCGGCGACGGCGGCGGCCATCGTGTGCGCCGTGCACCGGATCCCGCGTGCGCGCCGCGAGCAGGCTGACCGCAGGCGGGTGACTGCGCAGCAGGTGCGCAGGCTCTACCAGGAGCTGAAGCGGAAGGACCTGGAGAAGCGGCGTAAGATGGCGGGGGTCGGACCGCGCCGCGCGGAGATCCTGATCGCCGGCGTGGCCGTCTTTTTCAAAGCGATCGAGGCGTTTCAACTGCCGTCCCTTTCCTATTCGAGCGCCGGCGTGCGCGACGGGATTATCGCGGACCTGGCTGCGCGAGGCGTGGGGCGGGAGCGCTCGATGCTGGACCGCGACCAGCGGCGTGTGGTCGAGCAGATGGCGCGCCGCTATGGCGTCTCGGTGCCGCACGCACGGCAGGTCGCGTCGCTGGCGCGCCGGCTTTTCGAGATGCTCGAGCCGCTTCACAAGCTGCCCCCGGAGCGCGGGCGGCTGCTCGAGGCGGCCGCCTACTTGCATGACACCGGCCACTACATCAGTGATTCGGCGCATCACAAGCATTCGGCGTATATCGTGGCCAATTCCGGGATGCCGGGATTCACGGACGCCGAGCGGCATCTGATCGCGATGCTGTGCCGGTATCATCGTAAGTCGATGCCAGGCTCGCGGCACGAAGGCTGCCAGGCGATGCAAGCAGAGGACAGGCAGGCGATGTTGCTGCTGGTGCCGCTGCTGCGGCTTGCCGACGGCCTGGACCGGAGCCATTCGCAGAGCATCCGGAGCGTCGAATGCCGCCTGCGGCCAGGCTCGGTGGTGGTCGAGGTGCGCTCCAGGGCGGGAGCGGATCTCGATTTGTGGGCGGCCGAGCGGATGTCGGACGTATTTCGCGACCTGTACGGCCGGCCACTCGAGCTCGAGACCGGAAGGAGCCGGGCGTGAATCTGTCGGAGTTCGCACGGCGCCGTGCCAGCGAGTTGCTTGGCCGCCTCGCCTTCGAGGTGCGGAATGTTTGCGCCAAGAAAGATCCGGAGGCGGTCCATGATCTGCGAGTATCGATTCGCCGGTTCACGCAGGCGCTGCTTGCGCTGCAACCGCTGTTTCCGCGGCGCCAAGCGAAAAGGATCCGGCGGCGCCTGCGGGCGATGATGGATCTGGCGGCCCGCATCCGGAACCGTGACATCGCCACCGGGCTGTTCACAGCGGCCGGTGTCGCTCGGGACGCGCCCGTGTTTTCCCGTCTGGCTGGAGAACGGGAGCAGGCGCGCGGGGAATTGGTTCGCCTGGCCCGGTCGTGGAGAAGCAGAAACTTCACCGGGCGCTGGCGCACGGCGCTGCGATTAAGAGGGCGCCCAACTCAATGAAGCGCCGCAAAGGAAAGTGGAACGCGAGCGCCCCGGCGGTGGAAAACGCGCGGCGCGAACTTCCCCTGTTTGCCGGACTCTATTTCAAGGCTGGCCGGAAAGTGTCGCGGCCCGGGGCGCCGGCCCGGAAGCTACACCAGTTCCGGCTGGTGACAAAGCATTTTCGGTACCTGCTGGAGTTGTTCCGGCCTTTGTACGGGCCGCGGCTGGACGTCTGCCTGATGCGGCTGCGCCGCTTGCAGGGGCTGTTAGGCGATTTGAATGATTATGAAGTAACTCGCCAGATGCTGGCGGGAGAGGCAGACGCGCCCGGGGTGCTTGCCTGGCTGAAGAGGCAAGACCAGCGCAAGCGGGCTGAGTTCCGGCGCTATTGGGAAGAGGAGTTCGCCAAGGCGGGCGAACAGAAGCGCTGGCAGGCGTACCTGAGGCAGTTTGCCGGCAGGGGGCGCCAACTCAGCGGTTAGGCTCAATACTGTTCAGTTGACCGTGTGGGGCGGCCATTCTTGGCTGCCGCCGGCCTTCCGGCCGGCGCTGGGTGCCGCGCCGGGCAGGCTGAAGCCTGCGATCGGGGCGGGCCTGAAGGCCCGCCGCAGGAGCTTCAGCGCGATCTGCACATTCCTCGGCAAGTTGTTCTGGCTTGTGCTCTTCCCGAAATTCGAGTTGGTCGGCGTGCGGTCCGGATCGTTGAACTGCGGGTGGTTGAAAGCGTTCAGGAACTCGCCCCGAACCTGCAGCCGGAGCGACTCGCGAATGGCGATCGACTTGATGATCGAGAGGTCCCACAAGTTCAGGCCCTGCACTTCCACGCCCGGGAACTGGCGCGGCGCCGTGCGATAGTTGCTCCCAAGCTGCCGTGCGGTGCTGCGTTCAAAGCTGTCTGTGTTGAACCAGCGGTCGATGCTGCGCTGGCCGGAGGGCAGCGCCACCGTATTGCGGTCGCCGCGGAACAGGTAATTGGCATCAAAGTTCAGCGGCCCGCCCGTCTGGAGCTGGCCGATTCCCTGCACCTGCCAGCCGCCGAGCAAAGTATTGGTGACGCCGCTCCAGCCCGATCCCCAGGCGTGCCCCTTGCCAAAGGGAAGTTCCCAGACGCCGCTCATCACCCAGCGGTGACGCCGGTCGGCGCTGTTCAAGCGCTCTTCGTACTGCGTGTCCTGCTCGTTGAGGAAGCTCGCCTTCTCGAGAAGCCGGGACATCGTGTACGACATCAGAGCCGTGAAGCCGCGGGAGAAGCGTTTCTCCAGCTTTACTTGCGCGGAGTGGTAGATGCTGGAGCCGTCAAAGCGGTTGGTGCCGATTCCGGTGAAGTGAGGATAGGGCCGCAGCAACTGCGAACGGCCGACAGTAGCGCCGTTCAGCCCGGTGCCTGCAATCAGGTTGCGGAAGGGATTGGGGACAATCTGGCCGAGGAAGTCGATGGTGGGCTGGTCGCGTTCCGGCGAAGTGGACAGGTACTTCTGCGGAACGGCATCGACGATGTTCGTGCCGGTGGCCAGGTCATATCCTTTGCTGCCCACGTAGGCGCCTTCGAACAACCAGCGCCCGCGGAACTCGTGCTGCATTCCAACCTCCCAGCGCTGCGACATGCCGTTGGCCGCGCTCAGGGGAACAAAACTGATCCCGCGGCCCATGAAGGTCGCCAATCCGTCTTTGGCGCCAGGCGGATTCTCGACGCCATTGGGGAACGGGTTCATCAGGTTCGCCACAAACGTCAACCCGCTGTCCAGGCTCGGCACAATGTTGGTGGGCTGGCTGAAGCCTGGCTGGTTGGCGCCTGCAATGATGAACGGCACCATGTAGACGCCCCATCCGCCGCGAAGGACCGTCCTGTGGAACATGCGGTAGGCCGCGCCCACCCGCGGCTGGAAGTTGTTCTTGTCCGCGGTCCAGAAGCCGCGGCTGCCAGCGCCGGCGAACAGGTAGCCGCCCTTCACGTTGAAGTTCGCCGGTGAAACTTCCGGAATGGGGCTTTGGGCGTATTGGGCTTTGGCCTGCGCCTCGATGGGGCTGGCGCTGGCGAGGTCGAACCCGCGCGCGTTCCGGTTGTAGCGCTCGTCGGTGGGCCCTTCGTACTCATAACGAAGCCCCAGGTTCAGCGAGAGCCGTTCGGTGACCTTCCAATCATCCTGGAAAAAAACCGAGTGATACATCGTCTGATTGGCGCGCGAGGCGTTGCGGTCGATGAAACCGCCCGTAGGCTGGCCTAGCTAGCAGAAAAGCAGCGAGATCCTGGCCGATGGGCGCCGCCGGCGTGTTGTCGAGCGGCCCGCGCGTGTAGGTTGCCCCGAAGTCATAGCGTCCGGCCGCGTGCCCGGGCCCGAAACTGTTCTCGCGGTAGGAGCGAAGATCGTAACCCATCCGCATCTGGTGACGGCCGCCGCCGAGCACCTTCGTCAGAGTCGGCTGGAAACTGTAGATGTTATGTGAGGTGCCGCCGCCGACGCTGTCTCCGAGCACGGAAAAGCCGCTGATCTCGAACCGCGGCACATATCTGATCCCGCCGAAATAGGCCGCCGTTTGAGACGGGAATCCCAGACTGGCCGGATCGAAGATCCCTTCGTGCTGGCGAATGTTGGGCTCATAGAAACGCGAGAACCCGGCGCGCCAGTTGAGCACCGTGGTCGGTGAGATCGTGTAGACGTGGTCGAACGTGCCGGCGTTGTTGATGCGGAAGAGATAGTTGCCGGTCGCCCGGAGGCCGTTGCTTGTGAGCCCGGACCAGTTCCCGCGCGATTCACGCCGGCTGTTGTGCGTGTAGCGGAAGAACATGCGCTGCCTGTTCGTCAACTGGTGATCGAAGCGGTAGGTTTCCGAATGGAAGTCATCGCCGCGCACGTTCCCGCTCAGGAAGTTGTTGCGTCCTTCGCGGTCGCCGGCCTGGTTGGCGAGCGGATAAAGCGCAAGGTAGTTCTTGGCGATCGAGCTGATGCGGTTCGCGGGGATGAGGTTGCCCGGAATCGGGTCGCGCTGGATGCGGCCGGCGGTAGCGGCCGGCCGCGCCGTCAGCGGGTCGAAGATCTGGTAAGCGGAGCCCAACGCCAGCAGAGCCGACAGGTCCCCATTGCGCTGGGCGTTGGTCGGCACGGTTTGCTGAGTCGGCTCGGGGAACCGGTCCTTGATGCCTTCGTAGCCGAAGAAGAAGAAGGTCCGGTTCTTGCCGTTGTAGATCCTGGGGAGCCAGATGGGGCCGCCGGCCGTGCCGCCAAAGAGGTTGTAGCGAAGCGAGTCACGCGGGCGGCCGCCGCGGTTCAGGAAAAAGTCGTTGGCGGACAGCTTGTCGTTGCGGAGGAATTCATAGAGCGTGCCATGCAGACGGTTGGTGCCGCTTTTGAGGACCACGTTGACGGTGCCGCCGGCGGTGTGGCCGTCCTGCGCATCGAAGTTGGCGGTCTCGACTTTGAACTCCTCGACCACGTCGCGCGGCGGAACAAAAGCGACGCGCCGCCCGCTGGCCATGTTGGGCGAGCCGTCCAGAGTAAATTCGTTTCCGCCCGGCGCCCCGTCCACGGTGATCGAGGAGGTGCCCGCGTTATCGAACGGCCGCGAGAACTTGAGGTCGCCGGTGTAGATCACGCCGGGCGCCAGGCGATGCAGAACAAACGGATTGCCGTCGGAAAGCGGGAGGTCGGAGATCCGCTTCTGGTCAATCACCTGACCCGCCGAGGCGGTGTTGGTTTCCAGCAGCGGCGCTTCCGCGGTGACGTTGACCACTTCGGCCGCGGCGCCCACTTCCAGCGTCAGATCGAGTCGCAACTGATCGGCCACACGCACTTCGATCCCTTGCCGCACCAGCTTCTTAAAGCCGGCTGCTTCCACGGTGACGGTATACTGGCCGGGGATCAGATAGAGGACCGTGTAATTGCCGGCTTCGTCCGATTTCGTGGATGTGCCGGTGTTGGTGGCCACATTGGTCACCGCGATCGAGGAGCCGGGGATGGCGGCTCCCGTTGGATCCAGAATCCTGCCGATCATCTGGCCGCGGTAATCCTGCGCGTTGGCCGGGAATGCGGTTGCGAGCAAAGCAAACAGCAAACTTCCGCGAAGCGGCTTCATGAAAACCTCCTGATTCACTCCCACATCTGACCACCTCGATGGGTTCTGGAATCATTGTATACCCGCCGGAACAGGAATTCGAGGTGGGCGTTTCCTGGTATATTGGGGCACATGGTGCAGACCCGTAGAATGTTCCTGGGGACCACGGTGGCCGCGGCCGGGGTGGCCGCGTCGCCGAGACTGCCCGCCGGCGGCGGGCCGGAGTTCATCATCGCCCTGCTGACGATGCTCGACGCGCGCGGCCGGCTGGATGACGGGATGAACCGCGAGTATCTGCGTTTTCTCGAGGCAGGCGGCGCCGATGGCGTGCTGGTGATGGGAACGACGGGCGAATTTGCATCGTTCTCGATCAAGGAGCGCAAGCAGGCGCTCGAAAGCACGCTCAAGCATAAGGGCAGGCTGCGGGTCATGTGCCAGATCGGCGCCGCGAATGTGCCCGAAACGCTCGAGCTGCTGGATCATGCCACCGGCGCCGGAGCCGATTCCGTGCTCGTGCTGCCGCCGTATTACTACAAGAACCCGGGCCTGGACGGGCTGGCGGCGTTCTTCGAGCCGGTGCTGAAAGCAGCCAGGCTGCCGGTGCTGCTGTACAATATCCCGCAGTTGAGCGGGGCGCCCATTACGGCGGAGTTGTTGCGGAAGCTGTCCCCGCAGGCGCGGCTGTACGGCATGAAGGACTCGTTCAGCAAGGTGGATGCGATGCTCACGTTCCTGCGCGAGTTTCCGAAGCTGAAGATGTTCACCGGGCTGGCCGGCAACATCGAAGCGAATCTGAAAAACGGCGGCGCGGGCGGGCTTACGGGCAATGGCAGCATCTTTCTGAAGGAGACCACGGCAGTGTTGGAAGCGCACCGCAAGGGCGGCGACGTGCACGCCGCCCAGCTCCATCTGAACGAAGCGGGATCTCTTCTGCAAGGCTATGAGGGCGTGCCGGCGATGAAGTATGCGCTCGGCAGAATGGGCCTCAGGGAGAGCGCCGTCCGGCCGCCATTTGTGCCGCTGAGCGAAGCCAAGCGAAGGGAACTCGCCGAAAAACTCAAAGCCAGAAGCTGATCGCTGATCGCTGAATGCTTCGTAACCACGACATCCGCAACATCGCGATTATTGCGCACGTGGACCACGGCAAGACCACGCTGGTGGACGCGATGCTCGATCAGAGCGGCATTTTTCGCATCAACGAAGCAGTCGCCGAGCGGGTGATGGACTCCAACGCGCTCGAGCGGGAACGCGACATCACGATTCTGGCCAAGACGACCGGAGTGCATTACAGAGGCGTCAAGATCAACATTGTGGACACGCCGGGCCACAGCGATTTCGGCGGCGAGGTCGAGCGCGCTCTGGCCATGGTGGACGGCGTCATCCTGCTGGTCGACGCCAGCGAAGGGCCGCTGCCGCAAACACGCTACGTGCTCATGAAAGCGCTCGAGGCGCGGCTGCCGCCGGTGCTGGTGATCAACAAGATCGACCGCCCTGATGCGCGAATCCAGGAAGTGCTCAACGAGGTCTACGACCTGTTCATCGATCTCGACGCGACCGAAGACCAACTGGATTTCCCGGTCATTTACACAAACGCGAAAGCCGGCATCGCCAAGAGGAAGCCGGAGGAGCGTTCACAGGATCTGCGGCCGCTGTTTGAGGCGATTCTGGAACACATTCCGGGGCCGGCCGGAGATGTCGCCGCCGTCCTGCAAATGCAGGTGGCGAATCTGGATTACAGCGATTATCTGGGAAGGCTGGCGATCGGGCGGGTGTTTGCCGGCACGCTTCGCCTGGGCGATGAGGTGAGCATTTGCAGGCTGGATGGCGCGATTCAGAAGACGAAGATCACCAAGCTGTATTCGTTCGAGGGACTCAAGCGGGTGGAGGAAACCGAAGGCATTCCCGGTTCCATTCTGGCGATCGCGGGCGTGGAAGGGATCACAATCGGCGAAACGGTGTCGGACGC
>JACQDF010000225.1 GCA_016201205.1 Acidobacteriota bacterium
ATCGACGGGCAGGGAGACGAATTGCGAAGAGAAGTTCATAGCAAAGTCCTCACATCAGTGACGACGCCGGTGACGGCGCTGGCGGCGGCGGTGAGCGGGCTGGCGAGCAGCGTGCGTCCGCCTTTGCCCTGGCGGCCCTCGAAATTGCGATTCGAGGTGGAGACGCTGTACTGGCCGGGCGCGAGCTGATCCCCGTTCATGGCGATGCACATCGAACAGCCGGCTTCGCGCCATTCGGCGCCGGCTTCCTTGAAGATGCGATCGAGGCCTTCGGCCTGCGCCTGGCGTTTGATCTCCATCGAGCCGGGGACGACGAGCACGCGCACGCCGGGCCTGACTTTGCGCCCTTTCAGGATGGAGGCAGCGGCGCGCAGATCGCTGAGGCGCGAGTTGGTGCAGGAGCCGATGAAGACGACATCGATCTTCTGTCCGAGGATCGGCTTGCCGGGCTGAAGATCCATATAACGCAACGCCTTGGCCAGCGATTCGCGCTCGATGGCGTCGGCCAGCGAGGCCGGATCGGGAACAGGAGCGCTGATGGGGATTCCCATGCCGGGGTTGGTGCCGAAGGTGATCATGGGCTCGAGGGCGGCGGCATCGATGGCAATGGATTTGTCGTAAGTGGCTCGATCGCCGGTGGGGAGCTGTTTCCAGCGGGCGAGGGCGGCATCCCAATCCGCATCTTTGGGAGCGAACGGGCGCCCGGCGACGTACTGGTAAGTAGAATCGTCGGGCGCCACAAGACCGGCGCGTGCGCCGGCTTCGATCGACATGTTGCAAATGGTCATGCGTTCTTCCATTGAGAGAGCACGGATGGTGGAGCCGCAGTACTCGAAGACGCAGCCGGTGCCGCCGCCGATTCCGATTCCGGCAATGAGGGAAAGGATGATGTCCTTGGCGGCAACGCCCGGCTTGAGCGAGCCATCAACTCTGACCTGGCAGGTTTTGGACTTGCGCTGGAGGAGGCACTGAGTGGCGAGCACATGTCCGACTTCGCTGGTGCCGATGCCGAAGGCGAGCGCTCCGAAGGCGCCGTGGGTGGCGGTGTGCGAGTCACCGCAGACGACAGTCATGCCAGGCTGCGTCAGACCCTGTTCGGGGCCGATCACATGCACGATGCCCTGGCGCTCGCTCTGGTAACCCATGCAGGGGATGCCGAATTCGCGGCAATTGGCTTCGAGCTGCTCGACTTGCACGGCGGCGACCTGGTCTAAGATGGGCAGCGAGCGGCCGATCGTGGGGACGGAGTGGTCGGTGGTGGCAAAAGTGAGATCAGGACGGCGCACTCGAAGACCGCGGCGGCGCAGGTCGTCGAAGGCTTGCGGAGAGGTCACTTCGTGGACCAGGTGCAGGTCGATGTAGATGAGCGAGGGAGCGCCTTGCTGCTCGTGGACGATATGCGAGTCCCAGATTTTTTCAATGATGGTGCGGGGGTTGGGCATGGGAGTTAGAGAGCTTCACAGACAGCCTGGCCGACTTCGACGGTAGTGAGCGGCGGGCCGGCGGGTTTGAGATCGGCGGTGACTTTGCCGGCATTCAGCACAGCTTCGATGGCATTGTTGACAGCGGCGGCTTCCTGGGTCAAGCCGAAGGAATACTCGAGCATGGCGGCGACCGAACCGATGGCGCCGAGCGGATTGGCTTTATTCTGCCCGGCGATGTCAGGGGCGGAGCCGTGGACCGGCTCGAAGAGGCCGACCCAGACGCCCGACGGCCTGCGGTCGCCGATCGAGGCCGATGGAAGCATGCCGATGGAGCCGGCCAGCACTGCGCCCTCATCGGACAGAATGTCGCCGAACATGTTCTCCATCACCAGCACGTCGAAGCGCCTGGGGTTCAGCACAAGCTGCATGGCGCAGTTGTCCACCAGCAGATGATCGAGGGTCACGCCGGGGAATTCAGTGGCGAGTTCAGTGACCACGCGGCGCCAGAGCTGGGAGCATTCGAGCACGTTGGACTTGTCGACGCTGGTAAGCTTTCCGCGGCGGTTGCGGGCGAGCTGGAAGGAGACCCGGCAAACACGCTCGATTTCTTCGCGTGTGTAGTGCATGGTGTTGATGGCGCTGACGCGGCCATCGGTTTCGAGGATGCCGCGCGGCGAGCCGTAGTAAATGCCGCCCGTCAATTCGCGGACGATGATCAGGTCCGTGCCCTCGATCAGGTGATTCTTGAGAGGCGAGGAATCGAGGAGCGCTTTCGAGGTGCGCACCGGGCGCAGGTTGGCGAAGACGCCGAGGCACTTGCGGAGGGCGAGCAGGCCTTTTTCGGGACGCTTCTCGGGGGGCGCGTTATCGAACTCGGGGAGGCCGACGGCGCCCATCAAGGTGGCGTCGGCTTCGATCGCCAGCGCTTCCGTTTCGGGTGGAAGGGGGTTGCCGGTCTTATGAATGGCGACGCCGCCGAGCAGCGCCTCGCGGATCGCCAGCGTATGGCTGAATTTCCTGGCGACAGTTTCGAGAACACGGACCGCCTCGCGCGTCACTTCGACGCCGATGCCGTCGCCGGGCAGAGTGAGGACTTTCAGGTGCATGAAGTTGACCGGATGTCGGAGGCTTACGCCACGGCGTGGTTATACCGGACCACGTGCTGGCGGATCAGATCGGAGATTTCGTCGTTGGTGATCCCTTTCTTGCGGTCCGCCATCTCGGTAAATTTCCTGTAAACCAGATTGATCTCCTCGGCCCCCAGATCAAAGCCGAGATCGTCACAGCGTTTCTTTAAAGCGTGACGGCCGGAGTGTTTGCCGAGGACGAGTTTCGATTCGGGGACGCCAACGGTCTTGGGGTCAATGATTTCGTACGTGGTGCGCTCCTTGAGGTAGCCGTCCTGATGAATACCGGCTTCGTGGGCGAACGCGTTCTCGCCGACGATCGCTTTGTTGGGCTGCGGTCCGAAGGTGATGAGAGAAGTGAGCAGGCGGCTGGCTTCGTAGAGGTGTTCGGTGACGATGCCGGTGCGGTATGGAAGCTGGTCGTTGCGAACCTTGATCGCCATGACAACCTCTTCGAGCGAGCAATTGCCGGCGCGCTCGCCGATGCCGTTGATGGTGCATTCGATCTGCCGGGCGCCGGCCTGGACGGCAGCGAGCGAGTTGGCGACGGCCAGGCCCAGGTCGTCGTGGCAGTGGACGCTGACGATGGCTTTATCGCCGAGCGCCTTCACCATGCGGCCGATCAGGTCCGCGTACTCGGAGGGGACCGAGTAGCCGACGGTGTCGGGCAGATTCACGGTTCGGGCGCCGGCCTCGACAACAGCGCGACAGATCTGCTCGAGGTAGTCCCAGCCGGTGCGGGTGGCATCCTCGGCGGAGAATTCGACATCGTCGGCATAGCGCCGTGCGAGCTGCACGGCGGCGACCGCTTCCTCCAGCACCTGCTGTTGCGATTTCTTCAGCTTGTAGTGGAGGTGGATATCGCTGGTGGCGATAAACGTATGGATGCGAGGCCGCCTGGCGGGTTCGAGCGCCTTGGCGGCCCGTTCGATGTCGAGGGTGTTGGCGCGAGCCAGCGCCGCCACCTGGACCCAGGGAAACTCCCGGCTGATGGCATCGACGGCTTCAAAGTCTCCTTCGGAAGCGATCGGGAAGCCGGCTTCCATCAGATCGACGCCGAGCTCGGTTAGCTTGTACGCCATGCGCAGCTTCTCGCCCACGGTCATGCTGCAACCGGGCGACTGTTCGCCGTCGCGGAGAGTCGTATCAAATATATAGACGCGAGCCGTTTGGGACATCGGGCCTCCTGTAGGAAGTCGCAAGCCGGGCGCCGAATGGGCTGGCATGTTGCGCCAACCGATCGGCCTAGGAATAGTATCGGCGGTCGCGCTGGATTTGGCAAATTTATAGTTTTAGGCATGAACATTACAGTTGGATATTGCATAAATGATACTTATGCGGAGAGAGGCCAACTGTGGGGTTGACGGATGGGAGGCGGAGACGGCAAGATAGAAACGCGACCGCGGCCAGGAGACTTCGAGGCGGGCGAGATGCGACTGGGGACGAGCTGATGAAGAGGTAGGGGGGAAACCGCGATGGGAGTGGGAGTTCGCGCGCAGGAGCTGCGCAAAGTCTACAGCTCGCCGCCGCCGATGGCGGCAGGCAGCGCCGGGTTCTCCTTTACGGCCGTGCGAGGGCCGAAGGGGAAGCAGAAGACAGAGATTGTCGCCTTGGACGGCCTTTCGCTCGATGTGCGCGCCGGCGAGGTGTTTGGGTTACTGGGTCCGAACGGAGCGGGCAAGACGACGACGGTCGGAATCCTGACGACGCGAGTGAAGCCAACGAACGGCTCGGCGTGGATCGGTGAGTACGATGTGTGGCGGGAGCAGGTGGCGGCGAAACGGCTGATCGGAGTCGTCCAGCAGCGGCCGAATCTGGACTTTTCGCTGACCGCGCGGGAGATTCTCGAGTTCCACGCGGCGTATTTCGGGATCGGCCGGGTCGAGCGGACGAGGGTGGCCGCGGAGTTGCTCGAGCGCTTTCAGTTGACCGAGCGTGCGGATCAGATGGTACGGGGCTTTTCCGGCGGGATGATGCAGCGTTTGTCGATCGCCCGGGCCATGATGCATGATCCGAAAGTGCTGTTTCTCGATGAGCCGAGCGCGGGACTGGATCCGCAGACGCGGTTGCTGTTGTGGGATATCATCCGCGAGTACAACCGCGCGGGAAAGACGATTCTGCTGACGACGCACAACATGGAGGAGGCTGATGCGCTGTGCCACCGGATCGCGATCGTCGATCACGGCAAACTGATTGCGCTCGGGTCGCCGGCGGATCTGAAGGCGTCGATTCCGGGCGGCTATCTGCTGCGGCTGCGATTCACGGGTCCGGCGGACGGGCTTGCCGGGAGGTTGCGGGAGCTTGCGGGCGTCAGCGAAGTGAACGTCAGCGGGCCGAGCGTGGACCTGTATGCGGATCGGGGAGGGCCGCTGGCGCCCGCCATTGTAACGGCGGCATCGGCGGCAGGCGCCGAGCTGTGCGATGTCCATATTTCAGAACCGAGCCTGGAGAATCTTTTCCTTCACCATACGGGCCGGAGCTTGCGGGATTGAGGAAGAGCCGATGAACTGGAAAACGTTTCGAGCAATGCTGGCCCGCGATGCACATGTCGCCAGGCGGAACTTCATCCCAATGGTCTTGCAGACCATGCTGCAACCGATGCTGTTCACCTTTGTTTTCGGGCAGGTGATGACACGCAGCGGCATGATGGCTTCCAGCTACAAGATGATTCTGCTGCCGGGAATCATGGCCGTCAGCATGGTGATGACGGGGATCATGGGCGTCGCCATGCCGCTGATCGGCGAGTTTCAGTTCACCAGGGAGATCGAGGACCGGCTGCTGGCGCCGATCAAGATCGAGTGGCTGGCGGTGGAAAAAGTGGTTGCGGGGATGGTGCAGTCGCTCGCCTCCGGAGCGGTGGTGGTGCCGGCGGCGTGGCTCGTGCTGGGGAACGTCGAGTTGAGTTTCGCCAACGCCTGGATGTTCGCGGTGATCGTGATGCTGGTGGCGCTTCTTTCGGCGGCGGGCGGGCTGACACTGGGTTGCAGCGTCGGGCAGACGCAAGTCGGGCTGCTGTTCAGCCTGGTGCTGGCGCCGATGATCATGTTCGGCTGCGCCTACTATCCGTGGAGCTCACTGGCGAGCTATCCGATCCTGCAGAAGCTGGTGCTGGTGAATCCGCTGGTATACGCCAGCGAGGGGCTCCGCGGGACGCTCGTTCCGGATGTCCCGCACATTTCCGTAGCGGTGGTCATCGCGGCGCTGGCGGCGATGGATGTCGCGCTTGTTCTGCTGGGACTGAAGCAGTTTCGCGGCAAGGCGATGAGCTGACGTATGGCCAGGGACGCTTTCCTCGAAGCAGCCATCGGGCAGGCACGAAAGAGCATGGCAGAGGGCGGCATCCCGATCGGCAGCGTGCTTGTTCAGGAAGGGAAGATCATCGGCCGCGGGCATAATTGCCGTGTTCAAACCGGCAGCTCGATCGACCACGCCGAGATGAATTGTCTTCGAAACGCCGGCCGGCTCCCCGCCAAAGTCTACTCCCGGTGCACTATTTACTCGACGCTGTCTCCATGCCCGATGTGCAGCGGCGCGATCGTGCTGTACAAGATCCCTCGCGTCGTGATCGGGGAGAACAGGACGTTTGCCGGCGCGGAGGATTACCTGCGCGTCCACGGGATTCAAGTGGATGTTGTCCAGGACGCCGAGTGCATTGAGATGATGACGAACTTCATTCGAGAGAATCCCGAGCTTTGGCAGGAAGACATCGGGGTGTGATTGGCGTGATTCGCGCTGCCTCACTGCCTCATCCTGGGTACAGGTACAGCCTGGGTACAGGTCCGCCGGCGAAGGCGGTTTCGATCCGCTGAGGTTACAGACCCCGGTAGGCTTGGCCTCGTGGCCGGATGGCGCGAATTTCGATCCTTCGTTCGTTCGTGTCGACGTAATACAGAATGCGCCAGGAACCTACTCGGGTTTTTCGCAACCCATCCGTGCCCTCGACCCAATCGCTCAGAGGACTGCTCAAAGGGCCGGCGCAAAGTTGATCGAAGCGGGCGACAATGCGCCGCTGAAGGCTTCGGTCCAGGCGGCGCAGTTGATTCTTGGCTGGGTTGGCGATCCGGAGCCGGAAGTTCACAGGTTCAATTCGCGCTTCAGGTCTTCGAGCGTCGTGAAGTCGCCGCGCGCTATGGCCGTCTCCCCTTCCCGGATGGCTTCCCAGTCCTCCTCGCTGAGCGACTCGTCCGCCGCATCATCGAGGAGAAATTGCAAGAACCGGCTGGCGGTGGGGAACTCTTCCTCGGGAAGCAGGTCCACCAGGTGGTGCAGCTTTTCTTTCGCGCTCACAACTCAATTCTACCGCTCGACGGCTTGCAAATGACAAGGATCTGCCTCTAATGCGACTCACGCGGCGAAACCTGTTGCGCGCGTCAGCAAGCGGTCTTACGCAAACACCTCAGACGCCGTGTTTAGTTCAGTTGCGCGATCTGCTGATAGGCGCGCTGGGCGTGCTCGACCTGGCGCTCGTAGGAGAAGTTGAAGGCGGCGATGGAGTCGAGCTCCGTGAACCTGGCGGCGGTTCGCAAAGCCTGGGACAAGTGGCCGCGTTCCGCTTCATGGGCGGAGCGGGCAAGCAGCGCGGCGAGCTTGCGGATATCGGCCCGCTCTTGCTGGCTGAGGTCGCCTTCGACGTTCAACGCGACCTGGATGCTGGATTCCGTGGTTCTGCCGCTGGCTTCGACGGCAGCCTGGCCCTGCGCGCGTACGATGCTCGCATAATCGAATGATTCCGAGGCGGAGGTGACGTCCGCGGAGAGCGTGACGCGGTCGCCGTCCTCGGTGGTAAGCGTTAAGCGGAGGGAAGTCTGGGATCTCGAGGACTGCTGAACGCCTTCAATCGCCGCCAGCGGGCCGGAATCCGCGTACCATGGCGCTGGGGCATTTGTTACTTGCATGGCGCTTCTGCTCCAGCAAGCTTATCGGCGAGTCCCCGCAGAGCTTGAGAGAAACCCGGTTTTCCTCCGCACGGGAGCCTAGTTCTTCGAGCCTCAACCCGGTTTATACTCGGGAACCTGTTCCCCGGAAGCGAAGACCGGCACACCCGCGCGGTCCCCGAGAGCCTGCATGTCTGCTTGCGAGAAGCCGTCCCAGGCATGCGAGATCGAGCCATCCCGCTCGACCTGGAAAATCGAAGGAACGTGCGTGATGGAAAAGCCGTTGCTGGCAGGATAGCCGAGCCTCTTTTCATCGATGAGCGCCGGGAAGCTGATGCCGAATTCGCTCATGAATTCCTTGGTCGCCTCGGAGCCGTCCTGCGAGACGCCGTACAGGCGCAGCTTCGAATTATGGTTGATCCGCTCCAGGAACGGGAACGTGTACTGGCAAACCGGGCAAGAGACCTTGAAGAAAGCGAGAACAGCCGGGCCCTCGGAGAGAATCTGTTCGAGGGAGCGTTGCCGGCCGTCGACGTCTGGCAATCGAAAAGAAGGCGCCTTGCCGGCACTCAGCATGTCTTCAGTGTAACAGCTTGAGCAGCTCATGGGCCGCCACCAGAAGCGGGTCGTGCACGGTGGAGAACGGGGGTGCATACGCCAGATCAAGCTGGGCGAAATCTTCGACTGGCAGGCGTTGATGGAGCGCGGTGGCGACGACATTGACGCGGCCCTCGACGCCATGTTCGCCGATGACGGCGCCTCCGAGGAGGCGTCCGGTGCGGCGATCGGCTGTAAGCCGCACCTCGGTCGCGCGGCCGTGGAAATAGCGGGCACGATCGAGCGCTTCGATACTCACCGAGACGGGATCGAAGCCGCTCTGCCGGGCCTGCTGCTCGGAGAGGCCCGTGGTGGCGACGCCGAGCCCGCAGACCCGCACGATGGAAGTGCCCACAACGCCGGCGAACCGCTCACGCGCTCCGGCAGCGCACGCGCCCGCAACGCGGCCGGCCTTGTTGGCGGTGGTCCCGAGTGGAAACCACCCGGGACTGCCGCTGACCAGATGCATCGTCTCACTGCAATCGCCGGCGGCGAAGACGCCGCTGAAACTGGTTTCCATGTGATCGCTGGTGCGAATGGCGCCGCTGCGGCCCAGCTCGATGCCGGCGTCGGCGGCGAGATCGATGTTGGGCTTGAGCCCGCAGGCGACGATCGCAAGGTCGCATGCGGGCAGCTCGGTGACAGCGGAGTTCAAACGGAGCGTCACGCGGCAACGCTCGAGATGGCGGGCCACGATCTTGGTCAGCCATGGATCAGAACGGCCGAGGACATCCGCGCCGGCTTCATAGAGGATGACCTCGAGGCCTTGCGCCCGCAGCGCCTCGGCTGCTTCCAGGCCGATGTAACCAGCGCCGGCGATCACCGCGCGCCTGGGCTTCTTTGCCTTCAGGAAAGCCTCGAGTCGCTCGGCATCGGACCAGGTGTCCAGCTTGAAGACATGCGGCTGATCGGCGCCGCGGATGCGCTTGAAATCGCGCCTGGCGCCGGTGGCGATCACGAGTTTGTCGTAGTGGATGCGCTCGCCGCGGGGCAAAGCGACTTCGCGGCGGGCGTGCGAAATGGCCGCCACTTCTGCTTCGGTGCGCACCTGAATGTTGCGCTCGCGGGCGAAGTATTCCGGCGTGTACACGCGAAGCTGGTCGAGCGAGCGCACCTGGCCTTGGATGAAGTACGGAAGACCGCACGCTCCGTACGAGATATGGGGTGTCTTTTCGAGAACGACAATCTCGAGCGAACGATCGAGACGCCTGGCGCGGGAGGCGGCGCTGAGCCCCGCCGCGACTCCGCCGATGACCACCAGCCGCATCAGTCGCCGGTCTTCTCCTGCTCTTCGAGGAAGCTCAATATGTCGAACCGTTTGATCTCGCGGCTCGGAAAGAAGCTGTTGATCGCGCTCTGCTCGTCGTTGAAAACCTCAAAGACGGTGGTGAGCTTGGTGAGCACCAGCAGCTCGACGTTGCGCCGGTTCAGATTCAGCAGCTTCGCCATGCCGCCTTCCTTCTTGGCGCTGGTGTAACAGATGACAAGCGTGCCGAGGCCGGTGCTGTCGATGTAGTCGGTATCGGCGAGGTTCAGGATGACATTTTTCCCGCCGGAGGAGATCAGCCCGCGCATACTCTCGCGGAGCTGCTGCACTGATTCGCCCGCCACCAGGCGGCCATGCAGGTCGAGGATGAGAATCCCGTCTGTTTCGCGCTGCCGGATTTCAAGGGACATGGGAACCCTGTATTGTATCGCGGCTGTTATGCTGGCAAACAGATCATGAAACGAATTGCCCTGTTCCTGTGTCTGGCCGGCGCCGTGCCCGGACAGACGTTGCGGCCGCCGGCTACGCCGCTGATCACGCACGACCCCTACTTCAGCATCTGGTCGATGGCGGACCGGCTCACGGACGCGCCCACCAGACACTGGACCGGCGCGGATCATCCGCTGGCGGGCATCGCACGCATTGACGGCAAAGGCTACCGCTTCCTCGGCTCGTGGATTCGCCAGGGCCCGGCCATGAAGCAGGTGTCGAGCGAGGTGACGCCCACGCGCACGATCTATCGATTCGAACAGGATGGCGTACGGGTGACGATGACGTTCCTTACGCCCGCGTTTCCCGAGGATCTGGACCTGCTCTCGCGTCCCGCGACCTATCTGATCTGGGATGTGCGCGCCGTGGACGGCCGTGAGCATGAGGTCTCCCTATACTTCGACTCGAGCGCGCTGCTGGCAGTGAACGCGCCCGAGCAGCGGATGGTGGTGTCGCGAGTGCGATTCGGGAAGCTGGAAGCGCTGCGAGCCGGATCGGTCGAGCAGCCGGTGTTGCAGAAGGCGGGCGACAATCTGCGCATCGACTGGGGCTACCTGTATCTGGCTGCGCCGCCGCAACCGGGTGCGCGCACGGCGCTGGCCACTTTCGCTTTACGCGCTGACTTCACCAATTCCGGCGCCTGGCCGGAGAACGACGAGACGGAGCAGCCGGCGCAAACATCACGCAATTACCTTGTGCTGGCGGCCCGCTTCGATCTGGACAAAGTGGGTGCGGCGCCGGTGACGCGATGGGCGGTACTCGCTTACGACGACGTCTTTTCCATCCAACTGTTTCACCGGAATCTGCGGCCCTACTGGCGGCGCAAGGGCGCCACTCCGGCCGATCTTCTGCAAGCGGCCGTGCGGGACTTCCCTGCCCTGACCGGGCGCGCCCGGCGTTTCGATGAGGAGCTGGCAGCGGATTTGAAACGCGCCGGCGGCGACAGATACGCGCAAATCGCCATCCTCTCGTACCGCCAGGCGCTGGCTGCCCACAAGCTGGCGGCTGATCTGGACAACACGCCGCTCTATTTCTCGAAAGAGAACTTCAGCAACGGCTGCATCGCCACCGTGGACGTGACGTATCCTTCAGCGCCGCTGTTTCTGCTGATGAATCCGGCGCTGCTCAAGGGGATGATGACGCCGGTGTTCGACTACGCCAGGCTGCCGCGCTGGCAGTGGCCATATGCGCCTCATGACTTGGGCACGTATCCGCTCGCGAACGGCCAGGTTTACGGAGGCGGCGAGAAAACGGAGGAGCGGCAGATGCCCGTCGAGGAAAGCGGTAACATGCTGATCCTCAGCGCGGCCATTGCCAAGGCTGAGGGCAACGCGGAATACGCGCGCAGGTATTGGCCGCTGCTGACGAAGTGGGCCGAATATCTGCGCGAAAAAGGCATGGATCCGGAGAATCAGTTGAGCACGGATGATTTCGCGGGCCATCTGGCGCGCAACGCCAATCTCTCGATCAAGGCGATCGTTGCGCTGGGCGCCTACGGGCAGCTCGCACGCATGCTGGGCCGGGCCGGCGAAGCCGGGACCTACGCCCGTTTGGCTGAGGACTACGCAAAGAAGTGGGTCGAGATGGCTGCCGATGGAGATCACTACGCGCTGGCCTTCGGCCAAAAGGGCTCCTGGAGCCAGAAGTACAACCTGGTGTGGGACCGGCTGCTGGACCTGCACCTGTTTCCGCCGGAAGTGGCGCGAAAGGAAGTTGCCTTCTATCAGCGGGTGCAGAACAAGTACGGCCTGCCGCTGGACAATCGCGAGACCTACACCAAGCTCGATTGGATTCTGTGGTCGGCGACGCTGGCCGGGCGCAGCGAAGATTTTGAAGCGCTGATCGAGCCGGTATTTCGCTTCCTGAACGAATCGCCGAGCCGCGTGCCGATGACGGACTGGTACTGGACGCTCGATGCGCGCCAGCGCGGCTTCCAGGCGCGTTCCGTGGTGGGCGGGGTGTTCATCAAGATGCTGCCGGAGGAAGGGCTGTGGAAGAAGTGGGCTGCGCGTGTGCCAACCGCTCCCTAACGGTCGCGGCTCGGAAGTGCTTTCTGAGCCGTGCGGTTCCGGTATCATCGGAGACGCATGTCCAGATTGGTCTCCTACAGAAAGCAAGGTCCGGTGGCGGTGCTGGCGATTGAGAATCCGCCCGTGAACGCGCTGAGTCCTGGTGTGCCGGAAGGCATTTTGGAAGGGCTGAAACAAGCGTTGGGGGATGAAGAAGTAAAGGCCGTTGTCCTGATCGGCGGCGGGCGAACCTTCATCGCCGGCGCCGATATTCACGAATTCGAGAAGATTCATGCAGGCGAAGCGCGCGGGCTGGACATGATTCTGCATGCGATCACGGAGCTGGAACAAAGCCCCAAGCCCGTCATTGCGGCGATCCACGGCACGGCGTTCGGCGGCGGACTCGAAGTGGCGATGGCCTGTCACTACCGGGTCGCCGTGGCTTCCGCGCAAGTCGGGCAGCCGGAGGTGAAGCTTGGCATCATTCCGGGAGGCCAAGGGACGCAGCGATTGCCGCGGCTGGCCGGAGCAGCGAAAGCGGCCGGGATGTGCGCCTTCGGTGAGCCGGTGAAGGCGGCGGACGCGTTGTCCTGCGGAATCATGGATCGTCTGATCGAAGGCGACTTGCTCGCCGGGGCGCTTGCCTTTGCACTGGAAGTCTCGGACAAAACGCCGCCAAAGGCCAGCGAGCGTGCAGTTCAAGGCGATCCGGCAGTGTTCGCCTCTCTGCACGCCGAGGCCAACAAGCGCCTGCGCGGGCAGATGGCGCCGCACGCCGCCATCGACGCGGTCGAGGCCGCCACCCGGCTGCCATTCCGCGATGGTTGCAAAGTGGAGGCGCAGCTCTTCGAAAATTGCCTCAAGTCGGATCAATCGAAAGGGCTGATTCACGCCTTTTTCGGAGAGCGCACGGTGGCAAAGATTCCAGGCATCGGCAAGGATGTCCTCCCAATGCCCATCCGTCAGGCGGCGGTGATCGGCGCCGGCACCATGGGCGGCGGCATCAGCATGGTCTATGCCAACGCCGGCATTCCGGTGCGGATGAAGGAGACGACACAGGAAGCGCTCGACCATGGCCTGGCGACTATCCGTAAGAATTACGCCAATTCCGTCAAGCGCGGCCGCTTCAGCGAGGAGTTCGTCAACGAGCGGCTGAGGCTGATCACGCCTCAATTGAGCTACGACGGCTTCGAGCAGGCGGACATCATCGTCGAGGCGGTCTTCGAGAACATGGCGCTCAAGCAGCAGGTGTTCACCGAACTCGACGGAATCGCGAAGCCGGACTGCGTATTGGCTTCGAATACCTCGACGCTCGATATCGATGCGATCGCGGCGGCCACCAGGCGTCCGGAATGGGTGATCGGGCATCACTTTTTCAGCCCGGCGAACGTCATGCGGCTGCTCGAAATCGTGCGCGGCAAACAGACCTCGAGGCAGGTGATCGCGACGTCGATGGATCTGGCCAGGAAGCTGCGGAAAGTAGGCGTGCTGGTAGGCAACTGCCGCGGCTTCGCGGGCAATCGCATGTTTGCTCCGTATTGCCGCGAATCTGTTTTCCTGGTCGAGGAGGGCAACGCGCCGGAGAGAGTGGACGGCGCGCTGTATGAATTCGGCATGGCGATGGGACCACTGGCGGTGCAGGATCTGGCCGGACTCGATGTCGGGTGGCGGATTCGCAAGGAGTTCAGACATCTCGAGAAGCCCGGCGTGCGCTACGCCGAGCTGGACACCATGCTGTGCGAGCGCGGGCACTACGGGCAGAAGACCGGACGCGGCTTCTTTGTCTACGACGAGAGCCGCAAGGCTTCGTCGAATCCGGAGGTGATGGCGCTGGCGAAGGAGTACGCTGCGAAAGCGGGAATCGAACAGCGGGCGGCGTCCAACGATGAGATCATCGAGCGGTGCGTGTATGCGCTGATCAACGAGGGCGCGCGATTGCTCGAAGAAGGCATGGCGCTCGGCAGTGTTGACATTGATATCGTGTATCTGAACGGCTACGGCTTTCCTGCCTGGCGCGGCGGCCCGATGAAATACGCGGACCTGGCGGGTCTGAAGAAAGTTCACAACAAGGTCTGCGAGTTTCAGCGGCGCTTCCCGGACATCTGGCAGCCGGCGCCGCTGCTGGAGCGGCTGGCCGAAGAGGGGGCGACGTTCTCATCGTATGACAAATCGCGCGGCTAGCTTCTTTCTCACGCTGCCCTTGATGGCCCAGGGGCCAATCGAGGACAGCCGTCTCAAGGCGATCGAGGGCACCGACTATACATACCGGATGCCGGAATATCGTACGCGCGCCGAATGGGAAGCGCACAAGACACATCTCGGCAAGCAGATTCTGGCGGCGGCAGGATTGTTTCCCATGCCGGAGCTGGCGCCGCTGAATGCACAAATCTTCGGACGCCTCGAGCGCGACGGATACAGCGTCGAAAAAGTGTACCTGGAGACGCTCCCCGGTTACTACCTGTGCGGCAATCTCTACAAGCCCAGGGGAAGAGCCGGCAAGTTCCCCGGGGTGGTGTCGCCACACGGGCATTGGAAGACCGGGCGGCTGGAGAACGCCGAGCTCGGCTCGGTGCCGGGCCGCGCCATCAGCCTGGCGCGACAGGGCTACGTCGTCTTCAGCTACGACATGGTGGGCTACAACGACACCAGCCAGACGCCTCACGTCTTCGGCGAGCGGCGCGAGCAGCTTTACAACTTCGGACCGCTGGGGCTGCAATTGTGGAACTCGATCCGGGCGCTGGATTTCGTCGAATCGTTGCCGGAGGTGGATCGCGAGCGGCTGGCAGCGACGGGCGCCTCGGGCGGCGGCACGCAGACGTTCCTGCTCTACGCGGTGGATGACCGGGTAAAGGCAGCGGCGCCGGTCAACATGATCAGCGGCATCATGCAGGGCGGCTCGCCGTGCGAGAATGCGCCGGGGCTGCGGCACGACACGTTCAATGTCGAGTTTGGAGCGATGCTTGCCCCCCGGCCGCTGCTGATGGTCTCCGCCACCGGCGACTGGACCAAGAACACGCCGCAATCCGAGTTCCCCGCGATTCAGAGAATCTATGCGCTGTATGACGCGGCCGCCAATGTCGAGACCGTGCAGTTCGATTCTCAGCACAATTACCATCAAGGCAGCCGCGAAGCAATGTACACCTTTTTCGCCAAACGGCTTCTGGGAGGCGACGGGGCGCCGGTGCGGGAAGAGCCGTTCACGGTCGAGAAGAACGAAGACCTGCTGGTCTGGGCCAATCGCAAGCCGCCAGGCAATGCGCTGGACTACCAGGGCGTGTTCGCGCAATGGAGAGAGTGGACGCGTGTGCGGGGTGTGAATCGGGAAGCGCTGCGCTATGCGCTGTCGGCGGAAACGCCCTCTAAGGTGGCGCATCAGCAGAGCGGGGAATTGATCGCGCTGTACCGGCCAGGCCGGGGCGATCGCGTAACAGGGCTCTATCGAAAGGGCTCCGGCACGCCAGTGCTGGTGGTGCATCCGGACGGCGCCGAGGCAGGCAGGACGGCGGAGCAGGCCGCCGGGCGCACCGCGCTCTGGATCGACGCCTTCCGGGGCGGACGCAATGAGACGGCGCGCCACTTCCTCACGTTCCATCGCACCGACGATCAGAACCGCGTGCGGGACATCCTGACGGCGCTGGCATGGCTGAACGGACCGGCCGAGCTGCGCTGCATCGGGCGAGCTGCCGTTTGGTGCACATTCGCTGCCGCCGTGCATGAGGGCGAGCTGAAGCTGCGCGCTCCGGTGAGCGGCTTCCAGGCAACGGATGACGATTTCCTGAATGGCTTCTTTGTGCCGGGAATTCAGCGCGTGGGAGGCTGGCAAGCGGCGCTGAAACTGACGGAGAAGCAGCGGCAGTGAGCGCGCTTCCACTGGCTGGGATTCGCGTCATCGATTTCGGGCGCTACATCGCCGGGCCGTATTGCGGAATGCTGCTGGCGGACATGGGCGCCGACGTGATCCGCATCGACCGGCGGGGCGGCAGTGAGGACCGCTTCCTGGGTCCGATCACCGAGGGCGGCGAAGGGGGGCTGTTCATTTGCATGAACCGCAACAAGCGCAGCCTCACGCTCGATCCCGGGCACCCGCGCGCAGCCGGGATTCTGGAGCGGCTGGTGCGCGGCGCGGACGTCGTGATCGCGAATCTGCCGATCGAAGTGATGCGCAGAATGCGGATCGATTACGACTCGCTGCGGGTCCTGAAGCCAGACGTCATTCTGGTTCACGTGTCGGCGTTCGGCCCGGACGGGCCGTATGCCAACCGCGTGGGCTTCGACAGCGTGTCGCAAGCAATGTCCGGTGCGATGAGCCTGACCGGCTTGCCGGGCGCGCCCGTGCGCGACATCGTCTCTTTCGAGGAACACGCGCAAAACGGACCGCGCCCGCGGCAGAGACACTCCGGTGTTCCTCAAGGCTATGGCGCCGCGGGGCGCGGCCTTTGCGCTTTCGAGGATTTCGGCACCGCGCTGCATGCGGCTTTTGGAGCGATGGTGGCGCTGTATCATCGCCGGCGGACCGGGCAGGGGCAATTGGTGAACGCATCGTTGCTGGCGACTGGCGTGACCTTCATGCAGGCCTTTCTCGCCGAGCGGCACGTAACCGGCCGCGTGCGCCGGCAAACAGGCAACGCCGGGTTCTATTCAGCGCCGTCCAACTGTTATCCGGCGCGTGATGGCTGGATCATGGTGTCGGTGATCGGCGACGCCATGTTCGCGCGCTGGGCGAAGCTGGTGAAGCGTGCGGATCTGATTGCCGATGAACGCATGAAGACGGATCAGATGCGCGCGGACAACCGCGCGCTCATCGATGACGCCATGACCGGGTGGACGGCGGCGCGAACATGCGACCAGGCAATCGCGGAACTGGAAACGGCACGCGTTCCCGCGGGGCGCGTCTTGAAGCTGGACCAGGTCCCGTCGGAGGCGCAGTATGTGGCCTATCCCGGCGCCCCGCGCGATGTGCCGCTGGCGCCGGTGGCAGTGCGATTGTCCGAGACCCCGGGCGGCATCCGACGCCGCGCCCCGCTGGCGGGCGAGCATACCGAAGAGGTGCTCCGCGAGATCGGGTTTTCAGCGGCGGAGGTCGAGGAAATGCGGACGCTGGGGGTTGTTTGACTAGACAAGGGCATTCGCCCTTGGCATGCAACGCCTACCAGGCTACCCGAAGCAGAGAGACGCCCTGGCGCGGAAGAGCGAACCGCAACGCGAGCTGACCCTCTTTCGTGTGGCGCCACTCGGGCGAGGTGAGCAACTGCAACTGGCCGGCCGCCTCCAGCCGGGCGTACTGCTCGGGCGCCGGAGATTGCGGGCGGCCCATGAGCTGCCAAATGGTGTGGGCATTGCTTGTATGGGCGTCGATGCGAAAGTGCTCGACGCGCACTTGCGACGCTGGTAGAGCCGCGATCGTAAGATCGATCCCGGCAGGCGGCGCAACGATGTCGTCGTCGTGGTAGTTCCAGATCATGGTGGTGACGCTGCGCTCGCCGCGGGTGGCGAGTGCGCTGATCTCGGCTTTCTCACGCACGCCTGATTGCAGCATGGCCTGCACATCCAGACGATGACTGCTGAGCGCGTCGATCCGCGTTCCCCCCATCAGGGCGAGCATGCGGAAGGTGTTCAGCACCGGCTTGTCGATGCCGTGGGTGGCGAGCGTGCGAAAGCCGTCAAAGTACGGCTGATCTTCGAACTCGAAGGCCCAAGTCACGATGCCCGCCAGATTCACGCCGTGCCGTTGGGCAAGCTCGATGGTGCGGTCCGTTGTGACGGCGGTGTAGCTCGAGTAGAGTGGGCCGTTGCGGTAGGCGTTCCGGGGATGAGTCCGCATGCCGCAGGCGGCGCAGCCCTCCGGGTCGGATTCGCCGAGGATCACCGGCGTGTTCTTGTATTTGGGAAACGACGCCACGATCTGGAAGCCCCGGTCAATGGATTGAAGCTGGCGGCGGATGCCCATGCGCACGTGGCCAGCCACCGCTTCCGGCTGGCCCTTGGGGTGAAAGGCGATGTAGTCGAGCGGGATGTTGTTGCGGGAAGTATGATCGAGGAAGGCGCGGAGAAAATCAGCGGCTCTGTCGCCAACAGGGCCCGTCGAGTGCGGACCTCCGATGCGCGCGCGGGCCAGCGCCCGCTTCAAGGCACGGGCTGCGTGTTCATAAAGCTGAAAATACTCCTCCCGCGTCCCTTGCCAGTAGACGATATCCGGCTCATTCCACACTTCCCAATACCAGGACTCGACTTCTGCCGCGCCGTAGCGCTCGACACAGTGGCGCACCCATTGATAGACCAGCTCGCCCCATTTGCTGAAATCTTTCGGCGGATAAGCCCAGCCGGCTTTGATATTCGTCTGGGGAAAGTCGTGCTGGTATGGCTCCGGGTTGGTGGAGAGGGCTTTGGGCATGAAGCCGATCTCGACCAGCGGCTTTACCCCGGCTTGCTGGAAAGTGTCAAAGATGCGGTCGAGGATCGTCCAGTCGTAGACGGGCTTGCCACTGGCGTCTTCCGTGTATGCGTTGGTGGAGCCCCATTTGAGCGCCGCCGTGCCGTCGCCGGTGGTGAGCAGGTTGTGTGTGCGGATGTAGACGGGAACAGGGCTGAGCCGGCCAAGCTCGGTGAGGAGCTTGGGGCCGTACTGCATGTAGGTGTAGTTGGGCTCGTCGTAGCCGAAGAAGTTCCAGACGTGACGGAAAGCGCCTTGATCGGAGGCGGCATCGACACGGATGCGGACCGTGTCCTGAGCCAGAAGCGTGCCCGTGATCAATAGTGCAAGCGGAGCGAGCATAAGTCAGAAAGAGTACTTCAGAGCGAGCTGAATCTGCCGCGGAATGTTGCTGGTCCCAGTGACACGGCCACCGTTGGCCGTATCCACATCCGTGCTCGGCGCCAGGAAACTCGCCGTGTTGGTCAGGTTGAAGAACTCGCCGCGGAACTCGATTCGGTGGCGCTCCTGGATGCGGAAAACCTTGAACGCGGAGAAGTCGAAGAAGCGGACGGCGTCTTCGCGCAGGATGCGTCCGCCGGAGTCTCCAGTGGCGTTGGATGTGGTCTTGGGCGCAGTGTTGGTCTCGGTATTGGTGACCGTGACTTGAGCGCCGGGAATGGTGGCTTTGGTGGCGTCGAGAATGGCGCCGACGATACGCCCAGCCCGGACCTGGGCGTGGGCGGCCGCCGCGGTGAGCAGTGTGATAGCGAGAGCCCTGAGCACCGGCCCTCCTTTGTTGCGGCCACTTATATCAATATCACAGGTGCGGTATCACTGGTGTCCGGTAAAGTACTTTGCCAGAACCTCTAAGTGCTGTTTCTGCAACGAGTTGGCTGGAATTGTGGTCGGGAACGACTTGAATTCCGAGCCGCTGAAATTGCGTTCTTTTGCGTTCTGCATCCCCTCCGGCTCCCTCGTCGACAATGGGGGATTGCATGCTGGCCGGTTCGTTTTCTCGGAGTTGATCGCCCATCTTCCTCACAAGGAGTTCCAGAAGTGCGTGGCCCATTACGACCATGGTCCTGTGCCGAGGAAGTTCTCTTACTGGGATCAGTATTTGGCGATGGCTTTCGCGAAACTGACTTACTGCGAGAGCTTGCGGAACATCGAAGCCTGCCTCCGATCTGTGACCGGGAAACTCTATCACCTGCTGAACTGCTGGCTCGTGCTGTTCAACCGCGAACCGCAGGCCGACGCCACGGAACTGCGCCACACGACTTTGGCCACCTCGCGGTTACGCTTCCTGTTCGTGGCTGCCAAGATCTGGCGCCACGCAGGCCGCACTGGGGTGAGCTACAGCGATCACTACGAGGAGAAGGGGGTGTTCCAGCGGCTGATGGAGCGGCTGCGCCGGATTGCACCGCGAGCGCAGAGCCATGCGCCGGTGATGCTGCCAGCCCTGCGCTGCCGGCCCTTCGAGCGCCGTGCATAGAAATTGATGCACGCGCCGCAAGCGGAACGGAACAAGGAACTTCGGCGCGAGGTTTGGCGGGAGCGGACTCTCGGGAGGGCGATGTAGGCAGCGAAAACCGATCACCCACGCAACGACGGGCGGCATCAGCCGAGCGGGACCAGCGCTCGACACGTTGATCGTGTGCATAGTTGAGGTTGCAATATGGACGCGACTCAAGGCGAATATCCTAATGAAGTGCAGAAGACGCTTTGTCGCACAAAACCTGGGTCAGAATGTACTGCCTTCGCGGAGGCAGCCATGTAACATAGTGAACCGGAGGAAAGGAGCTGGAGCATAGCTGGTCCTGCAGACTGCAAACAATAAAGTACACCGGATCGATGCTTGGCGTCCTTGTCCAAAACCAAAAGCGAGGCTTCGGATACGCGCGCTTCTCCTTAGACCGAAACGCATTCGGGGGAGACTTGATGCGGCCGTCGTTTATGTAGCCAGTCCGTTCAAGTTCGGTCCACGCATCAAATTCGAACCCCGCGGAAATGTTACTGCGTTGAATGCCGGCACCCACTAAAGCCGATGTAGCTCCGAGCACAGCCCGCGAACGACTCACTGAATCGTGCGCTGTGGCACATCCGTAGCCACCATAAGCGGCTAGAAGAAACCATGCCATCCGCGGCAGCCGCGCTTGTGCGGAGAGCTTCTCGCGACATTCCAAGAGAAAACTGACTCCTAACGGTAA
>JACQDF010000030.1 GCA_016201205.1 Acidobacteriota bacterium
AGATCAAGCTGGACCGCCGCGTGGGCGACGGCTTCTACCTGACGACGTCCTACACCTGGAGCAAAGGGCTCAACTACAGCGAGGACAACGGCGGCATCGCGATTCCCCTGAGCGTTCCCTTGAACAAGGCGCGGATGAACGACAACCGGACGCACATGTTCACGCAAAGCTACATGTACGAATTGCCGTTCGGACGCGGGAAGAAATGGGCGCAGGGCGGCGTGGCAATGTGGGTTCTGGGGGGCTGGCAGTTCCAGGGGCTGCTCAGCCTGATGACCGGCCAGTGGGTCACGCCGTCGGTGTCGGGCGTGGTGAATGCTCCAGGCAACGCCGACCGGCCAAACTTCATCTCGCCGGTGGTATACCTGGGCGGCGCGGGTCCCGGGCAGAAGTTCTTCGATCCGGCGTCCTTCACCATCCCAGCTCAGAACACGCTGGGCAACGCGGGGCGCAACATCATCGTCGGGCCGGGGATCGTCAACGTGGACGCGGCGCTGCACAGGGAGTTCCGGGTGCGGGAAGGGATAGCGCTGGCGCTGCGCGTCGAGAGCTTCAACTTCAGCAACACGCCGCATTACAGCAATCCGAACACGAACCGAAACTCGCCGCAGTTCGGCGAGATTAGCTCAGCCGAGCAGGACCAGCGGCAGTATCAGATCGGGTTGACGCTGCGATTCTAGCGGTAGCTAGTCGAAGATCCCATAATCGCAAAGGAAACGGGACCGCTTGCTGACGCACGCGGCTCAGAAAGGGCTTCCGAGCCACGACCGCTAGGGAGCGGTTGGAAAGGTCTTAGTCGACCCGGACCGGCGCTCCTTGAAACTGGCAGTCCGACAGGCGCAGGCCGGTGACGTGGCGGCAGACCAGGCCCGGGCGTTCCTCGGTCTCGCGAAACCGTGTTTCGACGGCGTGCAGGCGCAGATTGCGGACATGCCTGCAGAAGAGCCCGTAGGCGGGGAGAGCGCCGAACATGCTGTGCTCGGGGTAGCGGTCCGCGTTCTCCGGGGGGTCTCTGTCCGCGTCCGCTTTCGTGCCTCCGCCCACGAACTCGAGATGCACGTTATCGAGCGTCACCTCCTCGATCTGGTGGCCCGGGATACCTGAAATGGCACAGCCCACGCGGCTGCCGCCGCTGGCGACGATGTCCCGCAGGATCACGTTGCGCAGGCGGCCCGCGCCCGGACGCAATCCGCCTTCGGCGAACGGCCGTCCGCGGTCGCCTAATCTGACAAACACGGGTGCGCCCACGTTGTTCATTACGACGTTCGACACCAGGACGCGGTCGAGTGTCCCGCCGTCCACAATCTCGAGCGCAACGCCGGACAGCCGGGTTTCGTAAACCGTGCAGTTGCTGATCGCGATATTCTCGAAGCCGCCATTGGTCTCGGTGCCAAGCTTCAGCGCATTGCAGCGGGAGCTGAGAACGCAGTTCGTGACAACGACATCCCGCGCGGGGCGGTCCAGCGTGCTCTTGAGCACGATGGCATCGTCTCCCGACCAGATATCGCAATCGGAGATACGGACGCGGTGGCAGGCGTCGATGTCAATCCCATCGTTATTCGAGTTGACCCGGCTGCGTACGTTGACGCCGCGGATGGAAACGTCTTCGCAAGCCAGATAATGCTGCACCCACATGGGGGAGTCGATCAGGGTGACGTCACTGACGCTGACATGGCGGCAGTTGATCATACGGATCATATAGGGACGCACTTTGTACGGCCCATGGAAGGAGGCGCCCTGGCCGTCCATCAGCCCATGGCCTTCGATGGCGATGTTTTCGGCATCTTCGGCATAGAGCAGCGAGCGCTCCGTGTAAGTGTCGGTGTAGGAACGGATCTTGGGAACGCGGCTCGGGTAGTCGGCCAGATCGCGGGAGCCGCGGAGGACGGCGCCGGACTCGAGGTGCAAGCAGACATTGCTCTTGAGAGTGAGGGTTCCCGACTGGTAAGTTCCGGCGGGAAAGCGGACCGTGCCGCCTGTGCGCGAGGCGGCGTCAATGGCCGCCTGGATGGCGGAAGTGGAAAGCCGCTTTCCCGTGGGGTCGGCTCGAAACTGGGTGACGTCGATCGAACCGGAAGCGGCGGCAGCGAAAAGGAACGAGCGCCGGAGCATGGAGTTCTACCTCTATCGTCCAATGATAGGAATGTGCGGGGCTGCCGTGCGCGGCAGATCTCCGGTCAGGCGGGGGTCGCCGGCAAGCTCGATCGCGCGTTTGCAGGCGACGAAACACGATTTGATATAGAAGGCCAGCGCTTTCGGATGATCGAGTGTGCACGTATGCACCCAGAACCGCCGCGGCTTGTGCGACCACGCCTGTTCGATGGCGAACTGCATCAGGCAGCGTCCGGCGCCTGTGCCGATCAGATCCGTTGTAACGCCGAAGAAAGCGAGCTCGACGTCAGGCGGCTCGCGGCGGTCGAGCTCGATCAGGACCTTGGCAACGCCCTGGTGCTCCAAAGCGAACACGTCGACGCGCGGGTCGTGGATGATTGCGGCGAGCTCATCGTCGCTCATCCGCAGTCGGCTGAACCAGAGCCATTCCTCGCCGACCGCCCGAAACAAGCGCCGGTAGCAGTCCAGATCAGGCTTGCTGATGTCGCGGATCGAAAGGCCGGCGGGAAGCGGCAAGGGCTCGAAGGCCGGTTTGGCGCGCATCTCGAGAAAGGTCACGACAGCGGCGATTTTGCCGGCGGGCAAGTCGGTGTATCCGTCCGGGAGGATCATTCTATCAACCGCCACTATACACCGGGTGGCCCGGTGGCAGGTGGTGCGCTAAAGGTGCGTTGCCGGTTTACGGAGTTTGATCGGTCTTGCTTGGAGGGTTCAGTGAGTCCAGAAAGTCTTGGTCAACCATAGTCCATCCATCCCGAGCGAGCATGAAAACCTTGTTCGCCTTCCTGAGGAACTCGATGCCCAATAATGGCCGTGAGGCGCTGGGCTCCAAGACGATAACGCCGTGAACCTTTTCGGATTCGACGACGACGGTTCCATAGGCCAACAATTTAGGCTGCGAAGAGCCATCGGCAAGAGTCCAACTGCTTGTTCCGTATAGTGTGATGTGAGGGCAAGCGGAGACGCATCCATCAGCGGCATCAACAGGAAGCCCGTGAAGCCGGTGTCAATCATAGCCTCGAATTCTTGCTGGAATTGCTCGGAGAGGCCGTAGACTTGGATTTTGATGATCGGGGACCGACGCTATCTAAAGAGCCAGTCTGAATTGGAGGCATTCTGGTAGGTTCCCATCTGAAAAGCGCTTGGGAAACCAACACGGATGAGATGGAACAGGTCGTCCGGGTCGGCGGCTCTTGCTTTTTCCAAGGCTTCCTCGGCGGTATCCCCGAGTGTGGCCGCTGACGTTTGCACGTTGATGGCGACGAACTTGCCATGATGCTCGCGCTCGTATTCTTCCTGGAACTTCAGCCTGTAGATGTCTTCCCCTAGCTTGGCCAGAACTTTGGGGTTGAGGGAATGAGGGTTCCTTGTTGCTGGCATGGCGCTGCCTCCCGGATCTAGACGTTCGCGGACCGTCCGAGACGGACGGCCCATCAGTCTATCGAAACCATCGACAGCCTGCAACCACCACTTTAGCACAGAAACGCCAAAACAACAACGTGAAGTATTGTTTTTTCAGTACTTTAGAAGCGCAAAGGCCGCGCCCCGCGGCGCCAAGCCGTTGAGGAACACCGGAGTGTCCCTCCCGCGGGCGCGGTCCGTTTTGCGCGTGTTCCTCAAAGGCTCTTGCATGTCCCACACCCGATCCGCAATGCCTGCTTCCATCGCCGGGGTACCCGCAGGCTCCGGTGAATCTCAGCCGTGATCTCCTGGTGGCACACGCCAGCGAGGCAGTGTATGCTGTGAAGTATGCTGAGGCAACTGGGCTTTTTCGCGGCAATGAGCGTTTTCACGGCGGGCGCCCTGTCCGCCGCCAAGGCGACCTTCTCCAAAGATGTCGCTCCCATTCTGAACAACCGCTGCGTCGAGTGCCACCGGGCGGGCGAAGCGGCGCCGATGGCGTTCACTTCCTACAAAGAGGCGCGGCCCTGGGCGAAGGCCATCAAAGCGGCCGTGCTGATCAAGAAGATGCCACCGTGGCTGGCCGATCCTGCGCACGGGAAGTTCTCCAACGACCGGCGTCTGTCGCCGGAGGAGATCGAGACGATCACCGCCTGGGCGGATGCGGGCGCGCCGGAAGGCGATCCCAACGACTTGCCGCCTCCGCCTGAATTCGCGGCGGGCTGGAATATCGGCAAGCCGGACGCCGTCTTCGATATCGGCGAGGACTTTGACGTGCCGGCATCGGGCGTAGTGCCGTACAAGTACTTCACCGTAGAGACGAATTTCAAGGAAGACATCTGGATCGAGGCGGCCGAATGCCGTCCGGACAAGCGCGCCGCGGTGCACCACATCATCGTGTTTGTGGTGGATCCGAAAGAGAACCTGGCAGGCACTGGCGGAAACCTGCTGGTCGGCTGGGCGCCGGGCGATCCGCCGATGAATTATGCGCCTGGCACGGCGAAACTGGTCCGCGCGGGCTCGAAGCTCCGGTTCCAGATGCACTACACGCCCAGCGGCACGGCAGTGAAGGATCGCAGCCACGTGGGGTTGCGTTTCGCCAAACAGCCGCCCAAGCACCGCGCGCTCACAGGCCGTGCGCTGACCTTCAACTTTAAGATCCCCCCCTATGCGGACAACCACGAAGTAACCTCGAGCTTCACAGCGAAAGAAGAAGTCCGGGTGACGAGCCTGATGCCGCATATGCACGTGCGCGGCAAGGACTTCAAGTACACAGTCGTCTATCCGGATGGCCGCAGCGAGGTGCTTCTCCATGTCCCGAAGTACGATTTCAACTGGCAGTTGTCCTACGTGCTCGCCGAGCCGCTGGTGCTGCCGAAAGGCGCGCGGATAGACTGTGTAGCTCACTATGACAACTCGGCGAACAACAAGTACAACCCCGATCCCAGCAAGGAAGTGAAATGGGGCGACCAGACCTGGGAAGAGATGATGATCGGGTGGTTCAACTACACAGTGGACGCGCAGCCGGTCCAGATTTCCAAGACCGGCGCCGAGTAGATGCGCCCGGCGGGATCCTGTGCCGCGGTCGTCCTGGTTTGCCTCAGCGCGTCCGCTCAGGATCTCGTCAAAATACCCGCTTCCGCCAAGGAAGTCACTGATGTCGAGACGGGCATCAAGATCGCCATCACGGCCGGTGAATTCCTGATCTCCCGCACGGAAGTCACGCAAGCCGAATTTCTGCTGGTGATGGGCTTCAACCCAGCCAATTTCCAGGGACCGCGCCGGCCGGTGGAAAACGTCTCCTGGTGGGACGCGATCCGCTATTGCAACCTGCGCAGCCGGAAGGAAGGGCTCGAGGTCTGCTATGACCTGGACACAGGCCGCTGTGACCGCACCCGCAACGGGTACCGGCTGCCGAGCGACGCCGAGTGGGAATTCGCCTCCGCGGGCTCGGATCCGAAGCAGGCTCATCTGGGCTCGCGGGACACAAAGGACACGGATGCGCTGCGAACGCTGGCTGGGCAGGGCCCGAGCGAGGTGGCGAGTCTTGCTCCGAACCAGTTTGGCCTGTACGACATGCTTGGTAACGTGTGGGAGTGGACAGACGATTATTTCAACCCCGCGCCCAACACACCACAGCAGAACGAGCGCGGGCTGGCGCGGATCTTGCGAGGCGGCTCGTACGTAAGCACGACTTCGGGCTGGGCGCGCGGCTACCGGACGTCGCTCGAGCCGGAGCGAAAAAGCCGGTTCACGGGCTTCCGCGTGGTACGCACCGTGACTGCGGAGTCGAAGGCGCCAGCGATCGATGCGGGCTGGTTTGAGCCCTACAACAAGCCTCCCGCCGGTTACGAGATGTCGGCTGGCGCGCTGGCTCCGCTGATATCGCCGGGAGACGACTGGAAGAGGAAGCGTCAAGAGCTGTTCGCAAAGTGGAAGGAAATTCTCGGGACGCCGCGGGCAAGCGTGCCGAAGCCGCAGGCGAAGCTGGTCGAAACCATCCGCGAGTTCCACTACACCGCGAAGCTGATGTACCTGCGGGTGGAGCCTGACTTCTGGGAAAAGATCCTGATCGCAATGCCGTTGAGGCCGGCGCGCACGCCGACGCCCGTTGTCATCGTGCCTTACTACGACGTCGATGTGCCGGCGGGACGCAACCTGGGCGGGCGTTCGTTCACCCCCGGTTACGTGCGCTCCTACGCCTACCTGGCGGCGCAGCGTGGATTCATCGCGGTGGCGATCCGCTGGTTCGGCGAAAGCTACGGTGAGCGCTACGACGAGGCAGTGGCCAATCTCGCCCTGCGGCACCCTGGCTGCACAGGCCTTGGCAAATGGGTGTGGGATGCGCAGCGGCTGCTCGACTACCTCTGCACGCTTCCGGAAGTGGACCGCGAGCGGATCGGCATCATCGGGCATTCTCTGGGCGCGAAGATGGCGCTGTACGCGGCGGCGATGGATGAGCGGATCAAGGCGGTCGTGTTTTCCGAAGGCGGCATCGGATTCCGCATGTCGAATTATGATGACTACTGGTATCTGGGCGAGCGGATGAAGAGCCTTCCGCCGGGCACGGACCAGCACGAATTGCTGGCGCTGATCGCACCGCGGGCGTTCCTGCTGATCGGCGGAGATGAATACGACAAGGCCGGGAGCTGGCATTACGTGAATGCGGCGCGTGCGGTGTATGAAACGTACGGGCGGCCGCGGCAGATTGGCTATTTCAACCACCACAGCGGACATACGCCGACGCCGGAGGCAGTGTGGCATGCAATGCGGTGGCTGGAGCATTTTGTCGGGAGATAGGAACATGCACAAGCTGGTGAGTATCTCTATCGTGTTCGCCGGGCTTACCTACGCCGGCGTTTCCATCCAGCAGCGTCAGGCAATCGAGCAGGTGGTCGGCGTCAAGGGCGCATACACGGAAGCAGAAGATGTGTTCCGGGTCGCGTTTCCGCGCGCCGACGTGCCGGTGACCGTCGAGGGACGGGCGATGCATCCGTTTCTCGGGTTCACCTCGTGGGCGGCGTTCACCAGCCATGGCAACGGGCTCATGGTGATGGGCGATATTGTGCTGCTCGAGGACGAGGTGAGTCCAGCCATGTCCGCGGCGCTGGACAACAATCTTGAAGTTACGGCTCTGCACAATCACTTTTTCTTCGAGAAGCCGCGCGTGATGTACATGCACATCGGGGGTCACGGACAGCCGGAGCAATTGGCGGGCGCTGTCAGGCGTGTGCTGGGCGCGGTGCGCGGAGTGCGCGAGAAGCAGCCCGCGCCGGCCGCGGACTTCGGAGGACCGGCCATCCCGGCGCAGAACTCGATCGATTCAACGGCTCTGGACGCCATCCTGGCCACCAAAGGCGAAGTCAACAACGGAATGTACAAAGCCACCATCGGCCGCCCGGCGAAGATGCACGGAACGGCGATCGGCAAGCAGATGGGAGTCAACACGTGGGCCGCGTTTGCGGGCGCCAATGACCGGGCGCTGGTGGACGGCGACTTCGCGATGGTCAAGGACGAGCTCCAGGGAGTACTGAAGTCGCTGCGCAAGAGCGGCATTCACATTGTGGCGATTCACAACCACATGACGCAGGAAGAGCCGCAGTACATATTTCTGCATTATTGGGGAACGGGTCGCGCGGCGGATCTGGCAAAAGCGGTGAAAGCAGCCATGGACAGCCAGGGACGCTGAAACCGCCTGTAGCCTGTCCCCGGTTTACTCGACGCGGAGAGTGGCGCTGGGGTTCAGCCGCGCTGCCCGCCGCGCGGGCAGATAACTCGCCAGCAGCGTCATGAACAGAAAGACGCCGGTCGAGACGGCATACACGATGGGGTCCACGGGCGAGATTTCATACAACAAGCCGGCGAGCAGCCGGGTGGCGCCAAAGGAACCGATCCAGCCGGCGAGCAGCCCGAATGCCACCGGCAGCAGCGACTGGCCGACAATCCAGGCGTGAATCGAGCCTTCATTCGCTCCCAGGGCCATGCGAATGCCAATCTCCCTGGTGCGGCGCGTTACACGAAACGTAGTCACGCTGTAGACGCCGAATGCAGCCAGGAAGAACGCCAGCGCGCCGAAGGCAGTGAACAGCGCGGTGCGAAAGCGCGGCTGGGCGAGTGAATCCTGGATGCGGCGCTGCATGCTGAGCACTGCATAAACAGGTTGTTCGCGGTCGAAGGACGCGATGGCTTGCTGCAACCGCTCGCCGTACCGTTCCGGCGGCACGCGCGTGCTGACGAGGATGGTGATCCAACGAGCGGGAGACTGCGCGTAGGGCTCGTAGATTTGGGGAATGGGTTTGATGGCGAGGCCGGCGGTGCGAACGTCGGAAACAACGCCGACGATCGTCCGCCAGGGAATACCGGGCCGCGGCGCGCCCAACATGATGCGCTTGCCGAGAGGGCTTTCATCAGTGAAGAAGCCCCTGGCCAGCGTCTCATTGACGATCGAGACGGGGTTCTGCGCGTCGCGATCGCGGTCGTCGAAATCGCGGCCCTCCTTCAGCGGGATGCCCAACAGGCTGAAATAGCCCGCTGCGACGGTCTGGAAATGAGCAAACTGCGGCGTGGGACCGGATGCTTCATAGTTGCGTCCCTCGAGACTGAAGGGATCGCCGCCGGTTCCATAGCTGAAAGGCGGCCGCGAGGAAACACTGGCGGCTCTGATCTCGGGCTGCCGGCGCAGGAAATCGATCAGGCGCTCGGTGAAACCGCGAACCTCGTGCCGTTCGCGGAATTGCGACTGCGGCAGAGAGATCTGCGCGGTGAGGATGTTTTCGCTGCGAAATCCGGGATCCACCGATCCCAGCCGCGCCAGGCTGCGAAGAAGCAAACCCGAGCCGATGAGCAAGACGAGGCTGAGGCAGGCCTGTATCATCACCAGGCCGCCACGCACCGTGCCGCGGGAGACCCGCGAGCCCGAAGCGCGCAGCAGCTCGGGGTTGTGGCCGGGCAGAATTCCGAAGATGAGTCCTGAGACGCAGCAGACGAGCCCGGTGAACACCAGCACGCGGAAATCGATGGGAATGCCGTCAAGGGCGGAGAGATCGTGCGGCATCGTCTGGTAGAGCAGACGGGAGCCGGCGAACGACAGCGCGAGCCCGACAACGCCGCCAAGCAGGCTAAGCAATATGCTTTCCGTGGTGAGCTGCCTCCAGATGCGGCCTTGGCTGGCGCCCAGCGAGTAGCGGATGGCCAATTCCTGCTCGCGCTTGGCGCGCCACTCCATGAAAAGCTGGGCGACGTTGGCGCCGGCGATGACGAGCATCAGGATGGTGGCGCAGAACAGAAGGACGAGACTCCTTCGCGAGGAGCCGAACAACTGATCACGCAGGGTCACGACACCCGCAGTGTAGCCGGCGTCTTCGCCGCGCGGGCCTTGATAGACGCGGAATTCGACGCTGAGCGCCCGGGCAATGGATTTCATTTCGGCCCGCGCCTGTTCGATCGGGACATCCGGCTTCAGTCGCCCCAGCAAGCGCAGGGCGCCGCGGATGCGATTGGGATCGGCCTCCAGCGGCACGGGGAGCCAGACGTCGGGCGCTTCCCATCCAGTCAAACGGAAGCGGAAGCCAGGCGGCATGACGCCGGCGATGGTGTAGGAGCGATTCTCGATGATCAATGCTTTGCCGAGCACGGCCGGATCGGCTCCGAAGCGCCGCCGCCAGAGTCCATCACTCAGGATGGCGGACGTGTCTTTGCCGCGGCGGTCTTCTCCAGGCTGAAAGCCGCGGCCCAAAGCCACCGGCACGCCAACGAGCGAAGGCAGATTCGCCGTCATCTGCATCACCTGCACGCGCTCGGCCCGCTCGGCGAATTGGGCGGTGGCCGACATGGGGACGAAGGCGGCAATATCCTCAAAAGAGCGCGCTCGCTCGCGATAATCCTCGTAGATCCCCATGCTCGAGGGGTATTCCAGGATGCGGAGTTTGAGGAGCTGGTCCCAGATCATCACCAGGCGGTCCGGATCGCGATACTCGAACGGCTTCAGCAGCGCCGCGTTGACCACGCTGAACATGAGCGTGGCGGCGCCGGCGCCGAGGCCCATGGCGAGAATCACCAGCGCGCTGAACATGGGATTCTTCCAGAGCACCCGGAAGCCGTAGCGGATGTCGCGGCCGAGCGGTTCCATCCATCGCGCGCTCATGAGACTTAGCGTACACGAGATTAGGGCTGGCTTTTCTCCATTCGCACCACCAGCAGCGCTGCCAGATACAGGGCGCCGCCGATGAGCATCGTCTGCTGCAAGCCGAGGTACAGCGCGAAGAACATCGAGCAGGCAGAGCCGAGCACGCTGGACGCCGCATTCAACGACCACGCCCAGCGAACCGAAGGCTTATGCCGCCGTTCAAGATGCCGCAGTCCCGCTGGAAACGGCATGCCCATCGTGAAGCCGACTGGCGCAATCAATAGAACGGCGACAGGTCCCTTGAGCCAGCCCGGCCATCCAACACCGAAGGAGGTGATCGGGCCGACAATCAGCGCAAGCGCCAGAATGCCCCCCGACGCCACCGCGAGCAGGCGCATCCAGCGTGCACGGTCCCCGGCGAGCACGCGATGGCTGAAGTAACTCCCGAGTCCGCTCGACACCAGCATGGAGAAGATAATGACCGTCAGCGCATAGGTCGGATGGCCCATGAACAGCACGAACTTCTGAATCAGCGCGACCTGAATGAGAATGTATCCGACACCGATCGCAACAAAGTAGAGCAGGTAGCGGCGCACGCCGGGTTCGGCTGGCAGCCGCGTGCGCAACAGCAGGGGCGGCAGAGCAAGGGTGATCAGCGTGGCAAGCAGGCTGATGCCCAGCAGCCCGAACAGCAGCGGTACAGCACGGTTAATCTTGTAATCCGCGGAGAACTCGGAGGCGTTTCGGAGGAAGCCGAGGACATCTTTGGGTTGGACCGTGTAGAAGAAAAACGGGCGGTTGTCGCCCACCGGCGAGACGTCGTAGGGATAGCCGCGATAGAACGCGGCCGGGTCCGGGGCGGCCAGATAACTCGAGAAGGCGTTGCGGGCGGCGTTTCCGGGAACGTAGACAGGCTCGAGCCGGGCAGCCACGATGTGATTCACGATCGCGGGAATGCTCCGCTCCGGGACCGGCTTGCGGGTGATGATCACTGTATCAGTGGCCCCCCACTTGTGGAGGTCGCGAGCGTTCTCGCGGGCCACCAGGACGTGCCGCCAGGCTTCTTTTTCGCCGAGCCGGTCGAGGGCCTGGCGCGCCAGCGACACCAGGCGCAACGATTCGCGCGGGGGCTCGAAGCCCCACCTGGTGAACGCCAGGATGCCGTCGTCGGTGAGGTGGCTCAGGTAATCATAGAACGCGTCGGTGGTGTAGAGGTTGTTCTCGGCGAGCGCGAATGCGCCGGCGGCCGTCGACGCCCAGGTGTCGACGAGCGTGGCCTGCAAGACCTGGTATTTTTCCGTGCTGTGGCGCACGAAGCTGCGGCCATCCTCGACAAACAGCCGGATCTCGGGGCGAAGGTAAAGACCCTGGCTCAAATCGGGCCGCTCCCGCATGATGGTTCTGGCGATGATGGGGTTGATCTCGACGGCGGTGACATCCTTGCTGCCGGAAGCGAGCGCGCGGGCAACGTCGTAGCCGCCGCCTGGGCCGATGATCAATGTCTTGGCGGCGGGCCTGAGCCTGTACGGCAGACCGGGACCTTGCGAGAGCAGGTTGTCACGGTCCTCCTTGGCAAGATGGTCAAAGTTGAAATTGGCAATGGCGGTGGACGCATCAGCGTCAATCACGATCCAGCGGGTTTGCTCGACGATGCCGATGCGGGAGAAGCTGTTCCACTTGGTGAACATCTCCGGCGGCAGCTTGCGCCCTTTGGCGTAGCGGACCTCGACCACGGGGTTCTTCATGTTCAGAATCACCAGCGAGGTGAGCGCCAGCGCCAGCAGCACGGCGCCGGCGCGTCCCTGGATGCGGCCTTCGACGTGGAACCAGATTGCGCCCGCGGCGGCGAACAAGACGCCGGCGGCAAGGACGGTATTGGGGCCGCCCAGCAAATTCAGGAACGGGATCAGCAGCAGACAGCCGCCGGCGGCGCCCATGAGATCGAAGAAATATACGCGGTCGACGCGCTCGATCGTTTCCGAGATGACGATGGCAACCACCGCTCCCGCGATCATAAACGGGAATGCGGCGGCGAAATAGACAGCCGCGAGCGTCCAGTTGCCGAACTCCTTCTCACGGGAGAGCAGGAAAACCAGCGCCGCCGGCACGGCGACGGCATTGACGGTCGAGAGAACACCGAGCCGCGAAAAGAGGCTGCCTGGCCGCGCGCGGACGAGATAGCTGCACACGCCGCCCGCGCCGAGCCCGAACAGAGCGATCGAAATGGCGAGAAAAGCAAAGTGGTAATAGAAGACGACGGAGAAAATGCGCGTCAGTGAGAGCTCGAGCAGCAGCGAAGCGAGCGTGGTCAAGGTGACGCCGAGGTAGATCTGCGGCCAGCTAATCGGCTTAATGGGGAACGGAGAATCGATCCGGGACAAAGTAATATGGTAAGCCACGCCAATCGGATAAGATAGAACCCGCCATGAACCGCAGACGCTTTCTCCGAACACTGGCCGCCGGCATCCCGGCGGCGTCTCTCTACAACCGCCCGCTGGTGGCCCAGGCGAAGCCGCTCAACCTGAAGATCAGCGGGCTGAAAACAATCGCCGTGAACGTGGGCAGCGTGAATTGGGTGTTCGCGAAGGTGCAGACCAGCCAGGGCTTGACCGGGCTCGGCGAAGGATCCATCACCAGCAAAGAGGCCACCCTTGCCCAGGCCATCATGGAACATGAGCGCTATCTTCTGGGCAAGGATGCGGCGGACATCGAACTGCTATGGCAAGGCATGTTCCGCTATCCCCGGTGGCGAGGCGGTCCGATTCTGAACAGCGCGATCAGCGCGGTCGAGATTGCGCTGTGGGACATCCTGGGTAAGGCGCTGGGCGTGCCCATCTACAAGCTGCTCGGCGGAGCGGCACGGCGGCGCGTGCGTCTGTACAAGGATGTCGGCGGCGCCACCGCCGAACAGCTTGTGGCCAGCTTCCAGCAGGCCAAAGCGGAGGGCTATACGGCAGCCAAGTCCGGTTTCATCACCGTGCATAATGACCTGGTGCGGCCCGCTTTCGCCGTGCGCGAGGCGCATCGCAAGCTCGAAGCCGTTCGCAAATCCGCCGGCGAGGACTTCGATATTTGCATCGACGCCCACGGGCAACTGACCACCGTCATGGCGATCGACTTCTGCACGCGCATCGAAGAGCTGCGGCCGTTCTTTGTGGAAGAGGCGACCCAACTCGAGGACCTGGGCGAGCTGGAATTGTTGCGGCAGAAGACGAAAGTGCCGCTGGCCACGGGTGAACGCTCGTTCACCAGGTACGGCTTTGCCGATTTTTGCTCGCGCCATCTGGTGAATTATGTGCAGCCGGACGTTTGCCACGCAGGCGGCATCCTGGAACTGAAGAAGATCGGCGTCCTTGCGGAGACGTATCGGGTCGAGATGGCGCCGCACAACCCGCAGAGCATGGTGAGCACGCTGGCTTCCCTCCACGTCGACGCCACAACGCCTGCATGCACGATCCAGGAGTACAGCCCCAACCGGCAGCCTTGGGTGCAGGATCTGTTCTTCGGATACCAACTGCCGGTGCGGGAGGGCCATGCGGCTCTGCCGGATAAGCCTGGGCTAGGGGTGGACCTCGACGAGAAGGTAGCCGCGGCGCATCCTTACAAGCCGGTGAACCGGCCCAACTATGTGTTCTCCGATGGGGGTGTGGCGGACCACTAGCCGTACTCGAAACCGGCCAGCGTATAGATCATGGGGCCGGACGCAACGTGTGCAGCGGAGGTGTCGCCGCGCAGCATGCGCATCAAGCGCCGCACGGGCTGATAGCCTGCTTGGCTCTGCGCCGTGCTTTGCCAGGAAAGCGGCCAGCAGCGTTCGTGCGGTTTCGCCGTCGCGCGCAACACAAGGTCCGAAAAACCGCGCAACCCGCCCGGGCCGTGCGAACGCGAAGCCCTTGCCTTCGATCGCGTACACTTCCCCTTGCGCCAGGCTGCGCAACAAACCGGAGCGATCGGCGCCGAACGCCTCGCGATCCAATGCGATAACCCATTCCTCGAGGCGGGACCCGGTTGCCGGCGCCAGAGAGCATTCGCCCGGCTGCCGGAGCCAGCGTGAAACAGGGCGCTCATCGGCGAAGCCGAGTTTCGCGTAGACAGGGCGGCCGAGCTCAGTTGCGTCGAGCTTGACGCAAGTGACTCCGCGCTCCTCGAGAGAGTCGAGCGACTGCTCGATCAGCGCGCGAGCGTAGCCCTTTCCGCGATGCGCCGGTGTCGTGAGCATCATGCCGATCCACGCCAGACGTGGCTCGTAGATAAGCGCAACCACGGTGGCCGCCAGGCGCCCGTCTGCTGAGATGGAGAAGCAGCCTTCCGGCGCCAGTCGAAACAGGCGCTCCCAATCCCCTTCCGTCTGGTTCCATCCCGCCTCGGTGGAAAGAGCGAAAGCCTCGCGGGCGTCGAACGGCGGTATCATCGCGATTATGCGCGATGGTATCACGCGGCGGATGGCGGTTTCGGCTCTGGCGGCCGGTGTGACAAGGGCTCAGCAGGCGCCCTACCGCGATTATTCCCGGTGCCTGCCGGACTATTTGCGTCATGTGGCGGCGGAATGCCTGAAACGCCGGGAGGAGGCGATCGCGAAGCTGACGAACGCGACGGCGATTCGCGAACGCCAGCGCTGGGTGCGCGCGACGTTCTGGCAATTGTGCGGCGGGGAGCCCGAGCGGACGCCACTGAATGTGCGCGTCACCGGGAGCTTCGAGCGCGAGCGTTATCGCGTCGAGAAGCTGGTCTACGAAAGCAGGCCGGGATTCTTCGTCCCCGCGAATCTTTACCTCCCGAAAACGGGCGCGCCGCCCTATCCCGGCGTTCTGTTCCAGATGGGGCACAGCCGGAATGGGAAGGCCGCGGCCGCGTACCAGAAGTGCTGCCAGGGGCTCGTGCAGATCGGCTTTGTCGTGCTGGCGTTTGATCCCATGGGGCAGGGCGAGCGTACGTACTATCCGCGCGCCGACGGCGTGCTGACGCGGCTGCGTTCGCCCGACGATGAGCACACCGTGCCAGGTCAGCAATTGCTGCTGGTGGGCGATTCATCGACGCGTCTGCAAGCCTGGGACGCCGTCCGAAGCCTCGATGTGCTGGCCTCTTATCCGCTGGTGGATGCAAAACGGCTGGCCTCGACGGGCAATTCCGGCGGCGGCACGCTGACGATGTTTCTCGCCGCCGTCGATGACCGGCTGGCGGCGGCCGCGCCGTCGTGTCCGAACTCGGAGAACTTCGTGTGCGATGATTTCAGCCCGCCCGGCTCGACGGACGACGCCGAGCAGAACTTTCCGGGCTCGGGGCCGCTTGGGTTTGACCGCTGGGATCTGCTGTATCCGCTGGCGCCCAAGCCGTTGCTCGTGCTGGTGAGCGCGAAGGATTCCTTCGGCACCTATTCGCCGAGCTACATGACCAGCGGCCGGCGCGAGTTCAGGAAGCTGGCTGGCGTCTATCGGGTGCTGGGGACCCAGACCCGCTTGCGATGGTGGGAATCGCTGCTGCCCCACGGGCTGAACTACGCGGAGCGCATCGAAATCTACAACTGGTTCCGCAGATGGCTGCAAGACGCCGGGGAACCCTTGACCGAAGAGCCGCCGGTGGCTCCGGAAAAAGATGAGACTCTTTGGGCGACCGGGAAAGGCAGCGTGGTGCGTTCGCTTTCGAGCAAGCGGCCGCTCGATCTGGTCGAAGCCCCGGCCATTGTTTCCGGCGATTGGAAAGCCTTGCTGGGAATGGACGAGCCGCCCGTGCGTCCGCGCAGGATCAGCTTGGGGAAATCGGTTTCCGAAGGCTGCGACATCGAAGCGTTGGAAGTGTTCTCAGCGCAGCATGTCTGGGCGCCGTGCTGGCTGTACCGGCCACGGACGAGCAGCGGAACGATGATCGTGCTGGATCCGGCGGGCCGCAATGCGCGCTGGGGCGAGGGTGACCTGTATCACGAACTGGCGCGCCGGGGCCGGACGGTGTGTGCGCCGGATCTGCGCGGCACCGGCGACCTGACTCCCGAAGCAGGCCGCGGCGCCCCGCGGTACACACTTCGGCACGCGAGTGAGCACGATTATGCCTGGGCCTCCCTGATTCTGGGACGAAGCCTGCTGGGACAGCGCGTCACGGATCTGATCACAGTGGTGCGCGCGATGGAAGGGCCGGTGCGAGTTGCCGCGCTGGGCAAGATGACCGTGCCGGCGATCTTCGCCGCCGCGATCGAACCGCGCATCGAGCGTGTGCTGCTGGCCGGCGGGCTCGCTTCCTATCGTGACTTGCTGGGGCAGGAAGAGTACACCGAGCCGTTCGCGAATTTCCTCCCGCGCATTCTGCTGTGCACGGACTTGCCGCATTTGATCGATCCGGCGCGCGTCACCCGCGTCCCTGCCGGTGAATGGACCGCGGAACGGCTCTCAGCCCTTTAGCCAGGCGTCTTTGCGCTCGCGGACGAAGTCATCGTCCGCCAGATGCGGATACGATGCCAGAACGCGGTCGATCTCCCCGGCCTGGCCTGGCGACAGACCCTCGTTTGGATCGAGACACCAGATGCCTTCGAGCAGACCCTGACGCCGCAGCACTTCGTGGATGCCCGCGATGCAGCCGTGGAACTGATTGGCGGCGTCGAACAGGGCGGCGTTGGCATCGGTGAGCTGTGTGCTCAGAGCAAGCAGGTCCGTGGTGTCGCCGCGCTGAATCCGATCGAGCAGCTCGACCGCGCGTCTTGTCCACACAGCCCATTGACCGAGCAGCCCGCCCGCGATGCGCACGGTGGTTGCTTCCACTGCGAAAGGCGTCAGCAGGTCGACGACGATATTATCGTCGTTGCCGGTGTAGAGCGCGATTTCGGCGGCGCGGCCGGACGCCGCCACCGCACGCACCACGTCGAGCGTCTGATAGCGGTTGAATGGCGCGATCTTGATGGCGACGACGTTGTCGATCTCCGCGAAGCGCCGCCAAAACTGATACGGCAGCAGCCGGCCGCCGACGGCGGGTTGCAGGTAAAAGCCGAACAGGGGCAGCACCTGGGAGACGGCTTTGGCGTGGTCCATGAGCTGCTCGATGGGGGCGTCCTTGAGCGCAGCCAGGCTGAGCAGCACTGCATCATAGCCGAGGCGCGCCGCCATTTCAGTCTCGCGCACGGCTTGCGCCGCCGGCCCGCAAGCGCCGGCCACGCGCACAATGCTGCTGGCTTCTTCCGAGGCCAGCGAAAGCACCGGCTCGAGCAGCCCGCAATCGCGGATCGCGAATTGCGTCGTATGCACACCGACGGCGACGCCGCCCGCGCCGGCAGCTACGTAGTAGCGTGTCAAGGCGCGCTGGCGGCGCTCATCGAGCTTGCGGGCGGAATTCAGAGCGAGCGGGTGCGCCGGGATCACCAGCCCGCGCTGGAGGCGTTGGCGAAGGTCCATCCTCTCTAGAATGTCACCTTCAGGCCAAGTTGCAGATTCCGCGCAGGCCGTGACTCGCTGATCACGCCAAACGTCGCGGCGCCCAGCGCGCGCCCTGGATCCTCGAAGTTCGCATGATTGGGCAAGTTGAACGCCTCAGTGCGGAACTGCACATTCCAGCGGTCGCCGGTGGCGAAGTTCTTGAGCAGCGAGAGATCGATGTTCACGATCCCCGGCGAGGTGACCAGCGCGCGGCCCGAATTTCCGAATGTGAACTGCGGCGGCGCGACCACAGCCGCTGTATCGAACCAGCGCGAGACGCTGCGCCCGGAGGAGGGCAGATTCGGATCGCTCAGCACGTTGACACGCTGCCCGCCCGGGTTGAACGCGTTCGTGCCGTTCACTTGCGTCACCAGAGCGTCGGGGCTGCCCGCTTGCAGCGTGAGAATGGCGCCCACGTTCCAGCCGCCCAGCAGAACGGCGGAAGCGCCGGAGGAGAGCCATTTGCGCCGGCGGCCGAAAGGCAATTCATAAACGCCGCTGCCAACAAGACGATGGCGCACATCGTTGCCGGAGAGCGATTTCTCCGCGCGCCGGTCATAGTAATTCTGCATGCCGCCGCCGACGGCGCCGACTTCGAATTGCGCCGGCACGTCGTCGATGAATTTGGCGATGGTGTAATTGGCGAGAAAATTCAGACCGCCGGAGAACCGCTTTTCGACTTTCGCATTGAACGAGTGGTAGCTCGAATTGCCCCACATCGGACTGACGCGGGTGACGTTGCCGAACTGCGGGAAGGGCCGGCGGATCTGCGCATTGCCCGCGCCCATCTGCCCGGGGCGGACCTGGTTCATGTTCGTATCCGGCCCTGGAATCCCATGGCTGCCGTTGCCGAGATAGCTCAGATCCAGGATCATCTGAGCGCCCAGATCCCGCTGCACATTCAGGTTCCATTGCTGCGAGTACCCGAGACGGCGGTCCGGGTCGACGAACTGCGGCGCAAAGCGGATCGGCTGGCCAACAGGCACGGCTCCAAAGCCCGGGCCCAGTTCGGGACGCACTCTTGTTTCCGGAAAGCCATTGCGGAGCAGAAATGGCGACGTGATGCCGTTGTCGGGCGTCGTAAAGGAGCCGCTGGTCTCGTATCCGGCGCTGGTGTTGTTGGAGCCGGGCAGCGGCACGCCGAAGAAGACACCGTAGCCGGCGCGCACCACCGTTTTCGCGAATGGTTTCCAGGCGACGCCGAAGCGCGGAGCAAAGTTGTTGTAGTCGCCGTTGTAGACGTTCCGGCCAACGCCGTCGCGGCCGGCGAACGTGATCACGCCCGGGGTGGCGGAAGCCGGGTTGATGGCAAACAAGTCGAATCCGTTCTGCCTGTCGTTGGCGTCAAAGCGCGGCGTATGCGTTTCCCAGCGGAGACCGGCGTTCAGCGTGAGCTTTGCCGACAGCTTCCAATCGTCCTGCACAAAGAGGGCGATGTACTTGGCGCGGCGGTCCAGGATATCGGTATCGAGCACGGAGCCGGAGTTGGGAAAGCCGACAAGAAGACTCGCTAAGGCGTTGCCGGTGTTGTTTACGCCAGGTTGCGCCGTGGGTTGAACACCAAAGCTCATCTGGCCGGAGATCGACGTGTTCAGATCGTCGACGTTCCGCGCCAGCCGGAGTTCGCCGCCGAGGCGCAGCGAATGCGCGCCCCGAAAGATGGAAACGTTATTGACGATGTGCGTGTCGTGGATGGGAATCTGAATGCGCTCGGCGGTTCCCGGGCCGATGGGCGCGTAGCCGGCAATGTCCACGCGGGGGAAGGCGCGGTCAGAGACGCCCTTCAGCCCCAGCTTCGCTGGCCAGCCCTGGTCCAGCCCGAGAGAGAGATTCTGGAACCGGCGCGGCTGCCAGTTCAGGCGAAAGTCATTGACGATGGTGGGCGTGAAGTTGTGAAGCTCATTGAGCAGCAGGCTGTGGGCGCGGCGGCTGGTGGTGTTGCCGTTGGGATCGGCGGCAGTCTCCGGATAGACCGTGGTGCTGTAAGTGGGGAAATCGTGCATCACGTATCGCACCGAGATGCGGTCGCGCTCGCTGAAGATGTGATCGCCCTTGGACGTCCAGGTGGTGATGTTCAGCGCGTTGGAGGCGTTGGCGACGAAGTTATTGGCGCCGGCGAGATTGGTGGCGGGGCGGTTGGACGGTGGGGAAAAGGCGGCGAGCCTGGCGCCGACCGGATCCTGGCGGCTGGCGGGAATAACGTTGCCGGCAAATGCCGTGCGGATGAGGCGCGAAGGGTTCGCCGGATCGGGGCGCGTGGTGTCCGGATCATAAACGGGAATGGGCGCGCCGGCGGCGGTGGTGGTGCGGGAGAAATCGCCGCGACGTTCGAGTTCCGTGGGCACCGTCAGCAGGCGCACGATACCGATCCGCTGGCGCTGGAATTCGATGTGCGAGAAGAAGAACGTTCGGTTCCGGATGAGGGGACCTCCGGCCGCGCCGCCGAACATGTTCCAGCGCAGCGGCGGCCTGGTGGCGGCGAAGAAGTTGCGGGCATCGAGCTTATCGTTGCGGAAGTACTCGTACAGCACGCCGTGGTACTGGTTGGTTCCGGAGCGGGTGGTGACGGTGACCACACCGCCGCTGGTGTTGCCGAATTCGGCCGAATAATTATTCTGGTGGACACGGATTTCCTGAACAGCCTCGACCGGCGGATTGAAGAGCGCCTGTGGAATCTCGAGAGCAATATTCGAGGAGTTGACGCCGTCGAGCAGCCATTGCTGCTGGTCGCCGCGCCCGCCGGCCACCGAAACGCGAGGCCGGATCACGTCGCCGCCGATGAAAACGGCGCTGCCCATCAAGCCAAGCAATTCGCCTACACGGCGGCCGTTCAAAGGCATGTCGGCGATCGTCTTGTTCTCGATGAACTGGCCGACGGAGGAAGTTTCCGAGTCGAGCAGTGGCGCGGTTCCGGCGACTTCAATGGATTCACTGACCTGGCCCACCTGGAGCGTGATATCGAGGCGGCTGACACGCCCCAACTCGAGCACGATGCCGCTGCGGGTGTAGTTTTGGAAGCCGCGCGCTTCGGCATTCAGCCGGTACCGGCCGGAGGCGAGCAACGGAAACGTGTACTCGCCCTGCACATTCGTGGCCGCCGTGACGGCGACGCCCGTTTCCTCATTGGTGAGACGCAAGGTCACGTTCGGCAGGCGGGCCTGGGAAGCATCGTTGACCAGCCCGGTAAGCGTGCCGGTGGAAACTTGGCCGGATGCGGCCGTCACGAAAACCAGCAGAAGAGCCGACAGGGGCATAGATCACCTCGAGAAGCAGGATGGCGCGATAATATCACAAGCCCCCCCCATCCGCGTGATACGCGATACTGGAACCAAAAGAATGTCCGACCAGCCGTTTGTCCACCTGCACAACCACACTGACTACTCTTTGCTCGATGGCGCCTGCGAGATCGGGCAGATGATGAAGCTTGTCGCCCGGCAGCAGATGCCTGCGATTGCCATTACCGATCATGGCAACCTGTTCGGCGCGGTCGAATTTTACAGCCAGGCCAAGGACCACGATGTTCACCCGGTGATCGGCTGTGAAGTTTACGTTTCGAAAAAAGAGCACAAGGACCGGTCTGACACACGCTACAACCATCTGGTGCTGCTGTGCGAAAACCAGGAGGGTTACCGCAACCTGATCAAGCTTGTCTCGACGGGTTTTCTGGACGGTTTCTATTACAAGCCGCGCATTGACAAGGACCTGCTGGCGCAGCATTCCAAGGGTCTGATCGGGATGTCCGCATGCCTCCAGGGCGACATCAACGAGACGCTGCTGGCGGACCGCTACGAAGAAGCGCGGCGGCTTGCCTACATGTATCAGGACATGCTCGGCAAGAACAGCTTCTTCCTCGAAATCCAGAATCACAACCTCGATCAGGACAAGAAAGTGATTCCGCTGCTGGTGCGGATGTCTCAGGAAACGGGCATTCCGCTGGTGGCGACCAACGACGCGCATTACCTGCGCAAAGAAGACGCACGCACCCACGAAGTGCTGATGTGCATCCAGACGGGCAAGACGATGTCCGATCCCAACCGGATGCGATTTCAGACTCCCGAGTTTTATCTGAAGTCGCGCGACGAGATGATGCAGGTGTTCGGCGACTTCGAGGAGGCGCTCGACCGCACCTGGCAGATCGCCCAGCGGTGCCAGGTGCAGCTCGAGAAAGTTTCAGAGCCGTTTCCCAGGTTCGAAGTGCCGCAAGGGCACACCACCGACACGTATTTTGAGTACGGGGCGCGGCAGGGCTTCGAGAAACGCCGGCCGCGGCTGGAGGCGCAGCGGGGACGCGGATTGTTGAAGCACGAGCTTGGCGAATACGTCGAGCGGCTGGATCTGGAAATCCGCATGATCCAGCAGATGAAGTTCTCGGGCTATTTCCTGATCGTCTGGGACTTCATTCGATTCGCGAAGTCGAAGGGGATCCCGGTGGGGCCGGGGCGGGGCTCGGCGGCGGGCAGCCTGGTCAGCTATGCCATGGAGATCACCGACATCGATCCTCTTCAGTACGGGTTGCTGTTTGAGCGCTTCCTGAACCCGGAGCGGGTGAGTTTGCCGGATATCGATATCGACTTCTGCACGAACCGGCGTGGTGAAGTGATCCAGTATGTCACCGAGAAGTACGGGCGCGAGCAGGTGGCCCAGATCATCACCTTCGGGACGCTGGCGGCGAAAGCGGCCATCAAGGACGTAGGTCGCGCGCTGGACATGACCTTCGCCGACGTCGACCGCCTCACCAAGATGGTGCCCGGCCAGCTCAACATCAAGCTCAAGGACGCCATCGCGCAAGAGCCGGCATTGCGGGAAGCCTCCAGGAAAGACGACCGCGTAAGAGAGGTGCTCGAAGTGGCCGAACAGCTCGAGGGGCTGGCGCGCAACGCGGGCGTGCATGCGGCCGGCGTCGTCATTTCACCGGCGCCGCTCAAGGATCTGGTTCCGCTCTACCGCACCAACCGCGATGAAATCGTCACCCAGTTCGATATGACGGGCCTCGAAAAGCTGTCGCTTCTGAAAATGGATTTTCTGGGCCTGACGACGCTGACGATCATCGAGGAAGCGATCAAGCTGGCGGCCAGCCATCGCGGCGTTCAGATCCGGATCGAAGACCTGCCGCTGGACGATGCCGCCACCTATGAGATTTTCTCGAAGGGCTACACCAGCGGCGTGTTCCAGTTTGAATCGCAGGGGATGCGCGATATCCTGCGGCGCTACGAACCGTCGCGACTGGAAGACCTGTGCGCGCTGAACGCGCTCTACCGGCCCGGGCCGATTCAGGGCGGGATGATCGACGATTTCATCAACCGCAAGCATGGCCGGACCGGCGTCAGCTACGATTTGCCGCCGCTCAAGGAGATTCTCGAGGAGACCTATGGCGTCATCGTGTACCAGGAACAGGTGATGCAGGTCTCGCACATCCTGGCGGGGTACTCACTGGGCGAGGCGGATCTGCTGCGGCGCGCCATGGGCAAGAAGAAGCCGGAAGAAATGGCCAGACAGCGCGCCCGGTTCATCCAGGGCGCGCTCGAACGGGGCTTTCCGCAGAAAAAGATCGAGAAGATCTTCGACCTGATGGAGCAATTCGCCGGCTACGGCTTCAACAAGTCGCACTCGGCGGCCTACGCATATCTCGCCTACGTGACGGCGTATCTGAAAGCGCATTATCCGCTGGAGTTCATGAGCGCTCTGCTGACGTCGGAAACGGGCAACACGGCGAAGATCGTGAAGTACATCAACGAGTGCCGCGAGATGGGCATCCGCGTGCTCCCGCCGGATGTGAATTGCAGCGGGCTGAACTTCACACCGGATGGCGACGCCATCCGCTTCGGCCTGGGCGCGGTGAAGAACGTGGGCGCCGCGGCGGTGGAATCGATTGTGAGCGCGCGAGAGAGGTTGGGGAGGTTCCGGTCGCTCTATCACTTCTGTGACGAGGCGGATCTTTCGGCGATCAACCGCCGCATGATCGAGAGCCTGATCCGCGCCGGTGCGCTGGATTCGCTCGGCGCCGCGCGCAGCCGCATGATGGCAGCAGTGGAAGGCGCCATCGAGGCGGGCCAGCGGGCGTGGAAGGACCGGCTGAGCGGGCAGGGCGGCTTGTTCGGCGCCGAGATGGGCCTCGAGCCCCATGAGGATCCGCCGCTGCCGGACGTGCCGGAGTGGACGCCGGAAGAAAAGGTGGCAGGCGAAAAGGAAATGCTCGGCATCTACGTAACGGGGCATCCGCTCGACCCGTTCCGCGAGAAGATCAAAGAACTGACGGCGCACACCACCGAGACGCTGGAGGGCCTGGCGCGGGGCACGGAGGTGAAGGTGTGCGGCATTCTCACGGGCATCCAGCGGCGGCGCAACAAAGAGGGCAAGCCGTTCGCCATCATGCGCCTCGAAGACTGGTACGGCTCGCTCGAAGCGCTGGTGTTCAACACACAGTACGAAGCGCTGACGCCGTATCTGATCGAGGACCAAGGGGTGCTGGTGCGCGCGCAGGCGCTGCCGGAAGAGAATGGCCCGCCCCGGCTCAGCGTGCAGGAGATCATTCCGCTCGCCAATGCGCATGTGAGCTACCCGGCGTTGATTTCCATTCGCGTGTCGCTGGGGTCGCCGGAACGCGCCACGGCATTGCGGGAGCTGATTGCGAACAAGCCCGGCGAGACCGACGTGCGGTTGCGGCTGGAAAAGCCCCGCGATTTTTCGGTGGTGCTGGATCTTTCTTCGAAGGTGCGGGCGGACAAGGAATTCCTGAGCGAGGTGGAGCGCATCTGCGGCGCCGAGGCGCTCGAGATTCTGGCCACGTAGAATAAGGAGAAGTGGAGCAATCACCCAATCAACCCGCGCCAGCGGCGGCTCCCAGTCCCGTCTGGCAGCGCGTGCAACTGGCGCGCCACCCCAAACGCCCGCACTCGCTCGATTACATCAGCCTGCTGATCACGGATTTCCAGGAACTGCACGGCGACCGCGCGTTCGGCGAGGACGCCGCCATCGTGTGCGGCATGGGGCTGTTCGAAGAGCAGCCGCTGATGGTGGTGGGCCAGCAGAAAGGGCGTGATACGAAGCAGAAACTGCTGCGCAACTTCGGCATGCCCAAGCCGGAAGGCTATCGCAAGGCGATGCGGGTGATGAATCTGGCGGCGAAATTCGGCAGGCCCGTGGTGACGCTGCTCGATACGCCAGGCGCCTATCCCGGCATCGACGCCGAGGAGCGCGGGCAGGCGCAGGCGATCGCCTGGAACCTGCGCGAGATGGCGCGGCTCCCCGTGCCGGTGATCGTGGTGGTGATCGGCGAAGGCGGCAGCGGCGGTGCGCTGGCGCTCGGCGTGGGCAATCGCGTCTACATGCTCGAGAACAGCATTTACAGCGTGATTTCGCCGGAAAGCTGCGCGGCCATCATTTACCGCGATGCCGGCAAAGCCGAGCAGGCGGCCGGCGCGCTGAAGCTGACCGCGCCCGATCTGCTGCGGCTGGGCCTGATCGACGAGATCATCCCCGAACCGCCCGGCGGCGCGCAGGATAATCTACAGCAGGCGGCTGAGCTGATCCGGGTGACCCTGCGAATGGCGCTCGAGGAGTTGAAGGGGCTGACCCGGCAACAGCTCATTGACCAGCGCTATGACAAATTTCGCCGCATGGGCAATTTCTTCGAGCAAGACGGCGCATGAAGAAAGCAGGGCTGTGGATCACACTGGCCGCGGTGGTGTTCATCGGGCTGGTCGTGTATTCGACGCTGGGCCTCAAGCGCCATCGCGTCGAGGTGTGTGTCGAGTTCAACGGGCGCACCGCCTGCCGCACGGCCGGCGGCGAGACTCCGGAGAAAGCCCGGCGTGCGGCGATTGACAACGCCTGCGCGCTGATCGCGTCGGGCGTCGGCGATTCGATCGCCTGCCAGAACAAGCCGCCGCTGAGTGTGAAGCAGATCGAATGAGGCGATGGATGCCGTCGGCCGTCAGTCCGGTTGCGGCATACTGAAGCGTAAATGCTTCTGTTCACGACCACCAGCGGGGTCGCGCTGGACCCGCTTCGGGCTTTCCGGGACGATGTCCGCTCGGGTCGCGAGGACTCATGCCTGCTGATGCCGACGGCCACGATGGCCGAGCACATCCGCCACTTGCTCGCTCGCCAGGGAGCCCTTGTTCGCCCCGACAGTGTGGTCACTTTGTCCCGCTTCATTGAGCCCTACGTGCGCGCAACGCCCCAGGCTTCGCCGGCCGCGCTCCATTATCTGGTGGCGCGCCGGCTCGAAAAGGATCCGCCCGAAGTCTTTCGCCCGCTTGCGCATTCTCCAGGTTTGCGTCGCATGATCGCGTCACTCATCGAAGAAGCCGACGCGGCCGGCTGCTCCACGCGGCTGCTCGCCCGGCGGGCCGCGTCACCTGCCGCCAGGGCGTTTCAATCCGTCTACCGGAACGTCGAAGAAGAACTTCAGCTTCGCAGCCTGCTGCTCGGATCCGAACGGCTGAGGATCGCCGCCTCACGCATCCACGCCGTCGGGCATCCCTGGCGGCGCATTTATCTGGCCGGCTTTTTCTCGCTGTCTCCCGCGGAACTCGAAGTCGTCGATGCGCTCCGTCCGGCGGATCGCTTCCTTTCGCTGCCGGAATGGCTGGGAGCTGAAGACACGCGACGCCGCCTCCCGGGTCTCGGCTTCACCGAACAACGCGTCGTCGAGAACAGGCCGCAACCCGTCACAATCCTCATCCGCGCTGCGAACGAGCAGGAAGAAGCGGAGGAAATCGCGCGGCGCATCGCGGCTCTCGTCCAGCGCGGCGCCAGCTTTCGCGACATCGGCGTCGTGGTCCGCCGCGAGCATCCCTATACGCCGCTGCTCGGCTCCACCTTTGGCCGCTTCGGCATTCCGGCGCGGTTCTACTTCCAACGCCCGCTTGCCGCGCATCCGCTGGCCCGGTATTACAGCAACGTGCTCGATGCGCTTGAATCGGGCTGGGACTGGGAGCGCCTGCTTGCAGTGATCGCCGCCCCTTACTCCGGGCTCGGCGCCACAGTGGAAGGGGACACGCTCGATCACAACCTCCGCACGCGTATTCCCGGGCATGGACTGCCCCGGGAACTCGACGCCCTTTGCGCCATCGAGCATTGGCCCGCCGCGCGGTTCCTGCCGGCACAGTGGGTGGAGGAGTTCGGCCAGCTCAGGAACCTGGTGCGGCTGCCTGCGATCACGGACGGCGTCTCGCACCAGCAGGCGCTTTCGTGGCGCGAGCTCGCCTCGGCGGTCGAAGCTTGGGATCGCGCAGTCTCCGACGCCGCCGCGCTGCTGGATCCGGAAACGCCGGCAACGCTCAGCGAGTTCCGGCATCTTTTGTGCGCACTCCTCGATCACACACACACCGGCTTGCGCGACCAGCGCCGCAACGTGGTCCATGTTCTCGATGCGTACGAAGCGCGCCAGTGGTCGCTTCCCATCCTCTTTGTCTGCGGCTTGATCGAGCGCGTGTTTCCACCTTATCATTCCGAGCATCCGATCCTGGGCGATGCCGAGCGCGAGCGTCTTCGAGATGACGGCGTCTTGCTGCGCACTTCGGCCGAGCGGCAGCGCGAGGAAGAGTTCCTCTTTGAGACGGTCACCTCGCGCGCTTCCGAGCTGCTGGCGCTCACGTACGCCGCCGCCGGCTCGAAAGGCGACCGGTTGCTGCCGTCGTTTTTCCTCAGCCGCCTGGAGCGCTCCCTCGGAATCCGCCCTGAGCCGGCCGTGCCCTGCCGGCCGCGGCCGCTCTGGCCCAAGTCTCCCCCGCGGGCCGCGCGGATCACGGATCGAAGCCTGCTCGCGTATCTCGAGCAGGCGCGATCCACGCTCTCGCCCACCGCAATCGAATCCTTTCTGCAATGTCCCTTTCAGTTCTTCGGGCGGTACATTCTCGAGCTGGAGTCGCCGCCCCAGCCGCCCTCCGAGCGCCTCAATCTGCTTCTGCAAGGAGACATCCTGCACCGCACGCTGGCTGAAGCGGAATCTTCGCCGCTTTCTGTCGGGGAGATCTTCGCGCGGCTGTTCACCCAGGCCTGTCGCGAGCGTGCGATCCCGCAAGACTGCCGTACCGAGAAGGCGCGCCTCGAATTGCAGGCGAATCTGCGCCGCTTTCTCGATGCTGCTCCGCTCACCGGCGTCATGACCCGCGGCGTCGAACACAGCTTCGACCTGAGACTGGCGCCCGGCCTGCGCCTGCGCGGCAAGATCGATCGCATCGTCGAGCTGCCCCAGAGAGGCCTGGTGGTCATCGATTACAAATACACCACTCCGGAAAAGATCCGCAGCCGCATCCGCGCACACCTGCAAGGGGAACTGGTGCAAGGCGGGCTGTATCTGTGGGCCGCGAAGCAGCTCTACCAGGCCGATGCCGCCGGCGTTCTTTACTGCGGGTTGCGTGGCGAGGTGAGCTGGGGCGGCTGGCATCTCCCCAGCTTCGGCTGGCAGCAGATCGGCGACTCTGTTGAAGCGGAAGGACTGCGCGACATGATGGATCGTGCCGTCCAGGCAAGTCTGAATGCCGCCGCGCGCATCGGCTCCGGCGAGATCGCACCTGCCCCCGCCGACCGCACCAAGTGTGGCTGGTGCGAGTTCCGCGACCTCTGTCGCGTGGAATCGACGCCGGCTGGGGTCACCATCGCCGCCGGAGGTTCGTCGTCTTGACCCTCAACGACGCCCAGCGAGCCGCTGTCGAGCGTACCGGGCAGGATGTGTGCGTGGTCGCCGGGCCCGGTTCGGGCAAGACCCGCGTCCTCATCGAGCGCTTCCGCTGGCTCGTCCAGGCGCAGAAGATTCACCCTCGGCGCATTCTCACCATCACATTCACCGACAAGGCCGCCACCGAAATCAAGCAGCGTCTGCTGGAAGCTTTCGCTGAAGCAGAGCCGCTGCGCCAGGAGATGGAGCGGGCATGGGTGTCGACGATTCACGGCTTCTGCACCCGCCTGTTGAAGGAAAACGCCATCGAAGCCGGCGTTGATCCGGATTTTCACCTGCTCGACGAAGCAGGAGCCGAGATCCTCCGGCATCAGGCGGCCGAAGCCGCTTTGGACGATCTTCTGGCGATGCGCCCCGATCTCATGCCTGTTCTCTTAAAGGATCTCGCGACCGGCGCTTCCGACCTGGAGCAGGCTCTTCTCGATTTGTATGAAGAAGCGCGCACCGCCGGGCGCGGGGCGGCGGATCTGCGGACGCCTGCGCAGCCGGTCTCCGACTGCTGGCCGGAGATCCTGGAGATCGCTCGAGTCGCGCTCACCGATCCCGCAACCGGAACCGTCAGGCAGCGGGAAGCGCACCACGAGTTCCACCGCTGGGCCGGGCGCGTCCTGGCTCTTCCGTCCGATGCCGGCCGGCGAGAGCGGTTGCTCCTGCTCGACGATCTTCCGCGGCCGAGCTCGCTGAAAAACACCACCCGCGCACGCACCCTCGCCCAGCAGCTCAAAGATTCCCTGATCCCCGCCTGCCAGGCGGCGCTGATTCTCCTGACGCGTCTGGATCTGTACCCGCTTTGTCTGGAAGCGCTGCACCGCATTCATGATGAATACACGCACGCCAAGCGCGACCGCGGCGCGCTCGACTTCAACGACCTCGAAGAATTCGCCATCCGCCTGCTCGAATCCGACCGCGCGCTGCGCGAGCGCATCCGGAACAGCTTCGACCACATCCTGATGGACGAGTTGCAGGACACCAACCGCCTGCAATGGCGCCTGCTGGATCTGATCCGCCGCCCGGACCGTTTGTTCGCCGTCGGCGACGTGAATCAGTCCATCTACTTTTTCCGGCATGCCGATCCGGCGGTCTTCCACGAGTATCGCGATTCCGTGGCCGGACGCGGAGGCGTGATCGACGAGCTGCGCGAGAATTACCGCAGCCGCGCCGAGATCCTCGAGGCCGTGAATGCAATGGTTCCGAGCCTGCTCGACGGACTGGAGCCGCACCGGTTAACCGCTCTTGGCGAGCACGCGAAAAAAATGGCGCCTTCGCTCGAGTTCTTCCACTCGTACGCTGCCGCCGGCGGCGACGATCCGGTGCGCACTGAAGCCTGCTGGATTGCACGCCGTATCCGCGAGATGGAAGCCACGATGCTCATCGGCAAAGCCGGGGAGCGGCGGCCGGCGCGCTTCTCGGACTTCGCCGTGCTAACGCGCACCATCGCTTCCCTGGAACCGATCCAGCGGGCCCTCGACGAGTTCGGCGTCCCTTCCGTCATCAGCGGCGGACGCACGTTCTTTGAGGCCCGGGAGATCCGCGACCTGGTTGCGTGGCTGGCGGTGCTGGCCAACCCGCGCGACGAGATCAGCCTGGTCACTGTGTTGCGATCCCCGCTGGTGGGCGCGCCGGATGAGACGCTGCTGCGGCTCAAGCGCGCCGGCGGCGAGATGTTCGCTGCCATCGCCGCGGAAACCGGGGACGAACGCCTGGTGTGGTTCCACCGCCTTGTGCGGCAACAGCGGGCGCAAGCCGGCACGGCGTCCCCCGATGCGCTGCTCAGCCAGGCTCTGGACGAGTCGGCTTACATGGACGGTCTGCCTGCCCGCGCCCGGGCCAATGTCGCCCGGCTTCTCGATCTCGCCCGCCAGCGGCACGCTTCCGCTCCCTGCACACTCGGCGAGCTGGTGGATGATCTTGCGAGCTGGCGGAACGCCTCCTCGGAGCAGGAAGCCGCTGCCGGCGAGCTCTCCAACTGCGTGCGACTCATGTCCGTCCATGCGGCCAAAGGCCTCGAGTTCCCGATTGTCTTTCTCGCCTCGCTGCGCTCCGGCGGCTCAAACAAACCACCCGTATTCTGTTTTTCTCCGGATGGCACGCTGGGCGCCTTGTGGCGGCATCCGGAAACAGGCATAGGCGTGTCCGATCCCACTCACATGCAAGTCTGGGCGCTCAAGAAACGCCACGATCTGGGCGAGGAATGCCGCCTCCTGTACGTCGCCATGACGCGCGCCGAGGAGCATCTGGTTTTCACCGCCTCCCCCAACCGCTCGTTGGATTGGGCAAGCCGCATCAACGACGGTCTCAACCTCCCTTCCGGTTTCCCCAGGCAGGAGGCGCACACGGTGATGCACATCCCGGCAGGCGCGTCCATTGCAGTCACCCACTCACGAGTTCCACCCGCCAGCGATTTTCCCGCTACGGTGTTTTCCGACGACGGCGTGGTCGAGTATATCGACCCGCTTCCAACGCCCGGCCAGCATGAAACAGTCGTGGCGGTGACGTCGGTTGCCCAATTCGCCTTCTGCCCGCGCCAGTATTACCTGGCGCGCTACCTGGGCTGGGAAAACCGGGGACAGGCTACCCGTTCCCCAATTCCGCCGCGCACTGACCCCGGCGAATTCTCCGCCAGCGAATTCGGCATACTTGTCCATGATCTGCTTGCCGGCAAGCCCCGCCCCGACGCGACACCGGAAGCGCTGGCGCTGGCCGAGCGGTTCCAGTCGAGTGATCTCGGCCAGCGCGCTGCCCGCGCCACACGCTCCGGACGCGAATACGATTTCCTGATCGAGGTGGAAGACCTCGTGCTTCGCGGCCAGATCGACCTCTGGTTCGAGGACGGCGGCCAGATCGCGCTGGTGGATTACAAGTCGGACCAGGTCGAACCCGGGCACGAGCGGCAACACGCCGTTCGCTACGAGCCGCAGCTCCGGCTCTATGCACTCGCGTTGGAGCGCCTCATCGGGCGAATCCCGGAGCGCGCTGTCTTGTGGTACTTGCGCACTGGCGCCGCCGTGGACGTGCCCCTGGGGCAGGCAAGCCTCGAGCGAACCAGGACCGAGGTTGGCAGCTTGCGCGAGGCGCAGCAAACGATGCACTTTCCGCTGCGGGAAGGCGTCCACTGCGTACGCTGTTCCTATTACGGCGGCGCGTGTCCGGCCTCGCTCACATTCTCCGCCGCCGCGCCGAAAAGCTCATCGTGAGTATTCTCCCCGGAGAATGCCACCCGGCGCTGGCTGCGGCCCTGTCTGCCGCCCGCGCCGGTCCTACGCAAACATGATCCTCGAGTCCCGCCCTTCACACTTTTCTCCTCTCCGTCCGAAAAGCTCTTTGTGAGCGTCTTCTGGGAAAATGCCACGCGGTTGCTGGATGCGGCTCTCTCGGCGGCCCGCGCAGGCCGGCCCACCGAGTCCATGACGGTCCTGATCGGCGCCGAAGGGGGAATTCATATTCTGGCCGGCAATGACTGGCCGTTGGACCGGTTGGCGTCGGATCGTGGCGTCCCCATCGCTTACCGCGTTCACCAGCGGCAGGGGCGGATCACGGTGGAGGGGCACACGGCAAACGGTTCCTGCTATCTGGAATCCAGGACAGCGGAGCCCGCTGCCCGCCGCCTCCTGCGCGATCAGCCGATGTACAGCGTTGACTGCCGGCGGGTCTGACGCGATATTCCGGATTCGTGGTTTATTCGCCTGGTGCGGAAAACGGCTCTCGGGCAACAAATTTTCTTTCTTGCTGAGAATAAATCGTGCCAGCGGTGACCTATTTGTTTAAAGGATGCCCGCGATGTCTGCTCCCGCGCCCACTCTGGCTCCCGTGCGACTGCTGTTGTTCGGCCTTGACGCTCCGCTCGCGACAGAATTGGAAACCGCCCTCTCCGGCCATGTCGCGATGATCAATCCAGATCCTCCGGATGACGTGGCCCAGTGCCGCTGCCTTTTGGAGGAGGCGCGGGCGAATCTTCTCTTCTGCCCTGCCCGTGCGGAGATTCTCCGGGTCGTGCTCGAAGCCGCTCGATCCTTTCATCTTCCGGTTGTCGTCGTCAGCCCGTATCCGGAAGTGGACGAGTGGCTGAACGCCATCGAGGCGGGGGCGGTGGATTACGCCACCCCGCCGTTTGAGAGAAAACAGATGCAATGGATCCTTGCATCCAGCTTACGTACGATAGAAGCAGCCTGACCGCTTATTCGGAGGGCAACGTCCCCGCCACAAACAGGCTCTGGTACTGCACCCGCCCGCCGCTCCGCAAGCTGGTCATGGGCCGCAGCACGCGGAAAGCGATTGCGTCGCCTGCCTTCAGTGTCCCCTGAATTCTCCGCACGTCCTCGTGCGAGCTGACCGGCTGCCGGTTCACGGAAAGCACAATGTCCTTTTCCATCAGCCCGATCTCTTCCGCAAAGGAGTCGGCTTCCACGCGGGTGACCAGTACGCCGCCCTTGTGCTCTGGAGGGATTCCTTCCCGCTCGGCCTCCGACAGCGACCGGATGGAAATGCCGAACTTGGCCTGGGTGGCGCCCTCTCCGCCTCGCTCTGGCTGTCCTGAGCGGCGGTTGCGGCTGAATCGCGGATCGTTGGCGAAGACTTCCTCGCGGTCGGCGATCGTGAGTCTCAGGTCCGACTTCTTTCCGCCGCGATCCACGGTAAGGGAGGCTTCCGAGCCGACAGGCATCTCCGAGACACGGCTCACCAGGTCGTCGCCGTCTTTCACGCTCCTGCCGTTGATGGCGACAATCACGTCGTCGGACTTGATGCCGGCCTTCTCGGCGGGACCGCCCGGCTGCACCGACTCCACCAGCACGCCGTTGGTCAATCCCATCGCTTTCAACACCTCGGCCTGCTTCTCATATTTCTGCCAGCCCACGCCGATGGAGCCGCGCGTCACTTTGCCATGCTGGATGATGGCGTTGTAGACTTTTGCCGCCTGGTTGACCGGCATTGCGAAGCCGATGCCCTGGTAGCCTCCGCTTTGGGTCGCGATAGCCGTGTTGATGCCGATGACCTCGCCATTGATGTTCAGCAGCGGGCCGCCGCTGTTGCCCGGGTTGATGGCGGCGTCTGTTTGCAGGAATCGCTGGAACTGCTGCGCGCCAGGCACGTCGCGGCCGAGGGCGCTGATAATGCCCGCCGTCACCGTGGCTTCAAAGCCGAACGGCGAGCCGATGGCCACCGCCCAATCGCCTACCTGCACCGCTTCCGAGTTGCCGATCTTGGCCGCTGCCAGCGGCCTGCCCGCATCGATCTTGACCACCGCAAGGTCGGTTTCAAAATCCGAGCCGATAAGCTTGGCCTTATAATCCTTGCTGTCGCCGTGCAACTTCACCCGGATGTGGTCGGCGCCGTCCACGACGTGATGATTCGTGAGGATGTAGCCGTTCTTGTCGACGATGACGCCTGAGCCGGAAGCTTCGCGGCGGAACCGCGGCATCTGTTGGCGTGGAGCGCCGAAAAAGCGGCGGAACAAGTCGGCATCCTCGTCCTCATCTTCCTCGAGCTGGGGACGCCGGCGGCTGCTCGCCTGCGGCTTCGCCGAGAAATCCGTCGTGATGTAGACGACCGAGGGTTCCAGCTTCTTGGCCAGCCTGGTGAACTCGTTGGAGAGTTGCTGCGGGCTGGGGATGGTCAACGGGGTCGCATCCGGAGCGGCGCTTTGGCCCTTTTCCGCCCGCACTCCCGTATTGATCAGCGTCCCGATGAGGATGCCGAACGACAAAGTGAACAACAACAGGCTGGCGCTGAGAAACTTTTGCTCACGCGCTTTGTCCAGGAAATTCATGGTGCTTTCAGAAACCTCCCCGAGGAATAACCCTTGCTTCATTATATGCCGTCCAGGATAGACTGCCAGCCTGTGATTTTGCCACCCGGCTGCTGCTAGTCCAATGGATGCCCGATTGTACGATTTGGTTTCAGGCCCCTCCAGGATAGACGAAGGCGGCTGAGAAAAGTAACCAGCCTCACGCCGTCAGCAGCAGGCAGAGCGTCAGCAGAATGCGCTCCAGGCCCAGATCCCTGCCTTCCGGATCGAACCACTCATCGAAGGTGTGCGCCCCGCCCCCCTGTCCCCCGGCGCCGATGGATAGCGCTTCCATGCCGAGGGAAAGGGGAATGTTCGCGTCCGTGGATGCGCAATCCAGATGAGCGCGGATGCCAAGGCAGGCGTCGACGGCCTGCAAATACGTCAGAATGGCGGCGCCTTCCCAGAGACGGCCGCCCGGCCGCGCGCCGATCTCCCGCACTTTGGCCTGCACGCGGCCTCCGCTGGCTCGGCTGTTCTCGATTTCCACAGCACGCTCGACCACCGTGGCGAGCAGACGCGACATTTCTTCCAGGCGGTGGGACTCCTCAGACCGCACATCGAGCTTGGCGCGGGCCATGGTGGGAATCGAGTTCACGCTGACGCCTCCTTCGATGGTCCCGAAGTTGAAGGAGGAGCGCGAGTCGATTCCGTTGCCGGTGACAAAGAGCTCTTCGGTAAAGCAATGAATCGCCCGGCTCACCGCGTGCACCGGGTTTGCATTCCCATGGTCGCTCCAGCTATGTCCGCCGGGACCGGTGACGGCGACTTCAAAGCGGCGGCTGGCCCGCGCGCGGTGTGTGATGTGATCCGTGCCGGGGCCGTCCAGCACCAGGTAGGACCGGATCTTGTGCCCGAGCTGAGATTGCCTGCAAAGAAAGCGCATGCCGTTCAGGTTGCCTTCGCCCTCTTCTCCCACATTCGCGACCAGCAGCAGGGATGCCCGGCTGTCGGCAAGCGGCGGCGACGCTTTCCAGGCAGCGGCGAACGCCAGCAATGCGGCCAGACCCGGTCCATTGTCGGAAACGCCAGGTCCATGGAAATGGCCTTCCCGGTCGATGTGCACTTCCTCGGGCTGGCGCGGGGCGAGCACCGTGTCCAGGTGCGCCGTCAGCGCCACGAACGGCCCCTGGCGGTTCGAATCCGCGTATGCGATCACGTTGCCGGCGCGGTCCATTCGCGCGTCCCAGCCGAGGAGACGGAACTGCGCTTCCATCCATTGGGCGCGCTTCTCTTCCAGGAATGTGGGCGCCGCGATCCGGCACAGCTCCAGGTGCTGCTCATTGATCCAGGACCTGTGCTTGTGAAAATAGCCGGTGCAACCCCGGGTGGTGCGCGCAGCCGCCAGGCCAGTCACCGACTTTTGCAACCGGGGATCGGCTTTGCCTCCGCCGTGTTTCCTGGCTGCCTCGACGGGACTCGCCATAAGCCGCTGTCAGCGACGGTCCATCGGCACGAAATTGCGCCGCGCCGCGCCCAGATAGAGCTGCTTGGGACGCGCAATCTTCTGATCGGCGTCCACCAGCATCTCTTCGTAATGGGTGAGCCATCCGGCCGTGCGAGGGATGGCGAACATCACCGTGAACATGTCCATCGGCAGCCCCATGGCTTCGTAAATGATGCCCGAATAAAAGTCCACGTTGGGATAGAGCTTGCGTTTGATGAAGTAGTCGTCTTCCAGCGCGATCCGCTCCAGCTCGACGGCGATATCGATCAGCGGGTTCCTGCCGGTCACTTCGAAGACCTGATCGGCGGTCCGCTTGATGATGCGGGCGCGGGGGTCGTAGTTCTTGTAGACGCGGTGGCCGAAGCCCATCAGACGCACGTCTCCGGCCTTGACCCGCTGGACATACTCCGGGATGCGGTCCTTGCTGCCGATGCTGCGGAGCATCTTCAACACAGCCTCATTGGCGCCGCCGTGCAGCGGGCCGTAGAGCGCTGCCGCCGCCGCCGCCAGCGAGCTGTAGGGATCCGTGTTGGCGCTGCCGACGCTGCGCATCGCTGTCGTCGAGCAGTTTTGCTCGTGATCGGCATGCAGAATAAACAGAATGTCCAGCGCCCGCTCCATCACCGGGTTCGGCTTGTACTTCCCTTCGGTTTTCCGGAACATCATGTTCAGGAAGTTGCCGGTGTAGGAGAGGTCATTGTCCGGGTAGGCGTACGGCATGCCGATGTTGTGACGGTACGTGAACGCGCCGATGGTCGGCACTTTGGCCACCAGGCGGAAAAACTGCTTGCGGCGGATGGCGGCGTCGTGGATATTCTTCGCTTCCGGATAAAACGTGGAAAGCGCGGCCACCGTGCTCACGAACATGCCCATCGGATGCGCGTCGTAACGGAAGCCGGCGATGAACTGCTTCACGTTCTCATGCAGGATCGTGTGGTGGGTGACCTGGTGAACGAAGTCATCCAGTTGCTGGCGCGCGGGCAGCTCGCCGTTGTGGAGCAGGTAAGCCACTTCCAGGAACGTGCAGGTTTCGGCGAGCTGCTCGATCGGGTAGCCGCGATACTCGAGGATCCCTTTGTCGCCGTCGATGTACGTGATCGAGCTTTTGCAGGCGGCGGTGTTCACAAATCCGGGATCATAGGTGCACAGACCGGGATCATCGTCAGCGACTTTGATCTGGCGCAGGTCCGTTGCCCGAATCGAGTCGTGCTCAATCGGAAGAGTATAGGCTTTACCGGTGCGGTTGTCCGTGATCGTGAGGGTCTGGTTCGACATGAGCTTTGCCGTCCCAATTCTACCGTTTTTTCTGGGACGCCCCCGGCAATACTTTCTCGATCTCGGCGGAGAGAGTTTTCACGCTGATCACGCCTCTGTTGGCCTCGTCGTGGTCGAGGTCGTTGCGTATGTAGCCCTCCGGATCGATCAGAAACAGATGCGGGAAGCTGACGGTGGGGTTTTTCGGGGTGATCTTCAAGTACGAGGCGGCCATCTGGCCGCAATCAAACAGGATCGGCGATGTGATGTTGTTCTCAGCGATGTATTTGTTGACGTTGTCGATCGTGTCCGGCTGGATCACGACGCTGAGAATCTGGATGCGGTCGCCGTATTTCGCTTTCACCTGTTCGAGAACGCCGCTGATCGTCTTGCAGGTGGGACACTTGGTCTGCATGAATTCGATCAGCAGCACCTTGCCGCGATAGTCGGCCGGATCGTGCTGGCGGATGGTGCGGTCGGGCAAGGAGAACCCGGGCGCTCTGCGCCCCGAGAGGGCGCCGCTGGCAAACACGTCGAGAGCGCAGAAAAAAGCAAGGGTGAGGATGCTGATGCGCAGCATAAACTCCAAGGTAACATGCCGGATGCGGGCGGCTGCCCACGGGGCCTCACCACGGGCCGGCTGCCCGTAGTAAGCTCAACCATATGAGGGAAAGCATCTTTACTGCCGCACTGGCGGCCGCATTCGCCCAGGCTTGCTGGAGCGCCGACGCGGTCCGCCCCGCCCCGGACTACACAGTTATGCTCCCCGGCGGCAGAGAGGTGAAGCTCGGCGATTACCGTGGCAAGGTGCTGTCTTTGGCCTTCATTCTCACCACTTGAACGCATTGCCAGGCGCACGCTCAGGTCATGAGCGGAATCTACAATCAGTACAAAGCACAAGGGCTGGAGGTCCTGCTGGCGGCCATAAACCAGGATCCGCAGGTGCCCCAATTCATCCGCACTTTCAACCTCCCCTTTGCGGTCGGCACAACCGACGAGGTACGGGCGCGGAACTTCCTGCAAATCTCGGCGGTGACGAGGGCGTTTGTGCCGTGGCTGGTGATCATCGACCGCAAAGGAATGATCCGCGAGCAGCAATATGGCGACTCGCCGTTCTTCCAGAACCAGCAGCAGAACATCCGGAGCATGGTCGAGAAACTGCTGTCGGAACGAGCGCCGGGAACGGGGAAAAAGAAGTGATGACACGCAGGAGCCTGATGGCGGGGTCCGCGCTGGCGGCAGCCGCGCGCGGCAACGCCCAGAGCGCCCGGCCGGGGCGCATCCGGCTGGCCGTATCCACTTACTCTTACTGGCATTTTCGCGGCGACCGGTATCCGGTCGAGAAGGTGATCGAAGATGCCGCGCGGCTGGGATTCGACGGCGTCGAGATTCTTCATCGCCAGATGGCGGGCGAGGACCGCGCCTATCTGAACAAGCTCAAGCAGCTCGCCTTTCAGCTCGGGCTGGCGTTGCCGATGCTGTCGATTCACCAGGACTTCGTCTGGCCGAAACCGGAAGACCGCAAACGCAACATCGAACACACGGTGCATTGCATCGATCTGGCCCACCAGATGGGCATCCCGTGCATCCGGCTCAACTCCGGCCGGTGGAAAACGGTCCAGTCCTTCGACGATCTCATGAAGGTGAAGGGGGACGAGCCGCCGCTCTCCGGATTCACGGACGCGGACGGGATCAGGTGGTGTATCGAGTCGATTCAGGAGTGCCTGCCGGCCGCGGAAAAGGCCGGCGTCCTGCTGGCGCTGGAGAATCATTGGGGCCTGACAACGCGCACCGAGACCCTGCTGCGCATTCACAAAGCGGTCCAGTCGGCGTGGCTGGGAATCAATCTCGACACCGGCAATTTTCCCGGCGAGCCGTACGGGGAAATCGAGAAGCTTGCGCCGCACGCCAGCATCGTACAGGCAAAAACCTACCACGGCGGCGGCGTATGGTACACGCTGGATCTGGATTACAAGCGTATCGCGGGGATCTTGAAGAAGGCGGGATTCCACGGATGGGTGTCGCTGGAAATGGAAGGGAATGAGGCTGCGTCGACGGCTGTCCCCAAGAGCCTGGCCATACTGCGCGAAGCGTTTGGCTGATCCGCAGGCCCAGCGGTTCTGTCAGGTCTGACTCGACACAAAAAAATCGATCTTGTGAAGCAGGGCTTCGAAGGTGATCCCGAACACCGGCAGCACAATCCAGGCGGCTCGCACCGGCAGCATCACTTCCCGCTGCTGCACCTGCACCGTGATGTCCAGAAGAGACGCCAGTGCGTGAGCCACCTGTCGTTTGACAATGTCCAAAGTCTCTACCCGCAGCATGAACACGAGAATCGCCGAGTGGTCCCAGGAAAAGAACTGGTCGGCTGGCGAGAGGTTGGTGGCCAGTTGTTCGGAAATCGCGAAAACAAGATTGTCGGCAACACCTCGTCCAAAGCGATCTGTGACGACGCGATACCGCTCGGCGGCAAAGACGGCCGCGTAGGCGTGATCGCCAGCCTCAATGGCGGCGAGGAGTACGCGCTCGGCCTGCTTGCGCGTCGGGAAGCCGGTCGCCGATTCAAACTCCGCCTCCCCTGCAATGGTGAAGCCCGGCGCATTCTTGGCGTGAGCCTCCAGTTGCTGTTTCAGCCCACTCAGGTTCCGGACTGTATCGTCCCGCTGTTTTTGATGTTCCTCGCGGATGGCTCGAAGGTGGTCCGCGAGTGAGTTTTTCAGAGTCAGGAAATCCTCTGCGCTATAGGCTCGTTCAATCTTCCGCTCCACCTCTTGCAACTGCACCGCCAAGGATTGGCTGGTTTTGCCAAGATCCACGATCGTATGGGAGAGCATGGAGATCATCTGGTGGAGATACGCATGGTGCATCCGGAAGTGCTGCGCGGCCCGCCGGTTGTATTCTTCCAGCGCCTTGTTGGCGGCGCCGGTCAGAACGAGCACATTCTCGTGATTGGGGTCCTCATCCAACTGGCGGAGAATCTCGTCGATGTCGGATCGGAATTTCGCGTGATCGTCCTCATTCACGGCGATGGAATGCAGGCCGATGCCCTGGATGAGCAGAGATAACCCCCGGAAAAAGGCGCCGGCTTTGTCAGCCGAGCTATCGAGGTATTTACGCAGTGAGATCACGGCCGGCTTCCTTTACGACTTATCGGCCGGCAGGACGGGATTCTGCGGATGGAGAAGCTGTTTTGGTGACCTAGGTCACTGTGGCTGGGCGGCGCTTGCTCCAGAATCAGGCTCTGGAGGCATTCCCAATGACCCACCCGGTTGAATTGCTGATCAACGAACACCGCCTGATCGAACGAGTGCTTGACGAACTGGAGCAGCGGCTGTCTGGAGACGCGTTTCCCGCGGAGTTTCTCGAGAAGGCCCTCGATTTCTTCATCCGCTTTGCCGACGGCGTCCACCATCACAAGGAAGAGCAAGTGCTGTTTCCGGCGCTGGCTGCGGCCGGCGTTCCCGTCGAGGGAGGCCCCATCGGGGTGATGCTCGATGAGCACCAGTTTGGACGGCACTGCCTGAGGATGATAGGAGCGAACCTGCCCGCGGCTCTCCAGGGGAGCGAGGAATCCGAAGTCCAAGTGCGGCAATATGCGGCCCAGTACCTTGAACTGCTGAGGCGCCACATCTGGAAGGAAGACAACGTGCTGTTTCAGATTGCGCAGCGCGTTCTGTGCTCGTCCGGCGACGTGGCGGCACTCGAAAAGCAATTTCGCGAAGTGCCGAATCCGCTGGAAGAGCTGGTGGCCGAGCTGACCGGCGCCGGCGTCCGCTAGTCACTTTGTCTTTGTGGATTTTCCGCCCGCTTTGAAGAGGAAGATCCTGGCGCTTGGAGGGGGCTGCCAAACAACAGGCGCTTGCAGCCGGCGAAGGCCGAGAACAGTACGGCCCACTCCTTCAAGCGCGCGCGCCTTCGCGCCTGAGCGCCTGAGTCGTTAGCCCGACATCCAGCCGGCATGGAGGTCGAGCATTCGAAACTCTCAATTCCTCGCGTAAGGGGTCGCCGCGCACGGCGGCAGCACGTCGGCGGCCTGAGCATCATCTCACGGAACACGCTCGCCTTTCGGGGCCTGAGCAGGAAGCAGAAAAGTCTTGATCAACTCACCCTCGCCGCAGACTGTCATACCGGAGAATCGCTTGTACCACAGACCCTCGAGTACCTCGGGCTCGCCGTCAAGCCACTTGGCCAGCAGTTCTAACTGAGATGCGGGAATCTTCCGGCTCTGGACGCGGTCTAGCAGATGCTGAAACAGAGCGGGTGGAACATATTGGCGGCGGACTCTCGGCACGACCTGATCCCTAGCTTCCCGACCCTCTAGCATCTAGCTAGATCCCATAGAAGCCGCGAGTGAGACGCTCTTTGATCCGTGCCGCCTCAACCGGATTCGAGGCCGCCGCGAGCCGTTTGGCTAGAAGGCCCAATTCTTCGGGGCTAAGGCGATTCCCCTTGCCCTCCAGGACGGCAAGTTCCGCGGTTTCGAGTGCGACCTCTTCCCCAGTTGGCTTTCGCGCCACCACCCGGCTCCCGGTTAGCGCCTGCCGCACGAACCAGTGATAGACGGCCAATGCGCTCTTGATCACCTCCGTTCGCTTGGAGCGCGTCAACTCGGCCATCTGGTCAACCAGTGCAAGTTCGTTCGGTGTCAGGACGGGCTGGATTCTTGCCATACTCGGATATCCTCAGTTTCTGTGTTTATTCTACTCCTTTCTGTCCACGTTGTCGAGCGCGGGACAGCACTCGCCTGCAGTCTTGGGTTGGCCAGGGGATAGGACACCCCTTCCAATCCGCCTTTGTTCCCGTTGTGTAGCGCTCGGGGAGCCACATCGAGACGGATGCAGATGCGAAACCGCCCGGTCGGTTAGCACCTTCCCGCACGGAGCCCTTCTCCTGGTTTCGACCGTCGGCGAGGCCAGGTTATCGGAACCGGGTACCACCCGAAGTCACTACGACCAGACGGCCCTTGAGTTCCAATCTCAGCACGTCCTGGGGGTGCTTAACGGTTTTGGGGATTGAGCTTGTTCGGCCTCGAAATCCGCTCCCTAACGGTCGCGGCTCGGCAACGGTTACTGAGCCGCGAGCGTCAGCGAGCGGTCAGGCTCCCCCAAACGGTTAAGCACCCCGGGACTGGTCGGCGAGTCCCCGTCGGCGAACGTCAATTCGCTAGGATAAAGAACGAAGGGCATGAGAATCTCGATTGGCGCCGACCACGCCGGGTTTTCCCTCAAGGAGCAACTGCGGGAGAAACTGGCGGCGCAGGGGCACGAGGTCATCGATCACGGGACCAACAGCATGGACTCTGCCGATTATCCCGACTTCGCGGTGAAGGTAGCCGAGGACGTGGGGCAAGGCCGGGTGGAACGAGGCATCCTGGTCTGCTCGACGGGCGTCGGCATGTCGATCGCGGCGAACAAGATTCCCGGCGTCCGCGCGGCGCTGGCCTGGGATCCGGACGAAGTGCGCCTGACCCGTGAGCACAACGACGCCAACGTCCTCACCCTGGGCGCCAAGTACCTGGGCCTCGATCAGGCCGGGCAGCTCGTATCGATTTTTCTCGAAACAGAGTTCCAGGGCGGCCGGCACGCACGGCGCCTCGCCAAGATCGCTGACACGGAAGATCGCGTCCGCAACAATTCGGGCAAGCAAGGAGAAGCGGAATAGCATGACCGAACAGGAGCGCATGGAGCGGCCGCTGGCCGAGGTGGATCCGGAAGTGCAGGACGCGATTCGTCAGGAAATCGAGCGTCAGCATTCCGGACTCGAATTGATCGCCAGCGAGAATTTCACTTCCGAGGCCGTGCTGGAAGCGACCGCCAGCGTGTTCACCAACAAGTACGCCGAGGGGTATCCCGGCAGGCGGTACTATGGCGGGTGCGAATTCACGGACGTTGTGGAGAATCTGGCGCGCGACCGCGCCAAGGCGCTGTTTCGCGCCGAGCACGCCAACGCGCAGCCGCATTCGGGATCGCAGGCCAATGAGGCTGCCTATGCCGCCGTGCTCAGCCCCGGGGACACGATCCTTGGAATGAACCTCTCGCACGGCGGGCACCTGACTCACGGCCATCATCTGAACTTCTCCGGCAAGACCTATAAAGTGATTCCCTACGGTGTGCGGCCCGAGGACGAGCGGATTGACTATGACGAGCTCGCCCGCCTGGCCGACGGCCACAAACCGAAGATGATCATAGCCGGCGGCAGCGCCTATCCGCGGATCATCGACTTCCGGAAGTTCCGTGAGATCGCCGATTCCGCCGGCGCCGTCCTGCTGGTGGACATGGCGCATTTTTCCGGGCTGGTTGCCGCTGGCCTGTATCCGAACCCCTGTGACTGGGCTGACATCGTCACCACGACGACGCACAAGACGCTGCGCGGCCCGCGCGCGGGTCTGATCCTCTGTAAGGGGAAATTTGCCGCTGCCGTCGACAAGAGCCTGTTCCCCGGCGTGCAAGGCGGTCCGCTGGTGCATGTGATCGCAGCCAAAGCGGTTGCGCTGAAAGAAGCGATGACGCCGGAGTTCGTCACCTACCAAAAGCAGGTGATCCTCAACGCTCAGGCGCTGGCCGAGGAACTGGCGCTCGCCGGCTTCCGGATTGTTTCCGGCGGCACGGACACGCATCTGCTGCTGGTGGACGTATTCGCCAAAGGCGTCCGCGGCAAGGAAGCCGAACAAGCCCTGGACCGCGCCCATATCACCGTCAACAAGAACACCATCCCGTTCGACGCTAATCCGCCTCTCAATCCCAGCGGCGTGCGTCTGGGCTCCCCCGCAGTCACCACTCGCGGGTTCCGCGAAACCGAGATGAGAGAAGTCGGCAGGCTCATCGCCGATGTGCTGGTGAACATCCAGTCCGCCGAGACGATCGGTTCGGTGGGCCGGCGCGTGCTCGCATTGACCGGGAAGTTTCCATTGTACCGCTGGAAACTGGCCCCGGCCGCCATCGCCCGTTGAATGTCGCTGTCGATTGTTCTGGACGCCCGGCACATCCGCGATTTTGGTGTCGGAACCTACATTCGCAACCTGACACAGAGCCTGGGCAAACTCGATTCGGACAACCAGTACACGCTGGTCATCCATCCAGGGGATGCACCGCTGCTGGCGGGCCTGCCCATCAATTTCCGGCTCGTTCATTACGAAGGCCGCGACACACAGCCTTCCGAACATTTTTCGTTCCCGCTCTTCCTGCGGCGTCTGCCGGCCAGCCTGTATCACATCCCTATCACGATGGTTCCCGTGTGGATGCCGGGGCCTTACGTGGTGACGGTGCACGACGTCAGCCGGCTGCTGTTCGAGCCGCTGCCGCGCTGGCGGCACGGCCTCCGCCGGTTTCGGCTCCGGCGCGCCTTGTTGAAAGCGGGCCGCATCATCACCGTTTCGGAAGCCACCAGGAACGACGTCGAGGAACTGCTCGGCATCCCGGCGCAAAAAATCCGGCTGATCCATAACGCGCCCGATCCGCGCTTCTTCGAGCATGGCCCGCCTTCGGACGCCCGCGCCGGCGGCCCCGGCGTCTACGACCACGAGCGGCGGCGCATTCTCGAGCGATATCAGATCACGTACCCGTTTCTGCTCTACGCCGGAACGATCCGGCCGCAGAAGAACATCCCGCGGCTGGTGGAGGCGTTTGCCGTTCTGAGGGGCGAACTGGAAGAGCACGCGGTGTACAAGGATCTGCGTCTCATCATCATCGGCGACGAGATCTCGCGCTATCCCGGCGTGCGCCGCGCGGTCGTCGAAACACGCATGGCCAACGCCGTGCGTTTTCTGGGCTTCGTGCCGTTCGACACGCTGCGGGTGTTCTATGAGTCGGCCGCGGCCTTCGTGTTTCCGTCGTTGTATGAAGGCTTCGGCCTGCCGCCGCTCGAAGCGATGGCTTCCGGAACACCGGTGGTGACCTCCTGCGTCAGCTCGCTTCCGGAGGTGGTGGGCGATGCGGCCGTGATCGTGAACCCGGAAAATGTGTTTGACATCGCCCGCGGCATGAAAGAAGTTCTGCTCGACGAGGACTTGCGCCGCCGTCTGGTCCGGGCCGGGATCGAGCAGGCGGCCCGCTTCAGTTGGGAGCGGACCGCGCGGGAAGTGCTCGAGACCTATCAAGAGGTGGCCCGCTGACGCCTACGGCCGGATGCCCGTCGTGGACAGCCGGATGCGATACAGTCCTGTCCGCGCCGTGATGTAGAGTGTGCGTGCGTCGTCGTCACCCCAGTGCAGGTTGGCGGGAATCTCCGGCGTGACGATGACGCCGATGCGTCTGGCTTCCGGCGTGAACACGTGTGTCCCGCCCGGGCCTGTGCAGAACAGATTGCCTTGCTGGTCGGTCTTCATTCCGTCGGGCGCTCCGGGCTCGGTCAGGTGGGTCACATCGGCGAAGACGCTCCCTTCACCAAGCGTTCCGCCGGCGAGCACCGGGAAGCGGTTCCAGATTTTGCGCTTCACGTCAGAGTTCGCCACGTAGAGATATTTCTCATCCGGCGTGAAGGCGAGCCCGTTGGGCCGCGTCATGTCCTTGTGCAACAGTGTGAGTACGCCGTCCTTGAGGCGGAAAACGCCATTGAAGTCGAGTTCTTTGGCTGGATCGTGGTCCTGCTTCACCAGGCCGTAGGGCGGGTCGGTGAAATAGAGCGCGCCGTCGGATTTGTACACGGCATCGTTGGGGCTGTTGAGCCGCTTCCCCTGCCATTCGGAGGCAAGCACGGTAAGCGAGCCGTCGGGCTCGAGGCGGGTGACACGCCGGTTGCCGTGCTCACAGAGGGTGATCCGGCCCTGGGGATCGAGCGTGAGCCCGTTGGAACCGATAAACGCGCCCTTGGGTGCGTCCGTGCCGTCAAAGCCGCTCGGCTTGCGGAACACAGTCAATTCGCCGGCGCGCGTCCATTTGTACATGGTGTTCTCCGGGATATCGCTGAACACCAGGCAGCCTTCTTTGATCCAGACAGGGCCTTCCGTGAACGAGAACCCGCCCGCGAGTTTTTCGATGACGGCGTCGCGGGGAATCAACGCGTCGATAGCGGGATCGAGCCGGATGATGCTGCCCACAAGGGCGGCTGGCGCGCTCATTCGACGATTCTATCGTGAAATTGAGGTGCGCCGTCTGTGCATGGTACAGTGGTAGTGCGCCGACAAGAAGCGGGGACGTAGTTCAGTTGGTTAGAACGCCGGCCTGTCACGTCGGAGGTCGCGGGTTCGAGCCCCGTCGTCCCCGCCAGTTCCAATCTCCGGGATTCACTACCGCTCGTTCGTATTGTACGGCGAGATGTAGCGTACAGACGACAGCCTCGCCAGCGCTTCGAGCTTGTCCAGCGCGATGCGGCCGATCACCAGTTGCATGGCCTGCTCATGCCGGATCACCTCGAAGCCGAGCGCCTTCAGAGCTTGTAGTGCCGCGCTGCCGTCTCCGTTGATGTACACCTTCAGCTCCGCTTTGCCATTGCGGACAAACGCGGGGGTTAGCCTGCCTGCCAGCGCCGCCGCGACGTCGGGATGCAGCTTGGCAAGGAACGTGGATTGCGTCCGGGGGACATCCATTTCACGAGCATCGCGGGCGGCCTCTTTCCCAACGCGATCTGCCAGCGCGATTGGCCCAGATACCGGCGGCTGGCCGCCACGGCCCACGAATCCGCCGGTCCGGAACGCCGACATCGGCATCGACGCCGGAGCAACAGCGACCGCCTCCTGCCGCTCTCCGAACACGCCCTGGTAGCTGACGCCTTCCGGCATCTCGACCGGCACTTCGATTCGCCGCGGCTTGCCTGCTTCGGTCACCACACGCTCTTCCACGGCGACAAAGGCGGTGAACTGCGTCATCAGCCGGAACTCGAGGCCGAGCTTCGTGATCTGGCTGCGCAGATCGTCGGCCAGCGTGCCGTGTTGCAGGCCGCGATAATCCTGACCCATCAGGTCATCGATCTTGGTGCGCGCCCACAGCGATGCGAGCACGTCGTGGCGAGGCTCGCCGGCTGCAAAGTCGACGTTCACCGTCCGCGCGAAATCGCCGCCCGCCGCCTTGCCGAGAATGCGAACGGCGCCCTTGGCGGGCCCGTTGTATCGCCCGTGAATGACCAGCGGCCTGGCGGCGAACAGGTCCGGAATCCGCTTCGGGTAGACCTCGGTCACCGGCAGTCCGCCCCAATCGATCCGGATATCCGTGAGCAGCGGATTTCGCATCCGCTCGTGGAAACGCTTGGCCGCCGCCGAGCCGTCGTCCTGCAACGTCACGTACTCGACTTCGCCGCGCCCGAACTCGGCCATCTTGTCGAGCAGAAAGCGGTTCACCGAGCTGCCGATGCCGAAGCTGAACACACGCGCGTTGGAATACTTCTTCACTTCAGCGATGATTTCCATGTCGTTGCCGACGTAACCGTCGGTCAGAAACGCAACCACGCGAACATGTTTCTGGCTCTCCGCCGGCGCCAGCGCCGCGCGGATGGCCTTCATCATCTCGGTGCCGCCGCCGCCCCGCCGGCCCTCAATGAACTGCCGCGCTTTCTCGACGTTTTCCGCCGCCGCCGGCACCGGTTGCGGGAACAGAATGTGCGTGTCGCCGGCGAAAGTAATGATGTTGAACGTGTCCTGTGGATTCAGGTTCGCCAGCGCCGTCCGCATAACTTCTTTCGATTTCTCGAGCGGGAAGCCATACATCGAGCCGGAGGTGTCCAGCACGAAGACCAGCTCTTTGGGGGTCACCTCGCCAGGCGTCACTCGCTCCGGGGGCTGGAGCATCAGCGTGAAGAAGCCGCCCCGCGAGCCGCGATGCGCCAGCACCGCATCTTCGATCTTGCGGCCGGCCACGTCGTACTTGAGGATGAAGTCTTTATTCGGAATGGTCGCCTGGTCCTTCAGCTTGATGACAGCGCGACGCGGATCGGGCCGCTCGGTGAGAACTTCGTGTGACGTGCATGCCAGCAGGTCGATCGGCACGCCGGCATCGAGGCTGACCTCGACGGTAATGTCATGTCCCGCGCGTGTGCCCGGAGGCGTTACCTGCGGGGTGATGCGCGACCCATCCGGCACCCGGTTGGTGTCCGGGGACCAGCCGCCGCCTTGCCTGCCGATGGCCTGCTTGCCGGGAATGTAGCGCGGCCCCACCACCATCGGAAATGCAAATTCATACGTCCCGGCTTCATACTTCAGCGTCTCGATGTAGCTGATGGTGATCTTGACCTTTTCGCCCGGCCGGATGTTGGCGACGGATTGAGTGAAAATGTTGGGGCGGTCCTGCTCGAGCAGGCTCGCCGTTTTGCCGGCGTTGCGGGCGGCGTCATAGATCGCGCGCGCCTCTTCCCGCGGCTTGATCCTGCCCTTGACCGTGCGGTCGCCGACGAGCATTGTCATGTCGTCGACAGCGGCGTTTTGCGGCAGCGGGAAGGTGTACACGGCTTCGATCTTCTCCTCCAGCGGGTTCTCGAAGTGCTGGGTGAGGGTGACGCGGGAAAGAAAGCCTGTGATCTCGGCCTTCACTTCCGTGCGTTTCAACGGGCACGGCAGGATGGGCCGCCCTTCGCGGTCTATCATCATCAGCGTGCCGGAACTTGCCCGGGCGGACTTGTTGGTATCGGCTGGAGCGGGAAAACAAAACAAGGCGGCCACCGCCGCCCAAATCAAACTGTGGGTTGGTTTCTGGGACGTCATGTACTCTCCTCACCGGGGGAATGCGGCCGGCAGGCGCATCCTTTCAAACTTTTTCGTCTTGGGTCCGCACGCGCGAACCGCGAACCGCTGGCTTATAATAGACAGAGAGGGGGCTTGCGTATAGGTCGAGACTCCCCTCGCGAGACGACGAGATGGTAACCCGCAGGAAGGCCTGGATTTTGTTAGCTGATCATCACACGGTCGTCCGCCGGGGGGGCCAGGCTAATCAGGCGGTAGCCTCTTCGCGTATGCGCGCGGCATGCTTCTCAGAAAGACACCTATGATCCCGATTCGCCGTCTCGTTGGCAGGAGTGTGCTGTGTGGCATCACTGCCCTGACCATGGCCGGATGCGGAAAGCCCAGGGAAGTGGTGGCCGAAGGCAAGGAGTCGTCGAAAGCCGCAACCCAGGTCCAGCCAAATCCGGCAGGCGTGGTCGTCCTGGGTCCGGACGCACCCGAGCTCCGCCGGATGACGATCGAATCCGTGCGCACGGTCCCGCTTCCTGCTGACGAGGTCACCGCCCCGGCGAAGATTGAAGCCAATCCCAATCGGGTGGGGCATGCGGTGTTACCGATGCCCGGACGCATTGTGCGGGTGATGGTGAAACTGGGAGACTCTGTTACTCAAGGGCAGCCGGTGATCGTAATCGAAAGCCCGGCGGTTGGCGAAGCCGAGGCTGCCTACGTTCAAGCGGAAGCATCCGTTCGCCAGGCGGAACTCGCCGTGACCAAAGCCGACGCCGACCTGGCCCGGCTGACCGACTTGTTCGAGCATCAGGCGGTCGCCCAAAAAGAGGTCCTGGCCGCGCAAACCACGTCGGCCATCGTTAAGACCTCCCTGGAACAGGCGCAGAGCGCGCGCGAGCAGACGCGCCGGCGGCTGGAACTTCTGGGCCTCAAGGCTGGCCACCTCCAACAGCAGGTCACGGTGACCGCGCCGGTTTCGGGCAAGGTGCTCGAGGTAAGTGTAGTGGACGGAGAGTTTCGCAACGAGATCAGCACGCCTCTGATCACGATCACCGATCTGAGCCGCGTCTGGGCGACCTCGGAGGTGCCGGAAAGCAAGATCCGCTACTACAAACTGGGCGGCACAGCCGATCTCGAGCTGATCGCTTACCCGAACGAAGTCTTCCGGGCGCGCGTGACTCGCATCGCCGATACCGTGAACAGTGAAACCCGCACGATCAAGGTCAGTGCGGAGCTGGATAACAGCGCTGGCCGCTTGCGTCCGGAGATGTTCGGACGCCTGCGTTATGCCGACGGGTTTGTGCGAAGCCTATGGGTCCCCGATTCGGCGGTGGTGCTGGTCGGCGACAAGGATTTCGTCTTCCTCGAGCAGGGGCCCGGCCGGTTCCTTGCATCCCCGGTAGAGTTGGGCCAGCGCCACGACGGCGGATTCGCAGTCACCAAAGGCCTCAAGGCAGGCGACCGGGTAGTTACGCAAGGCTCCGTGTACCTGAAGGCCGCCCTGTAATTCGATGCTCCGTAAGATTATCTTCTTTGCGATTCACCAGCCGCTGTTCGTGTTTCTCCTGCTGGCGGTGTTCGTCGGAGCGGGCATCTTCGCATTCCGGACGTTGCCTATCGAGGCGTTTCCGGATGTCACCGACATTCAGGTCACGGTCGTAACATTATTCCCGGGGCATGCCGCGGAAGAGGTCGAAAAGCAAGTGACGATTCCGCTCGAGATCGCGCTCAGCGGCGTTCCGCATGCCCTGCGCCTGTTCTCGCACACACAATTCGGATTGTCCTCCACGTACATCACTTTCGATGACGAAGTCGATAACTACTTCGCCCGGCAGCAGGTGCTGGAGCGCCTCCAGGCGGTGGATCTGCCGGAGGGTATTCACCCGGAGCTTGCCCCGCTGTCCAGCCCGATCGGCGAAATCTATCGCGTATACCTCAAGTCCGACAGGTACGACGCCATGGAGCTGCGCAGCATCGAGGACTGGGTGGTCGGGCGCAACCTCAAACTGGTTCCGGGCGTGGCCGACGTCGTCAGCCGGGGAGGGTATGTCAAGCAGTACCAGGTGTCGCCCGATCTGACGAAGATGAAATCGCAAGGAGTGACTCTCCAGCAGGTATTCGCCGCTCTGGGACGCGGGAACATGAACGCCGGCGGGGGCTACATCGAACAGGGAGAACAGCAGTTCATCATCCGCGGCGTCGGCTTACTGCGGTCACTCCAGGATATCCGCAACGTGGTGATCGCCGAACGCCGCGGCGTGCCCGTATTGATCAGCGACGTCGCCGAGGTCAGCACCGGATACCAGCAACGCCAGGGCATTGTCGGCATGGACGCGCAGGACAACATCGTCAACGGCACGATCCTCATGCGCAAGGGTGAGAACCCGTCCGTGGTCCTGAAAGGCGTCAAGGCAAAGATGGAGGAACTCAACAGGAGTATCCTGCCCAAGGGCGTCCAGCTCTTGCCCTACTACGATCGCGCCTGGCTGATCGACAACACGCTTACGACGGTGTTCAAGAATCTCGCCGAGGGCGCCCTGCTGGTCTGCCTGGTGCTGTTCTTGTTCCTGGGACGCCTGCGGCCGGCGGCAATCGTCGCGGTGGTGATTCCGCTGTCCTTGCTGGCCACGTTCATCGGCCTCCAGATCAAGGGCATTCCGGCCAATCTTCTGTCGCTCGGAGCAATGGACTTCGGCATTATTGTGGATGGCGCGGTGATCATGGTGGAGAACATTTTCCGCCGCATTTCGCAAGAACGTGAGCAGCACCGCTCCTTCAAGGAACTGGTCGCCGAGGCCGGCTCTCAGGTGGGCAGGCCGACGTTCTTTTCGATGCTCATCATCATCACCGCCCACATCCCGATCTTTACTCTACAGCGGCACGAGGGCCGTATCTTTGCACCGATGGCCTATACCATCACCTCGGCGCTGATCGGCTCCCTAGTGTTCTCGCTCACGCTGGTACCCGTTCTGTGCGTGTATTTCATGCGCCGCAGCCTGCCGGAGAAGGAGAACTTCGTCGTGCGTCTGGCGCACAGGACCTATCAGAAGGTGTTGACAATCGCGCTGCCGCGGCCCAGGATGGTCTTGCTTGTTTCGGCGGGCGCGCTTTTCGCCACCTTGCTGTTGGTGCCTCAGCTTGGCACAGAATTTCTGCCCGAACTGAATGAGGGCAGCATTTGGGTGAACTTCACGCTGCCGGCCGGCATCTCCCTTGGGGAGGTGAACCGTTCGCTCCACAAAGCCCGAACGGCATTGCTCGAGATTCCCGAGGTGTCTCGTGTCGTCTCGCAAGCCGGCCGCCCGGATGATGGCACCGATCCCAAGCCGATCAATATGGTGGAAATGCTGGTCGACCTGAAACCCCAGTCCGAGTGGCGGCCGAACGTGACCAAGGAAGACCTTATCGCGAAGATGGAGAAAACGCTCGACGACATGCCCGGCATCAAGCCGGCCTTCTCTCAGCCAATCCGTGACAACGTGCTTGAATCGATTTCGCAGATCGACGGCCAGATTGTCATCAAGATTTTTGGCGACGATTCGAATCTGCTCAAGCAGAAGATTGAGGAAATCCTGCCACTGATCTCACCCATCCGGGGAGTCGGCCGGGCGTTCGTGGATCGCGCCGGCCGCGTTCCTCAGCTTCAGATAGAAATCGACCGTGAACGCGCCGCGCGGTACGGCCTGAACGTCGCCGACATCGAGGACGTGATCGAAACCGCCCTCGGCGGCCGGCCGGCTACACAGATCTGGGAGGGAGAGAAGCGTTTCGGCGTGGTCGTCCGGCTGCGCGAGGAAGAGCGCAGCAACATCGACGCGCTGCGCGGTCTTCTGCTCGACGCCCCGGACCACTCGCAGGTTCCGCTGGATCAGGTGGCCAAGATCGGCGTGCAGGACGGCGTCATGAACATCAGCCGCGAGGGTGGACGGAGCACGGCGGCCATCGGCGTGTTCCTCAAAGGCCGTGACATGGGGAGTCTGGTCCAGGAGATGCAACAGGTGGTGGACAAGAAGCTCAAGCTCCCGGCGGGCTACAACATCACCTGGGGCGGCGAATTTGAGAACCAGCAGCGCGCCATGGAACGCCTGATCATGATCATCCCCGTCAGCATCGTGCTGATTTTCGTGCTCCTGTTCGAGGCCTTCAAGACGGTGAAAAGCGCGGCACTCATCTTGCTGAACGTGCCCTTCGCGCTCTTCGGCGGCATTCTGGCGCTGTTCGTAACCGGGATTCACCTGAGCGTTTCGGCCGCCATCGGATTCATCGCGCTATTCGGACAGGCCGTGCTCAACGGGGTCGTGATGGTGAGCCACTTCAATGATCTCCAGAAGGCCGGCGCCACGCCGCATCGCGCCGTATTCGAAGGCGCGCAGACGCGGCTGCGAACGGTGCTGATGACTTCGCTGCTGGCGATGCTCGGTCTGCTGCCGATGGCCCTGTCCAAAGGCATCGGTTCGGAAGTGCAGAAGCCACTGGCGGTGGTCATCATCGGCGGACTTGTCACGGCAACCGTCCTGACCCTGGTCGTGCTGCCGGCGTTGTACCTGATGTTTCACGCCGGCCCCGAGTCGGAAGAACTATGATGACCATGAAACGCCTCTTATTTGCGTTCGGAGTCGCGCCCGCGATGCTCGTTGCGCAGACGCCCCCCATCACCCTGGACCAGGCTCTTCGGGAAGCCATCGCAAGCAATCTGGACCTTGCCGCCGCCCGCCACAGCATCAGTGTGGCTGAGGCGCGCCAGATCACCGCGAGGCTCCGTCCGAATCCGGTGATGACCGTGAGCGCCGATCACCTGGATCTGCTCGGCACCGGATACAACTCGATCAACAACGCTGGTCCCAACGAGTACTCCTACCGCACCGACTTCATTCTCGAGCGGGGCGGCAAGAGAACCGCCCGGATGGAGTTGGCTGCGGTCGAGAAGTCGGTGACGGAACTCGGATTCCAGGACACCATGCGGAGGCTTATCTTCGACGTCGAAAGCGCCTTCGTCGACGTGCAGTTGGCGAGAGAAAACCTGGCCCTGGCCGAGGACAACCTGCGCAGCTTGAATGGCATCGTGGCGATCAATACGGTCCGCGTGCGGACCGGCGATCTGGCGGTCGTCGAGCTGGATCGATCGCAGGTTGCGGCCATGCAATATCAGACCGCTGTTCGCCAGGCCGAACTGCAACTTCGGCAGGCCAGGAACCGGCTCCAGTTTCTGCTCGGCCGGCCCGTCGCCGTCGAGGACTTCGACGTCACCGGGCCAATTCGCCGCGACGACCGCCGCATCAGCTTGGAGGAGGTCCGCGGTCGCGCTCAGACACGGCGTCCGGACTTGCAGGCGATCCGGCAAACACAAGCCCGCAACCAGGCCGATCTGCGCCTGCAACTGGCCCAAGGAAAAATTGATTACACCACCGGTGTGGAATACCGGCGCCAGCAGGCGCCATCCGGCATGGGCAATTCTCTGGGCTTCTTTTTCAGCGCGCCACTGCCCTTGTTCAATCGAAACCAAGGTGAAATCGCGCGATCTCAACGTGAGATCGACCAGGCCGCGGCGCAGATCCGCGCTCTGGAAGCCCGAGTCAATGGTGAGGTGACCAGTACATGGCATCAGTACTTCACTTCTCGCGGACTTCTCGAGGACATCGAGCAGAAGATGCTGGCAAAGGCCAGAAGTGTTCGGCAGACCACTGAATATTCCTACCGTCGCGGCGAGGCGACTCTGGTGGAGTTCCTGGACGCTCAGCGCGCCTTCAACGACGTCACCCAGAGTTACAACGAAGCCCGAGCCAATTACGCCAGGAGCCTTTATCTGCTGGACTCGGTCACCGCATCGCCCGTCTCGATCCCCGGACCTGCTCAACCTTAGCCTGCTTTAATCCTGAGTCCGGATGATGACCTCGAGGGTCACCTTTCGGGTGGGATCCGGCGTGACGCCGCCTTTACGAAGGGCATCGGTTCGCACATCCGTGGCTTCCTCTTTCGCCTTGCCCGCCCGGCCGAAGGCCTGGCGGAAGCTTTGGGTCTCCGCTCCGCCCAACCGGGCTTGCGGATCGAGTGAGAATTCGACCAACAGCGTTTCGACGCCGCTGCCGGCGGAGATCACCTCCCGCGCCGGAATCATCACCGCCTGGCCCCGCCGCACAAACTGGCCGCCTGCCAGCAGAATCGAGTTGGTGCGCCGGTACACGGTAAGATAGCCGTCTTCGGAAGGCGTGACGCGGAGACGCAGCGGATCTCCGGCCTTGACGGAAGCTCCCGGCGGTAACGGCACGAATTCCCCTTCCGGCGTTTGCCGCAGCACTGCGTAATCCACCGAAAGCCGCGGCTGGATGGCGCCGGCCGCTGCCGCCGCTTCCTTGGGAACGTCACGCTCCATGCGAGGCTCGCGCTCGGCCACGCTCATGGCCACTTGCGCCGCCGGAGGTTCGGCTGCCGGGGCAGGGGCAGCCGGAACCACGCGGACGTCGGACGACGGGGGCGCTTTGACACGGGCCAGCGCTGCCTTCGGCCTGGGCGCCGCGGCAGCCGCTTTCTCTTCCGCCGGGACCGCCGCCGGAGCCGCCTTTTGGGCGAGCGGAGCCGGCTGCGGCTCCACCGCCGGGCGTGGCGTCAGGATCACCAGCAACACCGCCGCGGTGGCCAGTGCACCGGCGGCGCCCCAAGCCACCGGCCGGGTGAGCCAGTCGCGCATCCGGCTCCACAGCGATGGACGCGGCGTCAGCGCCGCCGTCATTTGCGCCTTCACGCCGGGCGTCTCCAGCAGCTCCTTCAAAGCCTGCTCACTCATCAGCTCGTCAAACAGCGCCTGGTCTTCGAGCGCGCGCTGGAACAGCACCTGCTGCTCGGGCGGCGAAAGGTTGCCCGTTGCGTAGCCGCCCACCAACTTGTTTGGGTCTACTGGCTGATTGTCCTGTTTGTCCGGGCCGCTCATGTCTTGCCCTCCCAACCGCCTCCCATGAATTCGAGCAGTTGTTTCCGGCAGCGATGGTCCCAGGTGTAGATCGTGTTGATCGACTCGACGTGAAGGATCGCCTGAATCTCGGAAAAGCTTCTGCCTTCCAGTTTGTAGCGAATCAGCTCGCGGCAGCGCTCCCCCAGGAGGGCCATCGCCTTCCGGAGGCGCTGAATCTGCTCGCGCCGCTCGGCGAGGGCAGCCGGATCAGGGTGCGGATCCGCCAGCGGCTGGTCGTCCGCCGGTACTTGCCTGTTCTCCCCGCGGCGGTAGCTCTTGGCGAGCATGCCCATCAATTTCCGCCGGGCGATCTCCAATGCCAGCGGAACCAGGTCCGTGGCTTCGATCACGTGCGGGTATTTCTCGACCAGCGTCATGATGACTTCCTGAGCCACGTCTTCGGCCAGATCCCTCCGATAACGAGATGCCGCGAACCCGACAATCCTTTCACGCAGCAGCAACAGGATCTGATCGCGCGCCACAGCGTCCCGGGGCACACCCAATTCTAACAAGGGAATCCTCCTGCTAAGCTTACTCTTACATCGGCAACCATGACGGAAACCATCGGACTGGAAGTCATTGCCGTCAACGGCCCCGGCGTCCTGCACCAGCTTACGGGGGTCATCGCCCGGCATGAAGGCGACATTACCAGCGTTGCCATTCTCGCCAGCACCACGGACGAGGCTCGCATTTACTTCGAGATCCAATTGCCAGGCGAAGTCGACCGCCTGAAGGCCGACCTGGCCGGCCTGGCCGTCGTGAAACAGGCGGATCTGACCAACACGATGCAGAGGATCTTCGGCAAGCGCATCATTATCATCGGCGGCGGTGCGCAGGTTGGCCAGGTCGCCATCGGCGCCATCTCGGAAGCCGACCGGCACAACATCCGCGGCGAGCACATCTCGGTGGACACGATTCCGCTGGTGGGCGAGAAGCCGCTGGCGGAAGCCGTTCGAGCGGTGGCCCGGCTTCCGCGCGCGAAAGCAGTGGTTCTGGCGGGCTCGTTGATGGGAGGCGAGATCGAGAAAGCAGTGCGGGAGGTGCGCGAGCAGGGTCTGCTGGTGGTGAGTCTGAATATGGCCGGCAGCGTCCCCGAGGCAGCGGATCTGGTTGTGTCCGACCCGGTGCAGGCCGGTGTGATGACGGTGATGGCAGTTGCCGACACCGCCAAGTTCACCGTCGATCGCCTGAAAAGGCGGGTGTTCTGAAAGGGAACGATGACATAATACTCCCATGAACCGGCGTAACTTCCTCTCCCTTTCCCCGGCCGCCGCCTTAGCGGTCATGCAGCCCGGCAACCCGGTCCGTATCGCCATCATCGGCATGGGCTCGCGGGGCAGCGCGCTGCTTGGCGAATTCACCGCCGTCTCCGGCGTCGAAATCGCCACTGTGGTCGACCCCGATGGCAACCGCGCCGAGAAAGCCGCTGCCGCGGTGCTTCAGAAAACAGGCCGCCGGGCGCGCGTCGAATCCGACATGCGCCGCGTCTTCGACGACAAATCCGTGGACGCCGTCGTCATCGCCACCACCAACCACTGGCACGCGCTCACTGCTATCTGGGCCATCCAGGCCGGCAAGGACGTCTATGTCGAAAAGCCGGTGTCGCATAACATCTTCGAAGGACAGAAGCTGGTGGAAGCCGCCCGCAAGTACAATCGCATCGTGCAGGGCGGCACGCAGCGCCGCTCGAGCGGGCGTTTTCGCAAAGCGGTCGCGCTTCTGCACGACGGCGTCATCGGCGACCTTTACCTGGCGAAATGGTTTTTCCCAGGCAACCGCGACTCGATCGGCTTTAAACCCACCGAGCCTCCGCCCAACTGGCTCAACTGGGACCTGTGGCTCGGCCCCGCGCCCGACCAGCCCTACCACGCCAATCTTGTCCACTACAACTGGCACTGGTTCTGGGAATTCGGCAACGGCGAATTGGGGAACAACGGCATCCACCTGGTCGACATTTCCCGCTGGGGGATGCGGAAAGAACTGCCCGTCAAGGTGCACTCCTGGGGCGGGCGCTTCGGCTACCAGGACCAGGCACAAACACCGAACACGCAGAACGTCACCTGGCAGTATGCCGATGGCTCAGCGATTGTGGGCGAGATCCGCGGCCTCTATACCTCTGAGCCGATGACCTGGGATTTCTTCGGCTCCAAGGGACATCTGCGCATCGACACCGACGGCCGCTTCCGCTGGTGGCTTGGCCGCAACCAGAAGCCGGAACCCGAAGCCGAAGCGGCGCCCGAATCCAGCCACTACGCCAGCTTCATCGAAGCCGTGCGAACGCGCAAGCGCGAATTGCTGAACGCGGAGATCCGCGAGACGCACCTGTCCACGGCGTTGTGCCATCTGGGCAACATCTCCTACCGGCTGGGACGGGAGCTGCGCTTCGATCCAGCCAGGGAAAAATTCGTTCAGGATGCGGATGCCGACAAGCTGCTGCGCCGCCAGTATCGAGCGCCTTACGTGGTCCCCGACAAAGTGTAGGTTGGGTTGCCGGGCGTACACTACTTGTGCTTCTTCCAGTAAACTTCGGGGCGTTTGTCCGGCCGAAGCTGCGGATTCGGGGCCACCATCCTCTCGTAGAGCTCGGGCCGACGCGCGCGAATGTAGGATCCGCCGCTGGCGAGCTCGAGCTTCTCCGGGATGAGGGTCGCGGTCACCACCTCATCGCCCAGCGAGCGGCACTCGGCGAGAATCTCGCCGTAGGGATCGAGAATCATCGAGCCGCCCGGCTTGATGGCGCCGCCTTCGACGCCGATGGGATTCGCGTAGAGCGCATACACCCCGTTCTCCCACGCGCGCGCAGGCAGCCAGCGCAGGATCCAGCCGCGGCCTTTGGGGCCATCAAACTCCTGGCGGCAGCGCACCGGATCCCGCTGGCGATTGTGCCAGATCTCCGGCTCGACAACGCCCCGTCCCGGCATGGGGCTCGGCAGGCAACCGGTGACATGCGGCATCAGCACGATCTGAGCTCCCATCATCGCCGTCAGCCGCACATTCTCGGGAAGATTGTTGTCATAGCAGGTCAGCATGCCGAAGCGCCAGCCAGCGTAATCGAAGACGTCGTAGCGGTCGCCGCACGTGATGTGCTCGCTGATGAACTCGTGGATCTTGCGATGCTTCGCGATCAACCCGTCGCGTGTCACGACCACCTGGCAATTGTAAAGGTGATCGCCGTCACGCTCGATGAGCCCGGCTGACACGGCGATGTCGAAGGAGGCCGCAATCCTCTGAAGCTTCTCGACGGAAGGGCCCGGCACGGGCTCGGCCAGCGCTTCCGTCCCGGCGCGCGTCAGCGTCTCCAGGAAAGTGTAGCCGGAGATCGAGCACTCGTGAAAAAGCACAAGCTGAGCGCCCTGCCGCGCAGCCTCGCCGCCCAGCCGCTCGATGATCGAGAGATTGTAGTGCTTGTCCTGGTCGCGCGTCTCGAACTGGGCGGCGGCCACCACCACATCGTTCATGCGATTCAACGCAACTCTAGCATGACGGTTTGGGGAATTGAATTGGCGTCCCCGACGGGATTCGAACCCGTGTTATCGCCGTGAAAGGGCGGTGTCCTAGGCCGGGCTAGACGACGGGGACGCAAAGAAGGCAGGCCTTGCACTTTCTAATCTATCATCTCGATCCAGCCTGTCTCAACTTGAGGGCGGAGCTTACAGCGTCTTCAGATAAGCGATGACGTGGTTTTTCTCTTCGTCGCTGAGGATTTCTTTGTAGGCTGGCATGCCGTTGCCGCCTTCGTTGATGACGCCGCGGACGGTTTCCTCGGTGGGCTTCTTGCCGTTGTTGAGCTTCGCCTTCTTGAAAAGCCCCTTCAGGCCAGGGCCCATTTTCTTTTCCTCGCTGTCGGCGTTGTGGCACACGCCGCACTGCTCGAATAGTTCTTTGCCCTTGTCCGGGTCGCCTTTCTGGAAGCCAGAGAGCAGATTGGCTGCAAGCACCACGGCGACACTGGCGGGGATCAACTTCTTCAGCATGGAGTACCCAGATCCTCCTCAAGGATGTAGAGTGGTCGCTATTAGTTTAGCGCATCGGAAGGCGTGCTAGCCTGAAGCGGTGCGCCCGGCGATCCTCCTGTTCGCCAAAGCCCCCGTGGCTGGCAGGGTCAAGACACGGCTATCGCCGCACCTGACACCCGGGCAGGCTGCCGCTCTGCACGAGCGAATGGTATCCGACACGTGGAGCCGGCTGGAAGGGCTGGGTGATCTCGAGTTGCATACCGACGTAGCCACCGAGGCCTGGCCGCAAGCGGCTGTGCGAAGACTGCAAGTAGAAGGCGACCTCGGCGCGCGGATGTACCACGCGCTCGAGGCGGCTCTCGGCCAGGGCCGACCTCGAGTGATGATCGCCGGCAGCGACGCGCCGCAGCTTCCCGCGGCGCAGTTACGCGACTTGCTGAACGCTGATGCCGACGTGGCTTTGGGGCCTACCGAGGATGGCGGCTATTATGCGATTTCCTGCCGCCGCATCCATCCGCGCATGTTCGAAGGCGTGCGCTGGTCCACGCGCTCGGCTCTCAGTGACACCGCCGCCGCCGTGCTGCGCTGCGCGCTCAGCGTGCATGTCGGCGCTCCATGGTACGACATCGATACACCGGAGGATCTCGGCCGGCTGCCGGAATCCTGGAGAATGGAGCTTTGTATGCCATTGAAGGAAGGCGATCCCGCCCCGGCCATCCCGCTTCTCACTGATGAAGGCGCGGCGTTTGACTGGGCCGGTATCACCGGCCGTAACGCCGTGCTGTTCTTCTATCCACGGGCGGACACGCCGGGTTGAACGGTGGAGGCGTGCGAGTTTCGCGACGCAATCTCCGATTTTCAAGACCTCGATGCGGTGATTCTCGGCATCTCCGGGGACACCGTCCAGGCGCAGGCGAAGTTCAAGAGGAAATACAACCTGCCGTTCGCGCTGCTGTGCGACACCGAGCATCGGGCTGCCGAAGCCTGCGGGGCGTGGGTGGAGAAGAACATGTACGGCAAGAAGTCCATGGGGATCGCCCGGACGACGCTGCTGATCGGCAAAGATGGCCGCGTCCGGAACATCTTCCGCAATGTAAGAGCGGCCGGTCACGCCGAGCAGGTGAAGCAGGCGCTGGCGGCGTTAGCGTGAAATTGCGCCGGCAACGCCGGACGTGCTAGCTTGAGAGTGTTCCGCTGCGCCTGTAGCTCAGTTGGATAGAGCGTCTGGCTACGAACCAGAAGGCCGGGTGTTCGAGTCACCCCAGGCGCACCATAGAATCAACGGCTTAGCTGCACTTAACTGGACTGGAACAAGATCGGACGTACGTGCTGGCGTAGCCGGACAAGCTCGCTTGCATTGTGCCGAAGGAGATTGTCCTCCCAAATTGTGTCAATTTCTTGACGACAATCTTGCGCCATCGCCAGACCGATTGCCTCGTAGGAACAGGCTGCTCCAAACCCAGGAGAAAGCCGTTTGCCAATTGGCGATTGGCATCGTCTTCGGGCAGCACCAAGACGTGTGGCTTATACTTATTGACACTCATGGCTCCACGTCGCCGCGGACCAGGGCGCCAACGAGATCCCCGCTGACTTCGATTTCGTCGAGCGGACGCACGATCGTGGGCTCAAGATGGCTTTTCCTGTAAAGCACAAGTGTGTTCTCGTCGGAAAAACGGCGGATCGCTTCGGGGTTGTGTGAAGTAGCGATGAACTGACCGCCAGACTGGAAAGCTTTGCGCAGAGCCAGCACAAAGTGGCCAACTTCGGACAGTGCCAGGTGACTGTCAGGTTCATCCCAGAAACACAACAGCGGGCCATAAGCGTCGTTTGCGGCAAGCACCAGGGCGCATATCATGAAACATTTTTCGCCGTCGGCCAGATCCTCAAAAGGAAGGTTCACGCTCCCCTGGTCGTTGGAAAACTGGACGACTAACCTGCGAGAGTCTTTGCCGTCCGCCGGATTCTTGATGTCCTTGAGGTCGGGCATCACTTGCCTGAGATAGTCGTCGATCTTGGTATACGCGGATGGGGCGTAAGCCAGGAGACCTGAAAACCAAGCGCCAAAGTCTGTGACCTGAAGATTCGGCTGCAGCATCTCTTCTTTGGAGTCTCCTCGAATCAGGCTGGGCGTTGGCCGAAGTATCAGCATCCGAGCAAGCCACTGCTTGAAGACGGATAAGGGATCGTTCGTCGATTGTTGCTGAATTATCGGGAGAGCCATCAGGTGCCAGTCGATTCGGAAATCGGCCTCTTTCTCCTGGCCTGCTCTTGCAAGATGCACCTGCGCCAATTCTCGGGTGTAGACAGGCTTGCCGCCAACCGCGAGCTTCTCTTCGCGTACGCGAAGTTCTTTGAACCCTTTCGGGAGTTCGAGAGCAACAACGTACTGGTAGATCTCGGCTTCCAGCTCGACTTCGATTTCAAATCGCGTAGGCACATCTGTGCGTCCACGAGCAATGTCCTTCGGCTCAATCAGATCGCCCACTCGGTTCGTACCTCGCGCGATCTTCTGTAGAATCTCCAACGCAAGGCCAACCGTTGTCTTGCCGGAGCCGTTGTTTCCAATCAGGAGCACGGACGACCGGCCCGAGACTGGCAACTCGAAGTTTTCCAGGCAACGGAAATTATGAACGTAGAGGCGACGGATCACAAGAGAATGATAACGCGCTTGGCGGCTGAAAACAGAAGCTTGCCTTCTCGTTCTGAACGCCAGCCTCCGTATGGATTCCACTTTAAAACCGCCCGCCCATTTCGCTGCGGTTGACCAGGGCCGACGGCCTCAGATATGCTGTTAGAAGCGCTCGATGTGGCCGACACCACTTTGCTACAGCGCTCTCGTCAAACAAAAGGAAATTGGTGTAAGGAATGGCAAATACGTTTTCTGCGCTGAAACGGATGCGGATGACCAGGCGGCGGACGGAAGTGAACCGCCAGCGTAAGTCGCGGCTGCGGCATCAGATCCGCTCGTTCCGGCGTCTGCTGGATGAGAAGAATGTGGCCGGAGCGAAGGCCCTGCTGCCGGAGACTTTTTCCGTCATTGACCGCGCGGCCAGGTGGGGCATCATTAAGAAGAACACTGCCGCCCGCTACAAGTCCCGTCTAACCGGGCGTCTGTCGAAGGCCGCCGCGTAAGATCGCTACGGCGCCGGACGCGCCCGCGCCGGTCCCCGCAGCACCGCATTCAGGAACAGCACATTCATCCCATCCATGAACGCACGGAAGTTGGGGTCCGCGGTAAATGCGATGATCTGCCCGCGGCCCTCGCGCTGCACCACCAATAAGGGCTTATAGGCAAGCTGCTTTCGATTGTCCTCCCACATGTAGCCGGAAGCGGCCACCTCCTCCGGCCCGGCGAAGACGGCAGCGTTCACACCCTTGTCCAGCTTGATGGGCGTGAAAATGGCGCGGCCGTCGACCATGGCGTAGACGGAATCGCCCGCGCCGGCGGTCAGCCAATGTTCCGGATCCAGCTTCGCTTTTGCCAGAACGCCCGCGACGGGGTCAGGCAATTCGGCGTCGGCCTGGATCGCCTTGTCGAACTCCTCCTGTTTGATGAAGAGCTTGCCGGGAACGCGGGTTTCGCTGGGATCCGGTTTCTTGGGCGGCTCGCCTTGCCGCACCCGGTTCTCCTGCGAAATCGCGAGCAACGCGACGCGAGGATCGGCGAGATAGCCGGCGCCGCCGCCTCCCAGCGCAATGAGCGTGCCACCGGCGGAGACCCAATCTTTGATGCGGCGTGCTCCGTTGGCGCCGAGCACCGCGTTGTAGCCATCGCCAAAACCGGCATCCGGCAGGATCAGCACATGAAAGCGGGCCAGATCGGCTGAGGCCAGTTGCTGCGTGCGGACGGGGGTCACCGGGAGGCCATACTGGCGCTCGAGAACAAAGCGGGTATGGCCGGCGGATCCCGGCGACGTGGGCCGGTCCCAGGCCAGCGCCACTTCCGGTTTTCTCAGCGGCATTACGTTGCGGCTGCCGAAGTTGACGCCGTCGTCGACCCAGCCGGTGCCGGTGGCGTAGACATCGACACCGTGCTCAGCGGCGAGTTTCGCCAGCGTCTCGACCAGCGCATCCGGATTCTCCTTCACTTTGAAGATGAGCGTACCGGCGCCGTAGTTGCGGCCATTTTGGATAAAGGCTTTATCGCTGCTCCAGGCGCGATAACCCTGCTTGAGGGCGGCGATCACCAAGCGGCCCGCCCCGGAAGAGCCCCAGGGAACAAGAAGCGCGACAGTCGCTTTGCCACCCACGATCTTGCCCTGCGGCATCACTCCGGCCCTCACCGGCTCGAAGGCTCCTGCCGTCGTCGAGCCGCTCGAGATCAGCTCGACCGAATAAAGCAATGGCAGCGACCAGGCGGTGACGTCGTAGATCTCATCGGGCAGCTTGCGGGCGCGGCGGCGCTCCTGTTCCTGAATGAACTTTTCCTCCATCGGGACGTTGCGATCGAGCAGGACGCGGATGAGGCGTTTGGAAGGCTGGGCGAGCGGAATCACGTAACTGCCGGCGGGCAGCTCGCGGTTCTGCACTTTCACCGGCGCGGTTGCCCGTTTCACCTCGATGCCCTGCTCAACCGGCAGGCCGGCCAGCTTGTCAACAGCGGTGACGTTGCCGGTGCGTGGCAGAACATACTCGCGCACCGGCTCTTTGCCGCCTTCCTCGATCCCATTCTGGCGGAAGCGGTAGAACTTCTCGAGAAACTTTTCCCGGTGCTGGGCGGCTGCTTCCAGCGTGGACAGGGAGGCGACAAAATGCCGCCGCACGGTGTCGCGGAAATGGAAGACGGTCTCATCCGTCTTGCGCATCCGCAGCCCGCGCGAAGAAGCGTTCTCGTAGGTCATGGCGACGCCGCCGTAGTAGCAGGGCCAACTGGCGCCATAGCCGGGATAGAAGTTGTCGTAGACTTCGCGCGTGAAATAGCTGAAGCCGAAATGGTCGAACCACTTCGCGTTGTTCTTCCCGATCCACTTCAGACTCTCCATAATGTCCTCGGCCAGATGCGGGTTGAAGGGATCGGCTTCGGGAGCGAAGTAGTAAGTGGAGTCCGGGCCCATTTCGTGGAGGTCGACGAAGACCACCGGAAACCACTCCAGCAGCGAGCGGATGCGGCCGCGCGTTTCCGGCTGGGTCAGCGCGATCCAGTCACGGTTCATGTCGAAGTAGTAGTGGTTGGTGCGGCCGCCGGGCCACGGCTCGTTGTGCTCGGCGGCCAGCGGGCTGGAATCAGGCTCGAGACCTTCGGCGATCTCGAAGTTGTGAACAAACCGGTCGCGGCCATCGGGGTTCTGGATGGGGTCGATCAGCACCAGGACGTTGGCGAAGACCTCCTGGATCATTTTGTCGTTGCGGGCAGCGAGCAGGTGGTACGCCGTGAGCAGCGCCGCGTCGGGCGAGGAGATTTCATTTCCGTGCACGCCGTAGCCAAGCCAAACAATGGCGGGGAGAGAAGAGAACAGCTTGCGGGCAGCTTCGGAGGAAGTTTTGCGCGGGTCCGCGAGCTGCTGCATCGAGCTCTTGATCTGATCGAGGCGGCGGAGGTTGCTCTCCGACCCAAGGACAGCATGGATCAGGCGGCGGCTTTCCCAGGTTTTCGCATAATCATAGACCTTCATGCGTGCGGGAGCGGCTGCCGCCAGCGCTTCCATGTAGCGGATCAGATTGGCGTGCGAGCTGATGCGCTCGCCGGGGTCGTAGCCAAGGACTTTCCGGAAGGTGGGAATTGCCGGATCATACTGGGCGCCGGGCCAGAACTCGAACTTGGGGGCCTGCTGGGCGCACGCGGCGGCGGCAAGGAAACCGAGGAGGATATGGACGCGCATGATGTTCAGGATAAAGCAGAACAGGAGAGGCTGTGGCAACAGCGAACGGATGTGCGCGGATGACAACAGCGATCAGCGCTTGTTATACTACCCACTGAGGATCATTCTTCATGGCCTATAAGCCCGCCTTCGCTCCCGGCGCTCAGGTGGAACACAACAAATTCGGTCTCGGCAGCGTCCTCTCCTGCTCTGAAGAGGTCGTTGTGATCAAGTTTGACGATCACGGCGAAAAGAAGTTCGTCGCGCCTATCGTTCTGCCCAACCTGAAGAAGAGCGACCGGCAGCCGCCCGCGGAAAAGAGGTCGCGGGCACGCAAGAAGGCGGCGCCGGCCGCCAGCTAGACACAGCGTCATTAATGTTTGCGTATGAGACCGCTTGCTCACGCGCGCGGCTCGGTTCAGCCGATTCAGAGCCGCGACCGTCAGGGAGCGGATGCGCAGACATTCGAAATTTCGAATTTTTCGTCAATCAGCCGGAACACGGAGTGGCGCGGCTCTGCTAGACTAAAGTGTTCCCGCCATGAAATTCGGGATCGTCGTCTTTCCCGGCAGCAACTGCGATCACGACGCCTGGTACTCGGTCACGCACAACCTTCACCAGGAAGCGGAATTGCTGTGGCATGATTCCAGCAGTCTCGGCGATGTCGACGCCGTCATCCTCCCCGGCGGTTTTTCCTACGGCGATTACCTGCGTTGCGGCGCGATCGCCAAGTTCTCCAGGATCATGGCCGCTGTCAGGAGTTTCGCATGCGATGGCGGCCTGGTCCTCGGCCTCTGCAACGGCTTCCAGATCCTGGTCGAGAGCGGCCTGCTGCCGGGGGCGCTGATCCGGAACCGCGGCCTCAAGTTCATCTGCTCACCGGTCGAGCTGCGCGTTGAAACCACGAATTCTCCGTTCACGTCGATGGCGCAGAAAGGCCGGATTCTGCGAATCCCGATCGCGCACGGCGAAGGCTGCTATGTCGCCGACGCGCACACGCTGGATGCCCTGGAAGCCGAGGACCGCGTTCTGCTGCGGTACGCCGCCAATCCCAACGGCTCTCTGCGCGACATTGCCGGCATCTGCAACGCCGGCCGCAACGTCATGGGCATGATGCCCCATCCCGAGCGCGCCGCCGACCCTCTCATGGGGTCCACCGACGGGCTCGTCCTGCTCCAATCCATGGTCGCCTCCCCCGCGCTCCAAGTGAAATGACCCAATTTCCCCCGGATGTCCTCGCGCGCCACAACCTGACCGAAGCCGAGTACCGGAAGATCGTCGGGCTGCTTGGCCGCGAGCCGGCGTTTACCGAGCTCGGCATCTTCAGCGTCATGTGGAGCGAGCACTGCTCGTACAAAAGCTCGCGAATGCACCTGAAGAAACTGCCCACGCGCAGCAAGCTGGTTGTCCAGGGGCCCGGGGAAAATGCGGGCATCATCGACATCGGCCAGGGCTACGCGATCGTCTTCAAGATCGAGTCGCACAATCATCCCAGCTTCATCGAGCCGTTCCAGGGTGCGGCCACCGGCGTCGGCGGCATCCTGCGCGACATTTTCACCATGGGCGCGCGGCCCATCGCGGTGATGGATGCGCTGCGGTTCGGTCCCTTGGACGACCCGCAATCCGGCCCGCGCAACCGGCGTCTCCTCGAGGGCGTTGTCGGCGGCATCGCTCACTACGGCAATTGCTTCGGCGTGCCCACGGTGGGCGGCGAGTGCGTCTTCGAGACGTCCTACGGCGGCAACCCGCTGGTGAATGTATTCGCTTTGGGAGTGGTGCGGCGCGAGGACATTTTCTATGCACGCGCGGCCGGCGACGGCAATCCCGTCATTTACGCGGGCGCCAAAACGGGCCGGGACGGCGTGCACGGCGCTACTATGGCTTCGGCCGAGTTCACCGAAGAATCCAAAGAAAAACGCCCCAATGTGCAGGTGGGCGACCCCTTCCTCGAGAAGCTGCTGCTCGAAGCGTGTCTGGAAGCGATGCAAACCGGAGCCGTCGTCGGCATCCAGGACATGGGCGCCGCCGGGCTGACGTGCTCGACTTGTGAAATGGGGGGCCGCGGCCAGGTGGGCATCGAGATCGACCTGATGCATGTGCCGCAACGCGAGACCGGCATGACGCCTTACGAGATCATGCTGTCGGAATCGCAGGAGCGTATGCTGCTGGTGGCTGAAAAAGGCCGCCAGGAGGAAGTGTTCCGCGTCTTCCGCAAATGGGGCCTGGATGCGGTCACCATCGGCCGTGTCACCAGCGACAACATGCTGCGCGTCAAGGATCACGGCGCTGTGGTGGCGGAGATCCCGAACGCGGCGCTCACGGACGCGGCGCCTATGTATGACCGCCAGCGCACCAGGCCGTATCGCACGGCGCCCATGAAAGGGCCGACCTTTCGAAGCATGGACCTCGACGCCGACCTGCGCAAGCTGCTCTGCTCGGGCGACCTGTGCTCGAAGCAGTCCATCTGGCGTCAGTACGACCACATGGTGCGCACCAACACCACGCTCGGCCCGGGCGCCGATGCGGCCATCGTTCGCATCAAGGAAACCGGCGCGTCGGTGGCCATGTCGCTCGACGGCAACGGCCGCTACTGTTCTCTCTCGCCGCGCGAGGGCGCGAAGCTGATCGTCGCCGAATGCTGCCGGAACCTCTCGACGGTGGGCGCTCTTCCAGTGGCCGCCACCAACAATCTGAACTTCGGCAACCCCGAGCGGCCCGAAATCATGGCGCAGCTCGTCGAAGCGATCGAGGGGATGGGCGAAGCTTGCGCGTTTTTTGAGACGCCCATTACCGGCGGCAACGTCAGTCTGTACAATGAGACGCGCACCGGAGGCGAGCTGACCGCCATTTTCCCCACGCCCGTCATGGGCGTCGTGGGCCTGCTGCCGACGCAAATGCCGGTTCCGCTTTCCTTCCGGAATCGAGACCGGGACATCGTTCTGCTCGGCGGGCCCGGCGGCTGTGACGAGCTTCATTTCGGCGGCACCCAGTACGCAAAACACATTCTGGACGACCTTTGGGGCCTGCCGCCGGCATTGGACATGGATTACGAAAAGCGGGTGCAGGCCGCCATCCGGCAGATCATCGCCGAAGGACTGGCCGAATCTTCGCATGATTTGAGCGACGGCGGTCTCGCCGTCGCGGCGGCCGAGTGTTGTTTCTCCCCCGGCAACATCGGAGCGGCCCTGGAACTCGATACGGACCTTCGTCCGGAGTTTTCGCTTTTCCACGAAGCGCCCTCGCGCATCCTCATCTCGACGACCCATGCGGACCGGGTGGCGGCCGTCGCCGCTCAATACCGCATCGAGGCGCCCGTCATCGGCAGGACCGTGGAAGGCAGGCTGACGATCCGCAATCGCGGCAATACGCTGATCGACAGCCCGGTGGAAACGCTCAGGAACCTGTGGGAGGGAGCGCTGGAGCATCTGCTCCATGCTCAAGACCGGCATGTTTGACAAGCTTCATGAAGAATGCGGTGTGTTTGCGATCTTCGGCCATCCGGAAGCGGCCAATCTGGCGAACCTCGGCCTCTATGCTCTGCAACACCGCGGCCAGGAGAGCGCCGGCGTGGCGTCGAGCGACGGCAGCGATGTCTATTGTTACAAAGCGATGGGCCATGTCGCCGAGGTTTTTACGCCCAGCGTCATCAGCAGCCTGCCGGGCGAGAGAGCCATCGGTCACACGCGATACTCGACGGCGGGCGACACCGTTCTGCTGAATGCCCAGCCGTTTTCCGTCGCCACCAACAAGGGCCGCATTGCGGTGGCCCACAACGGCAATCTGACCAATGCCATGGAGATCCGGCGGACGCTCGAAAGCGAGGGCGCCATTTTCAGCGGGTCGAGCGATACCGAGGTGATCCTGCATCTCATCTCGCGGTCACGGGAAAAAAGCCTGCCGGCCGCGCTCCGCGACGCGCTCCTCCAGGTGGACGGCGCCTTCTCGCTGGTGATGCTTTCCAGGAGCCAGGTGATTGTCGCCCGCGATCCGCATGGCTTCCGCCCGCTGGCCATGGGCTACCTCGAGCTTTCCGGCGACCAGATCAGTTATGTTTTTGCCTCCGAGACCTGCGCGTTCGATCTGATCGGCGCCATCTACGTGGGCGATGTCGAGCCGGGCGAGATGGTGATGGTGGGGCCGGAAGGACTGACGCGCGAGCGCTTCGCGCCACGCCGGCCGAAAGCGCAGTGCGTCTTCGAGCATGTGTACTTCTCGCGCCCCGACTCGATCGTGTTCGGCCGCCCGGTTGGCCAGTCGCGCGAACTGCTGGGCCGCCTGCTGGCGCAGCGCTGTCCCGCCGACGCCGATGTGGTGGTGCCTGTGCCGGACTCCGGAGTTGCCGCCGCCTTGGGCTACGCGGCTGAATCGGGCGTCCCTTTCCGCATGGGGCTGATCCGCAACCATTACGTCGGACGCACCTTCATCGAGCCCTCGCAGGCGATCCGCGATTTCGGCGTCAAGCTCAAGCTGAACCCCGTGCGGCACCTGCTGAAGGACAAGCGAGTGGTGCTCGTCGACGACTCGATCGTGCGCGGCACCACCTCGCGCAAGATCGTGCGCATGGTCCGCAACGCCGGCGCCCGGGAAGTGCATCTCCGCATCTCCTGCCCGCCGACCGTCTCCCCTTGCTTTTACGGGGTCGATACACCCACCAAGAGCGAATTGATCGCCGCCAATCACTCCGTCGAGGAGATCCGCCGCTACGTCGAGGCTGATTCGCTCGGCTACTTGCCTCTGGGCAGCCTGCGCGAAGCGGTGCAGGATGAGGGCCAGGAATACTGCTACGCCTGTTATACGAGCGACTATCCCACCGAGATCGTGTACCTGGAGGATCTGCTGGCCGCGAAAAGCCGGCGCTGACTTGATACAATCTCTTGCGACGCGATGCAATTGTTCCGCTTGATCCTGGTTGTTCCGTTGCTCCTTTCTCTGTCCGCCGATTTACTGCTCGCGCAAAAAAGGAAGAGGAGGCAGAAGAAGGAAGAGGAGGAGATCACGCAAACCCTCCAGGTGCTTCCAGATCCGCCGGCCACGGTGACGGTGGACCCGCAGCGGCTCGGCTTTCTCACTGCGCCCATGACCTCGAAGGGGCTGTTGTCGCAGCAGGTGCGGGACGGGCTGAGAGCTTTGCGGAGCCAGGCGCACGGCGCGGCCATTGTGAAGGTTCGGGCGTTTGTGGCCGGGACGGGTGATCTGCGCCGCGTGCAATCGATCGTCAGTGAAGTGTTCACCGAATCCAAGCAGCCGCTGCCCGCTCTCACCATGGTGCGCGTCGGCGCGCTGCCGCAGGAAGGCGCCCAGGTGGTGCTGGAAGCGGTGACCGTCGAAAGGAAGCCTGTCAATCCCAACGGTCTGGCTTTTCTTTCCGGCCAGCAGGTCACCGCCCCGGAAGCCCTCGAGAAGCTCGAACCACAGTTCAAAGAATCCGTGGCCCGCCTGCAAGTAGCGCTGAGAGCGGTTCGAGCCGGTCCGGCCGATGTCCTCCGCGCCACCTGTTTCACCAGCGCCCTCGCCGATTACAGCCAGTTGCGGCAGCATCTGGCGGAACAATTCCCGAAAGCGGCGCTGGCGATCGTTCAGGTGTTACGCGGCCTGAGCAGTGCGCTGGTCGAGTGCGAGGCCGTGGCCCGCTCGACGGCGGCGCCGGCGGCCCCGCTCGAGGTGGTGAATCCGGCGGGCCTCGCGGCTTCCCCGAACTACTCGCAGGTGGCGCTGGTGAACGCCCCCAAGGCCGTGCTTAGCAGCAGCCAGATGGCCTTCAATAACCAGGACGCCGACATCCGCCTGGCTTTCGAGCGGATGAAGAAGACGATCGAGCAGGCGGGAGGCTCGCTGCGCAATACGGTGATGACGAATTACTACCCGATGTCGCAATCCACGGTTGATAAAATCCGGAAAATTCGCTTCGATTTTCTGGATAAGTCGCGTCCCCCGGCCAGCACCATGCTGCTGTTCGAGGGTCTGCCTTCCTTGGATGCGAGCTTTGCGATGGAGGTGGTGGCGCTGCCCTGAGCCGCGCGGCTCCGAAACAGAGCCGCGACCGTGAGGGAGCGGATGCGCAAACACATCTGCCGTTGTGTTTAGCGCCTCTTTCGGAGTTGTCCTTCGGTTCGAACGAACCAGATCAGCCAGTAGACCAGCAGCGGGCCCGCGGTGGCGGCCACCACGACACTGGCAAGATGATTCCATGTCATTGGATACGCATTTTTTGGATTATGCCCCGAAATTGAGCGCCGGGGCAATCCCCTCACACCCCCTACGGCTTTGCCGGCGTTCGTACGGGGCCTGGGTTGGGCCGCTGGTACCAGGCGGACCTCGGAGAAGTTGCCTGTGATGACTACCAGAACAGGCGGCTGACGCTCCCAAGGCCCGGATGTATGCAGGCGAACACTTGCCCGCCAATTGCAAACTCGACGGCGGATGTGCAGCGCATACTCCGCTTACCGAATTGAGGACAACAGGAGAGGCTGGAGGCGGATGCAATTTGTGAGTCACGGTCCGCAGGAACTTTCGTTTCTTGCGCCATGGCGTCGCGTTGCGCTTGCACCTCCAAGAGCCCGCAAGTCGGTTTGAGGAACTCGCCCGCACACGGAGCCACGGGCGGCGGAAAGAAAGTTCCCCCACAGCTTGGAGGAGTGCGCCGGGCCTGTGCGGGCTTCAAAGGAGGAAACAATGCTAGGGATTTCTCATCGCATGCCGCACAACGAAGGCCTGTGGCATCCCCTGCATCCCAGTGCGGAGACGGCCCTCTGGTTGCCCACGGCAAGCAAGGCGATGCCGTGGATCAGGGCCGCCTGCGGAGTGGGAGCGGCACTGGCAGCCCAGGCATTCTCCGGTCCGCTGGAGTCCGTGATGGATGGCGTCAAGCTGGCCGTCGCTGCCGCCGTGGGGCAGGCCATTGCCGTCTGGAGCCGTCCTCAGGAGGGCGAATCGAATCCGGCCTTGGAGCACGCGCAGGTTCTTCTCTGCATCTGCGGTGCTTTGATGGCGATCGTCGTCGGCAATTCTTTTGCCCGGGCGCTGAGCCTGGCCGGCGTGGCCAGCGTGGTGCGCTTCCGCACCCCGCTGAAGAATCCGAAGGATGCTGCGGTCTTCTTTCTTCTGCTGGGCCTGGGCATGTCCTGCGGGGTGGGAGCTTTCCACCTGGCGGCTGCCGGAACCGCTTTCCTTTCGGTCCTGCTGGCCGTGCTGGCCGGCAAGCCTGGCTCCGGGGTGAACCGCGCGACTCAAACCCAGGAACAGGAGGAGGTGCTGCGATGATCCCGTTTCCCGCATCCCGGGAGCGAGTGGTGGTGTCCCCTAAAGACCGCCTGGAAGCTGTTCTGGAAATGATCCGTTCCGCCGAACAGCGGCTGTCGCTGACGGTGTTCCGCTGCTCGGAGATGCAGGTGCTGGCGTCGATCGCCGGCGCCATTCACCGGGGCGTCGCCGTTCAAGTGTTGTTCACGCCTCGCGCCAAGGGGTGGAAAAAGCGGCTGGCCGAGGTGCGCAATTTTCTGGAATGCATGGGAGCGCAGGTGCGTTCCTACGCCGGAGAAGCCAAGTATCACGCCAAATACATGGTTGCCGACGGCAAGGTCGCTCTCGTCACCAGCTCCAACTTCACCGGAAAATGCTTTCGCTCGACCAGCGATTTCACGCTCCTCACCGGCGACCCGCTCCTGGTCCGGGACCTGGACGATCTGTTCCAGGCGGACTGGAGCAATCAGCGCTATACACCTTCGGGACGCCTTATTATCAGCCCTGAAAATGCGCGCCCGAAGATGGCTCAGTTGTTCCGAGATGCCAGACGCAGTATCCGCGTCATCGATCACAAACTGTCCGATCGGGCGATGCTCTCGGTGTTGCAGGTCGAACGGCGCCGCGGAGTCGGAGTCGTGGTTCTGGGCCAGGGCGCGATTCCGGGACTCGAATCCCACGGCAAGCTGTTTGTCATCGATCAGAAAATCGCCGTCATCGGCAGCCTGTCGCTTTCGGCCTCATCCATGGACAGCCGCCGCGAAGTGTCCGTGATCGTGGAAGACCGGGCCTCGGTCCGGCAATTGAATGCGTTCTTCGAAGCGGCCGCGTTCGAACGCAGAAAGGAGCGTGCGGCATGAAACCGGTGTGGCTGCTGCTTTCGGTCGCGGCGTTTGCCGAAGAACCTTCCGGGATCCGCTTCGGAATGAAGGAACGCCCAAGGCTGGAAGCCGGCAACTGGCTTGCCATGGACTTCCGGGCGAAGTTCCAGATGGACTTCCGCCAGTTCCGGGATCTCGAGGGCGAACAGGATCTGTTCGATCTGCACCGCGCCCGTGTCGGCATCGAGGGAAAATTCTTCACCCATTTCGAGTTCGAGCTGGAACGCGAGCTTTCCCCTACGAATGAGCCCTGGAAGGACGCCTACATCAACTACCGCCGCTTCCGCCGCTTCCAGATTCAGGGCGGCAAGTTCAAGATGCCGTTCGGCATGGATCAGTTGACCGGTCCGGCCAAACTGGATTTCATTTACCGCTCGCGGATCGGCAGCCTGCTGGCGCCGGGCCGCGATGTCGGGTTCATGGTGCACGGACGGTTGCGGAAACGGGCTCTCACCTATGAGGCGGGCGTGTTTCGCCAGGATGGGGAAAACGCGCGCAGCTCGGACTCACGGGGCGCCGGCGACCTTGGAGTCGCAGCGAGGCTCACCACCAGGCCGGCGCGGTACCTTCCCTTGCCGAAGCTCCTCCACGATCTGGAGGCTGGGGCCGCAATCACCACCAGCGAGATTGGCGAAGGGCAGAACGGTTTGCGCGGCCGCGATATCGCGAAGAATACCTTCTTCCGGCGGATGGACGTTGCGGGACGCCGCCGGCGTTTCGGCACGGAGCTGCGGTGGACTCCCGGACCGTTCGCCGTCAAAGGAGAGTTTATCGGCGTGCGGGAACAGCGGCTCGGCCAAAGCATCCTGGGAGAGGATCTGTCTCCCTTGCTGTCTCGAGGCTGGTATCTCACCGGCCTGTGGAGGCCTCTGCGAAAGAAATCATCTGAAACGCCGCTGCTCGAGCTGGCCGGACGTTATGAGCAGATCCGCTTCGGGAGCGCGGAGCATCCCGGGGTTGCTTCGCGCAGTCTGCGGGCCGGGAATATTCTCGGCAACAGCGACCGGGTCTGGACGACCGGACTGAACTGGAAAGTCCACCGTTATCTGCGGGTCCAGGTGAACGGAATCCACGAGAAGCTCGAGGACCGCCAGCGGGCGCCGGTTTCGAACCGTCTTGGGTACTGGAGCGCGGTGTGCCGCCTGCAAGTGGTGATGTAGCCGCCGGAGGAGGTCAATTATGGGTCGCACGATTTTTCTGTTGCCGGTATGCGCGCTGTTTCTGACGGCGCAGACCGCGGACGATCTCTTCGATGACCGCGTGATGCATGAGGTGCGCATCCGCATCAACCCCGCCGACTGGCGGAAGCTCAAAGAGAACTACCTCGACAACACCTACTACGCCTGCAATTTCGAATGGCGTGGGAAACAAGTCGAGAACGTGGGAATTCGTTCTCGCGGCAAAGGCAGCCGCAGCGGCGTCAAGCCGGGCCTGCGGGTGGATTTCAACCGGTTTGAAGCCGATCAGCACTTTCTCGGCCTGAAGTCGGTACAACTGAAGAACCTGGTGCAGGACGCCTCGATGCTGCAAGACCGGCTGGGAATGCTGGTGCTGGCGCGGGCGGGCGTTCCGACGCCGAGAGTCGCTCATGCCCGCCTTTTCGTGAACGGCGAGTATGCCGGCGTCTACAGCCTCACCGAATCCATCGACAAGGATTTCCTGAAGCGCACGTGGGGAGAGAATAACGGCTACCTGTACAAGTTCGAGGTCCCCCCCCAGCCCTGGCACTTCGACTATCTCGGGCCGGATCCAAGCCGCTATTCGCCCGTGCCCTTCGAGCCCAAGACCCATGAAAAGGATCCGGATCCCGCCCCGCTGGCGGCTATGATGCGCGCCATCAGTCTCTCCCCGGATGCGGAGTTTGTCAGCGCCGTGTCGGAATATCTGGACTTGAGGAGGTATGTGATCCAGGTCGCCGTGGAAACGTTTCTTTCCGATGTGGACGGCATTCTCTCTCCCAACAATTTCTACCTCTACCGTTTCGAGCGCCGCAAGCGTTCCGCGTTCATCGCGTGGGACAAGGACATGGCGTTCGGCTGGCCGGAAAACACCATCTGGCTCCAGACGGAGGAGAACGTGCTGATGCGCCGCTGTCTCCGCGTTCCGGAGTTAAGGAGGCTGTTCTTCGAGACGCTGCACCTCGCCGCCGCCATCACCGGGACGCACGGCGGCTGGCTCTTTCAGGAGGCCGCCCGCGCCTATGAGCAGATCCGTCCGTCGGTTCTCGAAGACAGAATGAAGATTTGCCCGAACGGGCAGAATGTGATGGCGTCCTGTACGAATGAGCGGTTTGAAGCAGCCGTCGCTTCTCTGGCGCGGTTCATCGAGCTGCGCGGAGAGTACGTGGACGGGGAAGCGGCCGCCGCCGGGTACACGCAAACGGATGACGCCCCTCATCTGTCAGGAGCGGGGGGGACGAATTCCGGCGCCCCGGCCGTGCTGTTCGGAGACGGATTCACGGAAGGCGTCTCGGTGTGGGTGAATGGCTTTCGGGCGGAAGTCGATTCCATTTCCCTCCATGAAATCTGGTTCCGGGTTCCGCCCAAAGCGCAGCCGGGCGCGAATCCGGTCACGGTGATCCGGGACGGAGTTCCGAGCAACACGGTGACGCTGGAAGTGACGGAAGGATAGCGCGCTCCTCCATATAAGCTCCGATTATATTAGGCGCCGACTTCATAATTCCCGCAACGTCCGCCAAGCCTATTGACACCCACTACATTTTCGATACAATTTGTTAGGCCCAAGAGACGCGACGGGAGACGTGTGTAATGTTCAAAACAAAAAAGGTGAAAACTGATACGGACCTGAGCACCCGCATTTATGCCAGCAGTGAGGTGGCTCGAATCGGAGGAGTGAGCCTGCGGCAACTGCAATGGTGGGATGAGCGAAAGGTGGTCTCGCCGCGCCATGAGGGGCACAAGCGCATTTATTCCAGCGAGGAGGTGGTCGAGATCACCGTGATCGCGGAGCTGCGACGGAAGGGCTTTTCCTTGCAGAAGATCCGGCGCGTGCTGCGATTCCTGCAAAAAGAAATGGGCCGGCGGCTGAGCGACGTGCTGCGGCAGGACAGCGATCTGCACCTGGTCACCGACGGGCGGTCGATCTATCTCGAGGACAGCAACGAGCGGATCATCGGTATTCTCAAGAATGCGCGGCAGCCGATGTTTCTGGTGTGCGTCACCGACCAGGTGAGGAGGATCGACGGCACGCTGCGTCCTTCGGCGCCCAAGAAACCGGCCAGGGCGGAGAGCGTGGCCGCTCCTGTTCGCCGCCCGAGGGCGATGTAACGTAGGATTCTCCGTCCGCCGTAAAGACTTCCGGAATCTCTGCGATATACTGGGAGAGGGCTTGGAGGCCCTGTTCTTGTTCGACAACAGACGCCTTTGCTTACTGTTTGTGTGCCTGATTCTGGCGGGCACGATTCTGGGAGGCGTGTTCGGGCCCGGTGTGGCGGGGGTTTCCGCGGCTGCGGGCGACGAAAACGAGATCGGCGCCAGCATCAGGGCGTTCACCAGGCTTTATCAGGTGGTCGAAGAGAACAACGCCGACAAGGTGAATCCCGACAAGGCGATTTACAAGGGTGCGGTGCCGGGGATGCTGCGCACGCTGGACCCGCACTCATCGTTCTTCGATCCGCGGGATTTCCAGTTGTTGCGCGAAGACCAGCGAGGCGCCTACTTCGGGGTAGGGATGACGGTTTCCGAGCGCAACCGCCGCACGATTGTGATCGCACCGTTCCCGGGATCGCCTGCCTACAAGGCCGGGATCCGCCCCGGCGACGTGATCCTGGAAGTGAACGGCAAGCGCACGGAGAATCTCAGCAGCACGGAAGTCGCTGACCTGCTGAAAGGCCCGAGGGGAACGCAGGTGAAGGTCGTCATTGGGCGGGAGGGCGTGGAAAAGCCGCTCGTCGTCGAGATCATCCGCGACGAGATTCCGCGCAAGAGCGTCGAGAATGCGTTCTGGCTGAAGCCGGGCATTGCTCATTTGGATATCCAGTCTTTCAACGAGAACACCAGCCGCGAGGTGGAGGATAACCTGAAGCGGCTGGGCGAGGAGAATATCAAAGGACTCATTCTGGATCTTCGGGACAATCCAGGCGGTCTGCTGAGCGAAGGCGTTACAGTGGCCGGCCGCTTTTTGCGCAAAGGGCAGTTGGTGGTTTCGCACAAGGGGCGCGCATCGGCCGAGAAGCCCTATTACGCTCCCCGCGGAAACAACGGCCGCGAGTACCCCATTGTCGTCCTGGTGAACCGCTATTCGGCCTCGGCGGCCGAGATCGTCTCAGGCGCCTTGCAGGATCACGACCGCGGCTGGGTGCTGGGAGAGAACACGTTTGGAAAAGGACTTGTCCAGACCGTGTATCCGCTCGAGCACAACACGGGCCTCGCGCTGACGACGGCGAAATACTATACCCCGAGCGGCCGGTTGATCCAGCGGGACTACACCAACGGCTCCTTCCTGGATTACTACTATAAGAAGGATCTGAACACGCAGAACCCGCTGGATGCCAAGCTGACCGACAGCGGCCGCACGGTCTACGGCGGCGGCGGCGTCGCGCCTGACGAAAAGTTCGCCGGGCCGAAGCTGAACCGCTTCCAGAACGAGATGCTGCGGCGGTTCGCTTTCTTCAATTTCTCGACGCGTTATTTCAGCGTGCATGAGGCGAAGCTCGACAGGCAATGGACGCCGGACGAGAATACGCTGGTCGAGTTTCACCAGTTTCTGCTCAAAGAAGGCGTTCAGTTCACCGAGGGCGAATACGCGGAGAACAAAGACTGGCTGAAGCAGCAGATTCGCCGCGAGCTCTTCATCACCGCCTTCAGCCAGGAAGAAGCGCGCAGGCTCACGGTCGAGACGGACCCGGTGGTGCTGAAGGGGATCGAGTCGCTGCCGAAGGCGAAGGCGCTGATTGATTCGGCCAGGAAGCTGATCGTGCGCCGGTAGTCCTGGCGTCGAATCAACACGATATAATCTCACCATTATGCCGCTGGAAGCCGGCACGCGGTTCGGTCCCTGCGAGATCCTGGCCGTTTGGCCGCCGATGACTGAGATCCGGGAGACGCAAAAGCGGATGAGAGATTCCCAATGCCGAGGGAAGCACACATCTGTTGCTAGAATACTGGACAGACCCGATGTCACCGTTTCACAAGACAAGGCGCGGTCAAATTGTTCTCGGCGATTCGCTGGAATACCTGGCCGGTCTGAAAGCTGAATGCGTGGACCTCGTCATCACGAGCCCTCCCTTCGGCCTCGTCCGGAAGAAGGACTACGGTAACGTGGAGAGCCACGAGTACGTGGACTGGTTCAAGCCGTTCGGCCATGAATTCAAGCGTGTCCTGAAATCTTCCGGCTCCCTCGTGATCGACATCGGCGGCGCGTGGATTCCGGGCCAACCGACTCGATCGCTGTACCATTTCGAGCTTGCAATAATGCTCTGCCGGGAAGTGGGTTTTTACCTCGCCCAAGAGTTCTTCTGGTGGAACCCTTCGAAGCTTCCAAGCCCGGCCGAGTGGGTGACGGTTCGTCGTATCCGCGTGAAAGACGCAGTCAACGTCGTGTGGTGGTTTTCACCTACACCCTGGCCGAGGGCGAGCAACAAGCGCGTGCTTGTACCTTACAGCGATGCCATGAAGGGGCTTCTCAAGAACGGCTATCGGGCGAAGCTGCGTCCGAGCGGGCACGACATTAGCGAGAAGTTTTCCCGTGACAACGGCGCTGCAATACCACCCAACCTGATCGCGATTCCGAACACGGAAAGCAACTCCTACTATCTTCGCTACTGCGAGAAGCATGAACTCAAACCTCATCCGGCCCGATTCCCGGCTGCCCTGCCGGAGTTCTTCGTACGCATGCTCACAGACGAGGGGGACGTAGTGATCGATCCGTTCGGCGGCAGCTGCGTTACGGGCGAAGTCTGCGAGCGCCTCCGCCGCAAATGGACCTGTATCGAGATGTGCGAGGACTATCTAAAGGGTGCTCTGGGCAGATTCGAGAGACCTCCGGAGCCCCAGCAGGAGTGTCTGTTCGATCCGAACGGGGAAGGTACCGCCTACAGGCTGTATCATCCTGCCGCGCGGTGGAGCGTGCACGAGGACCCTTTGGACGAAGACGGCGGTAAGGAGCGGACGATAAATGCCCGCCGTCGCACCTGAAAGAGCGCGCCCCAGGCTAACACATCCGCGGTGGCGCGGCGACGGTAAGGAGATCTTCTTCCTGTCCCCCGATGGCAAGATGATGTCGGCCGGTATCAAGCTGGCTCGCGGTGCCGTGGAGGCGGGAGTTCCTCAGCCTTTATTCGACGCCAATGCCATCGTGGCTTTCCGGAATCGCTACACTTACGACGTGACCAGGGATGGGCAGGGATTTGTGATCCTGTCGCCGCCGGAGTCCGCCGCCGCCGAGCCGATCCATATTCTTTCAGGCTGGCAGGCGGGGCTGAAGAAGTAGATTGCGTTCCCAGTTCCATCGTCAGGCAGCGTCTTTGACCACAACGCCGAGCCGGTGACGCGGTGATTTCGTACGAATCCCATTCGCCCAATGGCGGACGCTCGTTCACAATCGGGCCGCGCCTGGCGCAGGTGATCTTGCCGCCACGCACTCCAAACAGGCTGCCGGCCTGGCCGAAGTGGCCTTGCACTTCGAGCGACCGCGGCCAGCCACCCATCACCTCGTGCGCGAAGATGAAGAACCCGGCGCCACTCGGCGCGAAAGACGAAGTTGCGGTAACTCTTCCGGCTTATTAAACACAACGGCAGAAGTGTTTTGCGCATCTGCTCCCTTACGGTCGCGGCTCTGTTTCGGAGCCGCGCGCGTCAGCAAGCGGCGTCAGGAGAAAGAGGAGGACCAGTCGCATATTTACAAGCCCGCGACAAACAGCGGCGTGGACGTTGGCTGCGCACTGCCCGCCTCCGGCTCGAGCGTCACCGCCACCGCCGCACCGGCCGATACGGCGCCTTCGCGCAGATGAACCGCATTGCCGGCCTCATCGGACTGGAACAGACCGGCGGCGATCGGCTTGCCGCTTTTCGGAATCAGCCACATCTCATAGATCCTGCCGGCGGGGGCGGGCGGCAGATTCGACGCGATCAGCAGCACTCCGCTTGCGGGGTTCACCAGCAGGCGGCCGCGTGGCGGCTTGGGATCCTTCGGCCCAAAGGTGACGAGGCGGGTTTCGGGGGCGTTGAGAAAGCTCAACACATGGCGCAGGCGCGCCAGCTCGGCGTTGGTTCGGGCCGATTGTGCAATCAGCCGCTCGGCTTGACTGCGCGCCTCGGCCAATTCGCTCTCGCGCTGGGACACCTGATTGCCAAGGTAAAAGGCCGCCACCAGCAGCCCCGCGGCTGCCGCCGCCAGCGCGCCGATCCAGCCCCACCACCACTGCTCGATTCCAACGCCGGCGAGCACCCGTTTGCGCAAGCCCGGCGGCGGCTCCAGCAGCGGAGCAGACGCGGTCAGAATCGCATTGTTCTCAATCGCCTGCCGCAAACGCTCGATGGCTTCCGCCGAGCCGCTTTGAAGCGCCTCCTCGATGCGGCGCCGCTCGGGCTCTTCGAGCACGCCCAGCGCGTACAGCTCGTAGAGATCGCGGAGATCATCCGGCGTGCTCATGTCGTGACGGCCTCCTCGAGCTCATTGCGCAGAATCTTCAGGGCCGTGCGCACCCACGTCTTCACCGTCCCGAGCGGCTGTTTCATGCGCTCGGCCATCTCGGACTGCGACAGCCCTTCGTAATAAGCCATCTCGATCACCACGCGCTGGTTCGGCGTCAGCTTGGCGAAAGCTTCGCGCAACAGGCGCGCGCGGTCCGAATTCAGGATGTCGCGCTCGATGTTCACGAATGCGGACGGGTGTTCCATCACTCCTTCGAACTCGGAGGATTTCCGCGCCATCCGCCCGTCCACGGACCGCAGATAGTCGATGGCGCGGTTGCGGGCCACAGCCAAAATCCATGGCCCCATCGCCCCCTTCTCGTGATCGAAGAACTGGACCCGGTTCCAGATGCGGAGGAAGGTCTCCTGCGCCAGGTCTTCGGCGACAGCCGCCTCTTTCACAATGCGGAAGATCACCGAGTAGACCAGTTTGCCGTAGCGGTCATACAGCTCCTCCATGGCCGGAGACTCGCGCCGCTTCAGCCTTTCAGCCAGATCGCTGTCATTGCGCGTATCAAACGCGGCGAGGAGGAACGCGAAAAACGTCAAGCAAGCAGTTCCTTGATCAATTGACCGCCATTGATGGTCGGCCGCTCCGCCCGCCCGTTGTGCAGGTAGGTGAGCCGTACGTGATCGAGACCCAGCAGGTGGAGGATGGTGGCGTGAATGTCATGCACGTGGTATGGCCGCTCGACGGCGCGCAAGCCGATTTCATCCGTTGCCCCGATGGCCTGCCCGGCTTGGATGCCCGCGCCCGCCATCCAGATGGTGAAGCCCCAGGGATTGTGATCACGCCCGTCGCCCTTCTCATTGAACGGCGTGCGGCCGAATTCACCGCCCCAAACGACGAGCGTGTCCCGGAGCAGTCCCCGAGCCTTCAGATCCGCCAGCAATCCCGCGATCGGCTTGTCGGACACGCGGCACCACTTGCCGTGGTTGCCCTCGATGTTGTTGTGGGCATCCCAGCCGCTGCCCGAGCCGCAGTAGAGCTCGACGAAGCGCACGCCCCGCTCGACCAGCCGCCGCGCCATCAGGCAGTTGCGGCCGAAGGCCTCGGTCTCGGAATCGTCCAGGCCATACATCTTCCTGGTGGCGTCAGTCTCTTTGCCAAGATCGACCGCCTCCGGACCGGCCGACTGCATCTGGTACGCCAGCTCGTAGGCGCGAATCCGCGCATCGAGCTCGGTGTCATCCTGCTTGTCGACGCCCCACCGCTCGTTCAGCTCTTTCAGAAAATCCAGCTTGCTGCGCTGCTGCGCCGCGCCGACGCCGCCGGGATTCTTCAAGTGCAGAATGGGCGTATCGCCCGTGCGGAACTGCGTCCCTTGGAACGCCGCCGGCATGAAGCCGGAGCTCCAGTTCTTGGGACCGCCCACCGGCTCGCGGTCATCAAGCAGAATCACGAAGGTGGGCAGATTGCGGTTGCCGCTGCCCAAACCGTAGGTGACCCACGCGCCCATCGACGGCCGCCCGGCGAGAATGTCGCCGGTATTCATCTGGCAGACCGAGCCGACGTGGTTCAAGCCGTCGGCTTTCGATGAGCGAATGACCGCCAGATCATCGGCGTGTTGTGCGATGTGCGGATACCAGTCGGAAATCCACAACCCGCTCCGGCCGTGTTGTTCCCACTTGCGCCTGCTGGCCATCAGCGTGTTGCCGGCGGTGCCCATCGCGGTGATCGGCCGCCCGAATGACTCCGGCATCGGCTGGCCGTTCAGCTTTTCGAGCACCGGCTTGCGGTCGAACAAATCGACGTGGCTTGGCCCGCCTTCCATGAACAGCCAGATGACCGATTTCGCCTTGGGCTGGTGATGAGCCGGCTTGGGCTCCATCGGGTCCTTCTTGGCCGCTCCGAGCAGTCCATCTTGCGCCAGCATCGAGCCCAGCGCGATTCCCGCCAGCCCGCTGCCGGCCTGGGTGAAGAATTCGCGTCGCGTTTGCACCTGCCAATGATGTCCGAGCTTGCGCAACATGACGGCCTCCTAATGCAGATACAGGAACTCGTTCGAGTTCAGGAGCATATGACAGAAGTCGGTGAAGCTCGCCTTGCGATCGCCGGTAATCTTGTCATGGCGGTCCAGAAACGCCAGCGCCGCCCGGGTCTCCTCCGCGTTCGGGGACCGCGCATAGACCAGCCGGTAAGCGCGCTCGATCTGCGCATCGGGGGACATGCCGGCATCGTTCTGCACGCGACGGGCGAGGTTGGAGGCTGAGCCCATCACGAGCTCATTGTTCATCAGCTCGAGAGCCTGCCCGGCGGTGGTGGTGTTGTTGCGGCGGGCGCAGCTTTCATGCGTGTCGGGCATGTCAAACGCCTCGAACATCGGGTAGCGCGTGTTGCGCCTTACAAACACATATACGCTGCGGCGGTTGGCTTCGGATGGATCTTCGTCCTTCTTCCAGCCGCCCCGGGTTACAACGCCCGGCGGCAACGGAGGAAACACACCGGGGCCGTACATCTTGCTGTTCAGCGAGCCGCTCACGGCCAGCGTCGCGTCGCGGATGGTCTCGCCTTCCATCCGCTGGCGATTGAAGCGCCACAGCAGCTTGTTTTCCGGATCTTGCCTGGCCGCCGCTTCCTGCCATGCCGAAGACTGCCGGTATGTATTCGACAGAACGATCATGCGGTGCAGCTTCTTGATGCTCGAGCCGTTCTCGACGAACCGGGAGGCGAGATAGTCGAGCAGTTGCGGATGAGTGGGACGCTCGCCCATCAGGCCGAAATCGCTTGGCGTGGCCACCAGACCGCGGCCAAAGTGATAATGCCAGATCCGGTTCACGAGGACGCGCGCCGTCAGCGGGTTTTTCGGATCAGCGAGCCAGTTGGCCAGCGCCGTCCTGCGCCCTGACGAATTCAACCCTTCCGGCTTCACGATTTTCGCGGGCGACGGATCCAGAATGGTGAGGAAGCCCGGCTCGACCTCTTCTGTAGGCGCGCTGTAGTTGCCGATCGAGAGCACGAAGGTCTTTGGCGGATCGCTCTCGTTGTCGATCATGCCCTGCGCGACGGGCATTTCCGCCGGCTTGATGCTGTCGAACACAGCCAGCTCTTTCTTGAGCTCCTGGTAGCGCTTTGCCGCGTCGCCCCTGAGCCGCTTGGCGCCTTCTTCTTCGGGATGCTCGACCTGAGGTCTGGCCTTATAGTACATGTGCCATTGGATCGGCGTGCGTTTTTCGGGGGACTCAAGGATGGCATCCTGAATCTCCGGCGGGAACTTGTCGAAGTTCTCCTGCCACATCCTCTTCATTTGCGGCTCGGCCAGGCGGCGCATCTCGGCCCGCAGGTCTTTCGTCTTGGCATCCCAGGCGGAGTATTTTGCCTGGTATTGATTGCGCGCCGCGGCGCCGGCCAGCGACAGGTTGTCCTCGATGCGCGTGTTGGCGAAGAACGCCTGCAAGCGGTAGTAGTCTTTCTGCAAGACAGGATCGAACTTGTGGTCGTGGCACTTGGCGCAGCCCATAGTCAGGCCCATGAACGCGGCGCCGACGGTGTCCGTGATATCGAACAGCAGCTCCTGGCGGCGCTGCATCAGATTGCGCGCGTTGCTCTCATCGGGAAAGTGCCTGTTGAAGCCGGTGGCGATCAGCGCCTGGGGATCGTTGGGATACAGCTCATCGCCGGCGATTTGCTCTTTGAGGAACCGGTCGTAGGGTTTGTCGGAATTAAAAGAACGAATGACGTAATCGCGGTAACGCCACACGTAGGGCCGTGTCTCGTCGCTCTTGAAGCCTTCGCTGTCGGCATAGCGGGCCAGGTCGAGCCAGTGCCGCGCCCATCGCTCGCCGTAACGCGGCGACGCCAGCAGGCGGTCGACGACTTTGGCGAACGCGTCCGGCGAATCATCCGCCAGCAACGCCTGCACCTCCTCGAGCGTGGGCGGAAGCCCGATCAGATCCAGCGTCACCCGCCTCAACAGCGTTGCTTTGCCGGCGGGCGGATTGGGATTCAGCCCTTTCTCTTCGAGCCTGGCAAGGATGAACGCGTCCACTTCCGTCTTCACCCACTGGCGCTGCCTGACGGCCGGTGCGTCCGGTGTTGCGACCGGCTGGAAGGCCCACCAGCGCTTTTGAAGCGCCGTGAACTCTTTCGGTTTGGACTCGGCGGCAATCAGCAGGGCAACGGACAGACCAAACCCTGCCAGCGCGGCCAGACGCATCCTACGGGAAGAAAGGCCCATGGATACACCCCTCCTCAGAGCGTATGCTGGCGCTATTATATCACCGGTTCCAGCCTTTGAGGCCGCACCATAGCGGATGTTTGACACCTGCCGCAGGTCAGGCTACTCTGATCTATAGACACTGATTGATCAATCAATCAGATAAGAGAAAGGCCCACCATGACCCGAAAAATTACCGCCGTTACCGCCCGAACCCAATTTGGCCAAATCATGGACCGGGCCGTCGAGCACAATGACCGCTTTCTTGTGGAGCGCAACGGCGAACCCGTCGTGCTCATCATGAGCGTGGTGGATTTTGTGAAGACGCTGGCTCCGGCCCCGGACTGGCTCAAGGACATCCAAGCGGACGCGAAACGGAAGGGACTAGACAAGCTCACGATGGTCGACATCGACGCCGAGATTGCAGCCGCCCGCCGCGAACGGCGTGAACGCAACAAGCAGCCCGGCGCATGATTCGGGTCATCCTCGATACCAACATCGTCGTTTCGGCTATGCTCCGATCCGGCGGTTTGCCGGAGGCCGTCCTCAATCTGGTCGTGGACCGGGTTGTGCAGCTCTGCATTTCCGAGCCGGTCATGGCCGAGTACGAAGAAGTGTTGCGCCGCCCTCAGCTCAAGATGCTCAAGATACACCCCGACAAGGTGACGACCGCTCTTGCCCGAATCCGGGAGGCCGGTTTGCTGGTCACTCCCACGACGCCCGTGACCGCCGCCAGTGATCCCGACGACAACATTTTCCTGGAGTGCGCCGCAGCCGCCGAAGCTCAATATTTGGTGACCGGCAACCAGGGCCACTTCCCCGCTGAAGTTTGGGGAAAAGTTCGGATTGTGACGGCGCGGCAATTCCTGGGGGACATTGCTCACACCCAACGCAGCAGCGACCCCTTGCCGGAAGCATGAGGGTGTATCAGGTGTTCCTTTATGGCCGAACTGGAATGGCTGACGCGCTGAGGCCCCACCATAGCGGACAGGTGTGCCGTCTGATAGCATAAGGCCGAATCAACTCCAGGGGGGCCACATGGCTTCGATTTACCGATTCCTCTCTTGCTTGGTCCTGATGGCGCCTGCTTTCGCGCAGACCGACCGCGGGATCATCAACGGAACTGTCACGGACTCGACGGGGGCGGCTGTCCCGGACGCCCGGGTGGTCGCCACCAACGCCGCAACCAATATTGCGTTCACGACGCAGACCACCAGCACCGGCGACTACACCATCCCGACCCTGCCCGTCGGCGCTTACCAGCTTCGTGTGGAAAAGCAGGGTTTCAAGGCCGCCGTCAGGAGTGACATCACGGTCACCGCGGGCAGCACGGTGACGATCAACGCGCAGCTCGAGGTCGGCGCCACCACGGAGTCGATCCAGGTATCGGCCACGCTGGACCTGCTCCAGACTTCCAACGCCAAAGTCTCGACTGCTGTCTCCAACCGCCTGGTGGACGAGCTGCCGCTGGTGGTCGGCGGCGCCATGCGCGGAGCCTTTGACCTCGCTCTGATCACCCCGGAAGCCAACATGCCCAGCGACGATAACTTCAATGTCGGCGGCGGGCAAGGCGGGGCCTACGGCGCCACGCTGGACGGCGTCTCGGTTCTGACGGGCCGTTTCAACTCGGTGCAGTGGGCCAATGTCAATACGCCGTCCGTCGATGCCATTACCGAGTTCGCCGTCGAGACCAACGGCTTTAAGGCGGAGTATGGCCGCGGACAGGGCGGCATGCTCACGTTCTCCTCCAAGTCCGGCTCGAACGAGTTTCATGGGACAGGGTATGAGTTCCTGCGCAACGACGCGCTCGACAGCCGCCGCTTCTTCGAGGACCAGAAGGGCAAGTACAAGCAGCATGATTTCGGCTGGAGCGCGGGCGGTCCTGTCTGGCTGCCGAAGATTTACAACGGCCGAAACAGGACCTTTTTCTTTGCCTCGGGCGAGTGGTTCCGCAACCGCGTCGGCGCCGGCAGCGGCCGCTTCAGCGTGCCCACGCCTGAAATGTACAACGGAGATTTTCGCAACTGGGTGGATGGCAACGGACGCCCGCTGCCGATCTATGATCCGGCCACCACGCAGCCGAGCGCATCCGGCGCTGGCTTCGTCCGGCAGCCATTCGCCAATAGCCAGATTCCTCAGGCCCGCTTCTCAACCATCGCCAGGAACTACGCCGCTCTCGTCAGGGACGTGCTCAAGATGAACAACGGCGCGGCGCCTGGGACCAGCGACTACGTTCGCAACAACTACATCAACAACGTCGGCACGGCGCTGGATCCTTGGACCAAGTTCAGCATCAAAGCCGATCACAACTTCGGCCAGAACGACCGCGCCAGCTTTCTTTACAATTACGGCCTGCATGAGCGCCAGCCTGGGGCCGAGGGCTTCCCGGGACTGCCGTACCCGCTGAACGAAAACCGCGTCGACCAGCAGAAAAGTCACGTTTATCGCGGCACCTGGGACAAGGTGATCCGGCCGACGGTGGTGAACCACGTGTTCGGCGGCGTTAACTTCTGGAAGGAGTCCCACTTCGCGCAAACGGTCGACGGCGGCTGGGAGCAGAAAGGCATCTGTCTGAAGGGCTCCTGGGACTGCAACCGCAATCTGCTGATCGCCGAATTCTCCGATTACAACACCTGGGTGGCGCGCGCCTATGACGGTTCGGAAAACTTCCTTTTTTCGGCCGGCGACGACCTGAGCATCACGAAAGGCAAACACACCATCAAGATCGGCTACCTCTGGGAGCGCATTCACTACAACGGCTTCGGCCAGCAGACCATCGGCGGCCTGGTGCGTGGCGACCGGCGCTCGACCAGCATTCCTAACGACAACAACCTGTCCACCGGGGGAGGCAACGGATTTGCCTCGTTCCTGCTCGGCCAGGGCTTCCAGGGCGGCACGGAGAACGACCGCTTCGTCGGCCAGCAGTGGCGCAGCCACGCCTGGTATGTGCAGGACGATTGGAAACTGACTCCACGGCTGACTTTGAACCTCGGCGTGCGGTATGAATGGACGCTGCCGCCCGTCGAGCAGACTGACAAGTGGAGCGACCTGGATCCGAAGCTGCCGAATCCCAAAGCGGACAACTTGCCTGGCGCGCTCCGCTTTGCCGGCTTTGGCCCCGGCCGGGAGAACAAGCGGGCCATTGCGTCCGGCTGGTTCGGCGGCATCGGCCCGCGGGCTGGGATGGCCTATGCGCTGGACAGCAAGACGGTCATCCGCGCCAGCGCCGGCCGCAGCTTCGGCGTGGCCAAGACGATCACCGGAAGCGCTCACTTCGAGGGCTCGACTCTGGTGTTTTCCGCATCCAGCCTGGATAACGGGGTGACGCCCATCTTCCTGTACGATCAGGGGCTGCCGCCGTACACCCGGCCCCCGGTGATCGATCCCGCTTTCTCCAACGGGGCCAGCCCTGCCTATTGGGACGGGGAGGCGGTTCGGTTGCCGGAAAACTACCAGTACACGCTCTCGGTGCAGCGCCAGCTCAGCAGCACGCTGGTTCTGGAGACCAGCTACAACGCCACCATCGGTGCGCATCTGGTGGCTGGCCTGAAGCGTTACAACCAGCTTCCGTTCAGCGTACTGGAGCGCTATGGGCGCACGCTGCTCAGCAGCCCGGTGAACTCGGCGGCGGCGGCCGCCGCCGGAATTCGCTTGCCGTACCGCGATATCAACTGCCAGTTCAGCTCGACCTGCGCTCCGGTGAGCGTGGCGCAGGCGCTGCGCCCCTACCCACAGTTCCGCGACATCAACACCGCCTCGGGCGCCGGCGACAAGAGCGGGCACTCGAGCTATCATGCGCTGGTGATGAAGCTCGACAAGCGCTACGGGCAGGGGTTGACGGTGCAGGGCTCTTACGTGCTTTCGAAATTGATCACCGACGCCGACGGCTACAACCCGGACAACGCGACACTGGACCATTACAACCGGAGGCTGGAAAAATCGATCGGCGAATACGATCTCACCCATAACCTGAAGATGACTTACATCTATGAGCTGCCGCTCGGCAAAGGCAAGAAATGGCTCACCGGCGGAGCGGCGGCGTGGATTCTGGGCAACTGGCGCATTGCAGGGAGCGAGTTCTACTCGAGCGGCTATCCGCTTCCGCTGTCCAACAGCGCCGCTCTGGGCGGCATCCTGTTTAACGGCCGCAGTGCGGCGACGGTCGGCACGTACGACGGCTGGATCGCGCAGACCGGCAACCCGAACTGGAAAGGCAGCGACCGCTTCTTCCAGCCGCCGTCTTTCTTCGGCCCACAGCCCACCGACCGCGCCGGCAACACGACACGTCACAACCCCAAGGCGCGCCAGCAGTGGAACCTCAACGAGAATTTCTCGCTGGCCAAGACCTTCCCGGTCAGAGAAGCGTTGCGCCTGGATTTCCGCTGGGAGATGTTCAACGCCTTCAACCGCTTTCGTCCAGGCACGGGCAGCACGAATGTGCAGGATCCCAACTTCGGCCGCGTGCAGGGGCAGCTCAACGAGCCGCGGAGGATGCAACTCGGGCTGAAGCTGTATTTCTGATATGGGGCGACGTCAAGCCCCCACCGAGCTCAACTGTTCAAGTGCGTGTTGATGCGCTCGATGGCCTCGTCGATCTCGGCCGGGCTCTTGTAGCCGATGGTGACTGCGTCCACGGCGCCGAGCTTCATGACGAAGCGGATGGAAGCGTCCCGCTCCTCGGGCTTTCCAAACGCGCCTTCTCCAATGATCTTCATGCCGATGACGCCGGTTCCCTGGGAATGAATCTTCCTGATCTGGGAGGTGACCTCGGAGACATCCCCCAGGTCGTCGGTGTCCCTCTGGCTCATGGTGTCCATGCGGGTGCCATTGTGGTTGACGCGCAGCAGCGCGACATCCAGCCACTTGTTCCCCGGGAATGCGCGCAAGGGCAGCAGCCCGTGGCAGGAAGCGCCGTGAGCGAGGATCACTTTCCGGCCTTTCGCTTCCGAGAATTCGTCACGCAGGCGCTTGTACTGCTCGGGCCAGTCCGGGACGCGGACACAATGCAGGAGCAGGATATCGAAGTACTCCGAGTTCAGCTCCCGGCGAAGGCGGTCGATGGTGGCCCGCGGGTTGTCCGGCTCGCGCAGCCGGAACTTGGTCATCAGTTTATAGGAGTCGCGCGGGATTCCCTTGAGCGCGGTGGCCAGTATGGTCTGCATCCCGCTGTAAGCGTCGGCGCACTCGAAGAAACGGATGCCGCTGTCGTAGGCATGCCGCACCAGGCGGGTGAACTGCTCCTGGCCGAGCTCGCGCTGCACGCGGCCGCTGAACGTTCCGGTGCCCAGCGCCAGCCGGGTTACTTTGACGCCTGAGTTGCCGAGAGCCACCCAATCGGTGGCTGATCGTTTGGCGGCCTGAACCGGCGCCAGCGGACCGG